>JAIRKT010000097.1 GCA_031259965.1 Christensenellaceae bacterium | reverse complement strand
TATTAACCAACTACAAAATGACTACAGAAGAAACATTATGGATTTATCAAAATAGAGATGTGGTGGAAAAGTGCTTTGATGATTGCAAAAATGAATTAGACTTACAACGATTACGAATAAATTCAACTGAGGTAATGGACGCGAAACTGCTAATACATTTTTTTGCATTAATCATTTTGAGTAAAATTAGGAAAACAAAACGATCTAGCACTAACTTGCAAAAGTTAAGTGCAAAGGAAATACTATCAAAATTGGAGACTATTTCATTAATAAAATATTCTGGGCATTATGGAAAAATTTATTCGGATGTGGGTGTCGCTCAAAGAGAGATACTAACTGTATTCGATGTGAAAACACCAACCTAGTTGCAAAATAAGATTTTTGCTTGTCTTTTGTCAATTATTAAATGTTTTTCAATAGTAATATTTTGCTACTTTGTATATAATTTTAACTTCTTTATATACTATTAAAATGCTTGTAGTTATTGCACGCACAACATTTATTTTTATTGTTTTTTTAATAATTATGCGATTAATGGGAAAACGACAATTAGGCGAACTTCAACCTGTTGAGTTTGTTATAACTCTAATAGCGGCAGAACTTGCTTGTGTCCCCATGCAAGATATATCAACACCTATAATGTATGGTTTTATTCCTATTCTTGTTATCTTTGCCGCACATTTTTTAATAAGTTCATTATCTACTAAATCAATACCCTTTAGAAAATTTATTAATGGCAAACCTGTTATTATTATAAACGAAAATGGATTGGATTATAATGCATTAAAGCAATTGAACATGAATGTATGTGATATTTTGGAAAGTTTAAGAGATCGTGAATGTTTTAGTATAGAACAAGTCAATATGGCTTTGATAGAAACCACAGGCAAGTTAACAGTCCTTAAAAACAATGAGGTTTCTCCACCTAGATCGTTACCTATTACACTTGTCTTAGAAGGAAAATTTTTAGAGGAAAATGCCAGGTTTTTTTCTTTATCAAAATCAATTATTTCTCTTTTTTTATCAAAACACAATTTAAAAATAGAGGATATTCTATTGCTTACACTTGAAAAAACCAAGGTCTTTGTTCAACCAAAATTTAAAAGGTTTTTTTCTTCTTTTTTGGAGAGTTTTAATGAAGACTAAATTTTTCTTATCTGTTTTTTTAATTATTTTTCTTTTAATAGGTGGCTTTTTTTACGATTATTACTTAAAAACTGTTTTTTCTGAATTAGAAGATGGGATCTCTCTTATAGAAAACGTAGATGGTTTTTTTTATAATATTGATGATGTTTATATTACACGAGAAAGGTTTAGATCTCATTACAAATTTTTAGTTTCTTTTCTGCCACATAATAATATAAATGAGATTGAATATATTTTTGGAGAAATTATAGGCTCTCTACAAACAAAAGATTACAAATCGGCTGCAGCCCAACTTTGTAGACTAAGAGAAGTTTCAAAATTAACTTCAAAAATGTTTACTTTTAGAATTGAAAATTTTCTTTGAACTGAAAATTTTAGTTTTTTAATATTCTAATTTCACTGGCAAAATTAAATGTTTAAAGTGATCTCCTTCAATTGGAACAAATAGTAATGGTTTGATAGGTGATATTATTTCTGCTTTTATTTCTTTATCTTTACATTTTGAAAGTGCATCTCTTAAAAACTTATAATTGAATGCCATTAAAATGTCTTCTCCTATTTTTTTGCATTTTACTCTTTCTTCAATAGATGCTGTACTTGATACGACCGTTATTTTAATTTCGTTTTCCTCTATGTACATTTTTAAATAGTCTTTTTCAGATTTACACATAAGAGAAACCCTGTCAACAGATTTTTGCAAATCTTCTTTTATTAAAAATACTTCTATTGCATGATCTTTTGGTAAAATATTTTCATAATTATAAAATTCTAATTGCATAATTCTTAAAATAATAGTAGTAGTAGCAACATTAAAATAAATCATGTTTTTCGTTTTTTTGATTTTAACTATTTCTTCATTACTCTCTAAAACCTTTGCTATTTCAATTAAACTCTTTCCTTGAACAAGTGCACTAATATTATTGTTTTTTTCTAATAATTTACACTTTACTACTGCCATTCTATATCCATCTAAAGAAACTATTGTAAGAAAGTCATCTTTTGTTTCGAGAAAACAGCCTTTTAATGCTGGTCTTGCGTCTTCTGCCGAAATACAATATGAACCTTTTTCTAATATTTCTTTTAACTCCATTTGAGATGTTTCAATATCATAATATTCGACTTTTTCTTCTATTTTTGGGTATTTGTCTGGCAAACAAGAAAGATTGAGTATGTTTGAATCATCATATTTTATAATTAATCTTCTTTCTTCATTTTCATCTACTGTAGATTCATTTTCTTCTAACTCTATTTCCTCGCAAGAAACTTTTTTTATAAATTCAGAAAATGTCTTTCCTTCAATTAAGACTTGTCCTTTGTTTTGTACTAAAGCTTTAATTTCTTTTTTAATCGTTATATCATGACTGTTTGCTATTAATGTAACAATATTATTCTCTGCCTTTATTAAAATAGCAGATGAAAAAGGTGCAACTACTCTGGCTGGTAATGCTTTACACACAATATTAGAAGCAGATGCTAAATCAATAGTAGAACACTTAAATTGCATAAATTTGTCCTCCGGAACTAAGTACATTTTTATATAAACATCAAATAACGTCGTTTGTTTTTCAACTCTTTAATATTTAATTTTTTTAACTTTTAAAATTTATAATTCCTATATATTTTTTAATTTTATTAATTTTATTACTTTTCTTTTTAATATTTAAAATACCTAATTTAATAAAAAACCTTCGTTTTTTAAACCTTTATTATTCCTTTATATCCTGTTAAAGGCAAAACCTTGTATTTTAATGGATAATATATTGTTATTGCTAATAATGTGTTAACAATCAATATGGGGGCCTGTGTCGCTAGTCTAGAGAGTAAATAAACATCAAAAGCCTTGCTTCCTGCTATATACAAATAATATATAGCTGTAGAATTAATTGATATAGTGCAAATTAAAAATATTAATATAAAACTTGCTACTATCTTAACTGTTTCCTTTAAATTAGTATATTTAAAAACAATACCAACTATTAAACCCATTAATGCGGATGATATTGTGAAAACTGGATAATAAATGCCTTGTGGACTTAATAAAAAGCCTAATGAGTCTCCTATAAATCCAACCAAAATTCCAGATATGGGTCCCAGCAAAGATCCTGCTAAAAATATTGGAATATAAGAAAACGTTATTTTTGCTATAACTATATTAATTTCTACCGCATTTAAAGCAACGCTTAGAGCAGATAAAAAAGCTGTATAAACTAATTTTAACAAATAGTTTTTGTTTTTTGTTTTTTTCAAAAAAACCTCCTTTCTCTGATTAAATGTCAGTTAAAAGAGAGTTCCATTTCTAACTAATATAAATCTAAATTTTAAATCTATAATATAATTTTACAACGGATGCAATCGGCTACCGCAACCTTAAATTCTCGGTTTTCGTCTGAAAACAACATCCCATTTTTCAGCACTTAACGCAACCAACCTACTCTGCTTGTTACATTATAAACAATATTTTATATTTAGTCAAATTAAATTTTACTTATTTTTCTGCAATCTAAAAAGTTATATATTCTGTTTAAGTCTTTAATTGTTAACTTTAAACATAAATGATAGTACCTTACCATCAATAAAAACATCTCATGGCTTTTATATAATTGTCTCATCCTCGTAATTTATTTAAATTTAATTATTACTAGCTATTCTATTAATGTACATTTTTTGCTCTTAAAACACAATTTTATTTTTATATAGTGTTTTAAGAATGTGTTAATAGCTAATTAAATTTTAGTAGTAGTAGAGCTTGTAAGTTTTATAAATTTGTTATTTTGTTTTTAATAATATTTTATATTATTTAGTAATAATAATAATAAGCTATGTGTAAAAGTGGATAAGTGTTTTTTTTGTTGAAAATAATAATAAAAACTTGTTTTTGTATAAAAAAAAACGTCTTTTAGATGTGGATAGTATGTGGATAAGTGCCTATAGAGTTATAAACATTGTCCACATCAAAAATTTGGTAATTGAGTTATTGTTTACAAAAAAAGAAGAAAAGAGAAAAAGAGAAAACAATATTTAGAAAGATTATAAAAAAACCATTAAAACAATTTATGGTTTAGGTATTTTATATGTAGAAGAAATAAAGAATATGTTGAAAAGAAAACAAAAAAGAAATTAATTTAGTAGCGATTAATATAAAAAACTGTCTGTATAAAAGTTTAAAAAACAATTTGAGATTATATATTTTTAAAAAAACATTTGAACCTTTTTGCTAAACAAAAGAAAATCATAGCAAAAATTTAATATCAATATTATGATATAAATTTTAAATAACAACATTTAAAGACTAAAAACCAGAGTATATTCAAAAAAGTGGAGTATATCGAAAATTTATTTTTTGAATAAAAATTTTTATGTTATTATAAAGTATAAATTATTTTTAAGGATGTATTGAATGCGGGTAAAAGTAGTTAACAATTATGAGATTTTATCGAAAGAAGCAGAGAGTGTTTTTTTAGAAGCAATAAAACTTAAAGAAAAACCTATTTTTGGATTAGCAACAGGTTCAACACCTATTGGATTATACAAAAACTTGGTAAATTCTTTTAATGAAGGAAAAATTTCTTTTAAGGATGCCAAAACCTTTAATTTAGATGAGTATATTGGATTATCAAAAGAAGATACAAGAAACTATAAAAGTTTTATGAATGAAAATTTATTTAGCAAAGTGGATATAGATTTAAAAAATACATTTTTTCCAGACGTCTATAATAAAGACCTAAAACAATCCTGTTTAAGTTATTCTAAATTACTATCTAATTACAAAAGAGACATTCAAATTTTGGGATTAGGAGAAAATGGACACATAGCATTTAATGAACCAGGAACAGAATTTAATAGTAAGACTCATATAGTAAAATTAACAGAAAGCACAATAAAAGCAAATTCACGGTTTTTTAAAAGTTTAGAAGAAACACCCTCTTCTGCAATAACTATGGGGATAGAGGAAATTTTAAATGCTCATTTGATATTATTATTAGTAGCAGGAGAAAAGAAAAAAGAAGCATTAAAAATTCTACTAGATGGAAAAATCACTATAGAATGTCCAGCAAGTGCTTTATTAAATAATCCAAACCTTATAATAATATGTGATAAAGAGGCATACCCATACAAAGAGTAAAAAAAAGATGCTTTTATAAAAAAGCATCTAAAAACAAAAAAAACAAGGAAGTAATTTTTTTATAAAAACTTAAAGAAAAACTACAATCTTATAGGCAACACAATATGTTTAAATTTTTCTCCTTCTACAGGAACAATAATAACAGGTTTTACAGGAGAAATAATCTTTAATTTTATTTCCTTATCTTTACATTTAGAAAGAGCTTCCCTTAAAAATCTGTTATTAAATGCAATTTCGAGGTCAGAGCCAGTTTTAATAAATTTAACGGTTTCCGTAATATCTGCCACTTCAGTTCTTGTAGAAACTTTCATTTCATTATCTATAATGTTAATTTTTAAACAATCATTTCCACCTGCTTTACACATAAGAGAAACCCTTTCTATGCATTTTTCAAGAGGCTCTTTAGAAAGAAGAAGTTCCGTATTAAATTCTTTTGGTATAATTCCTTCATAATCATAAAAATCCATATCTAAAATTCTCATGATTATTTTTGTTGTCCCCTTTTTTATAAAGAAGAAACTAGAGGATTTTTTAATTTCTAATTCTTCTTCGTTGCTTTCGAGAACCTTTGCTACTTCAACCAGGTTTTTGCCAGACACAAGAGCTTTTATATCATTCTTTTTCTCTTTTATTCCACATTTAATTATTGCCATTCTGTATCCATCTAAAGAGACGCATAAAAGGTTATCACCTCTTGTCTCAAGCAAACAGCCCTTTAATGCAGGGCGAGCGTCTTCTGTTGATATGCTATATGAACCTTGTTCGATAATTTCTTTAAAATCACCTTGTGAAACTTCTAAATCATAATCTTCTATATTGTCTTCTATAGAAGGATAATTGTTTTCTAGACAATAAAGATAAAGAACATTTGATTCATTATAGACCAATTTTAATCTTCTTTGATCATTTTCATCTGATGTTGAGGAATCTTCAGATATTTCCACTTCTTCGCAAGAAACCTTTTTTATAAATTCAGCAAAGGTTCTTCCATCAACTAAAACTTGTCCCTCAATTTTTACTTGTGCAGATATTTCTTTTGTAATGGTAAATTCATTATTGCTGGCAGTTAGAGTAATCGTTTTGCCTATCGCTTTAAACAAGATACCATTTAAGATAAGTGGCACAGCACGAGATGGAAGTGCTTTACTAATAATAGTAGCTGCAGATGCAAGATCTGAAGTTGAACATTTAAATTGCATAATTATGTCCTCCTGGACTTAAATTTATTTAGTGATAAAAATAAGTTTTATTATTCTTCAAACAATCCTTCAGATAAGAAAGAAGAAATTAAAACTTTTATTTTCAATGTTTACAAATAGTAAGAATTATTTTTATGTTTTTATCTAAACACACTACTTAGATAAAAGGGATTTTATGTCATTAATTTGAATCAATGTTTCTTTGTTCTCCTTAATTTTTTGTTGTATTTTATCTCGTGAATGTATTATAGTAGTATGATCTCTCCCCCCTAGCAGTTGTCCAATTGTGACTAATGGAGTTGAGAGCATATCAGTAATTAAAAAGATGGCAAGCATGCGAGCTTCAACCAGCATTTTAGTTTTCTTTTTGCCAATTATATCAGATTTAGGAATTCTAAAATAAGAACAAACAGCATTTATTATTTCATTTGGATCTATTACATCCTTTTTTTGTGTGTCAACCTTGAGGGCTTCTTTAGCAATTGAAATATCAGGAGAAGGTTTGTTTAATAGGTTTGAATAAAAAACAACCTTAGATAATGCTCCTTCTAATTCTCTTACGTTTGAATCTATTTGTTCCGCTAAAAAGGTGACAACCTCGTCATTTGCAGCTATTTTTTGTTGCAGCATTTTATGCTTTAAAATAGCTATTCTCATTTCAAGGCCGGGCGGTTGTATGTCAGCTAATAGTCCACCTTCAAATCTAGATCTCAATCTATCTTCCAGCGTTCCTATTTCTTTTGGTGGTCTATCACTTGATAATACGATTTGTTTGCCTGCTTGATAGAGTTCGTTAAATATATGGAAAAAAACATCTTGCATTCCTGCTTTTTTTTCAAGAAATTGAACATCATCTATCATGAGGACATCAACACTTCGATATTTTTTTCTAAAAGCTTTTATGTCTGTTGATTTGGTCGCAGAACTTATAGAATCTATATAATCATTTGTCATTTTTTCAGTAGGAACGTACAATACCTTTTTTTCAGGAAAATTCTCCCAAAGATAGTTTCCTATAGCATGAAGCAAATGTGTTTTTCCAAGCCCTACTCCTCCATAAATAAAGAGCGGGTTAAATTCTATGTAATCACCAGCACCACCAGGACATTTTGAAACAGCAAGGGCTGCGTGTTTAGCTAGTTCATTATTTTCGCCTTCAATTAAATTGCTGAATGTATATTTTGATATGAAAGGACAAACTCTCTTTACAGAACCAACAGATGTGTTTATAACAAGTTGATCATCATGTATATCATCTGAATATGAAGAATCAGATGGAATTTCTGATTCCAATAAAAATCTAACATCAGAAAAAGAACTATATAGAGAAGTTAAGGCCTTTTTAATTATATCATAATAATTTCGATTTATCGTGGTTTTAGAATTTAATGTAGGTGTAATCAAAATTAATACATTATTCCTCACAGAATGTGGATTAAGAGGTTCTATCCACATCATATAAGCTATTGAATTTATATTAACAGAGAGTTGAGTCTTTACATCACTCCAAACACGATTTATGTCAATCATAAAAACTATTATAGCAAAAAAGGTAAATACTATCAAGAAAAAGAGACTAATTAAATCAGTAAAATTTTAAAAAAAAGAAGACGGTTTTTTTAGAGCAAAAGACAAAAACGCCTCTTAATAGCAAAAGCTAATAGAAAAAACAAAAAAGCAGTCTATAAAAACGCATATCTAAAGGTAACAGTAAAAAAAATTCAAAACAAAAAATAAAACAAAAAGAGAAGGATTAAAAAGACCTTAAATATATAAGATTTTAGCGGACTATGTGAATCAAAAGGGGGCAAGTCTTGATTTTTTTTGCAAAATTTAGTATAATATATAAACAAAGGATTGTCAATGGGCAGGTCTTTAGATAGAAAACAACTTTTACTTAAGACTTATTTAGAATGGCGTAATGGTTTTTTTGCGAGCTGTGTCTTTTGTTGTAAAAAAGAAATAGTTGTTTCTTTTAATTAGACAGAGGTGTTTATGTCGAAAACAAAATGGAAAACTACCCAAATAGTAGTTCTTGTTTGCATGTTAATTTTGATTACTGTAGCGTGTGCAGAACCCGTGGTTGCAAACAACATAGAAATACTTTTAGATGGAGTTAAAACAGAATATGAAGTAGGCGATGAATTTAACACCGAAGGAATGAAATTCAAAATAAGTTTTTCAGATAGTACAAACAGAACTTTTACATATGAGGAGTTAAAAGAGGATTTAGAAGTTTCTGGTTTTAGTACGCAAAAAGAGATAAATTCTTTAAGAGTGAAAATTTCATACAAAAAACAGATTTCAACTTATTTTGACATATCTGTCTCTAATTTGGCAGGAAGCAGATCTAATTACACTGTAAAATTTGAAACATATGCAGACACAAAGATTGAAGATATAAAAGCCAGTGTAAATAGTACAATAGATCCTCCTGTAGAACCAGAAAAGGATGGATATTTCTTTGATGGTTGGTATTCGGATGAGACTTTAACAAACATATGGGATTTTAACACAGCAATAGTCAAAAAAAACATAACGCTTTATGCGAAATGGGTAAAGTACTTAACCGTTTACTTTGTGCCGGGTTATGAAATTCCAGAAATAGTGAGAAATGATGTAAGGCCTAATGTCACATATACAAACATACCTATTGTTCCAGCAAGAGATGGTTATACGGGTGTTTGGAATTATTCTGGGGAATGGGATGATTTAATAAACTCACAAAGAATAGATGCAATTTATACAGAAGTTATATATGGTGTTTATTTTCATTTTCAAAACCAATTAGGAGAAACAGTAAACATCCCTTTAAATATTGATTTTCATCTAGGGGATGACGTTTCAACAATCGCAAAAGAAACGATAGAGAAGTTAGAAAAACCAACACCTAATTACAAAGTAATAGTGGGTTATAGGTTAAGAGGAATGGCAGGGGAGCCTTTTGAAAAAATAGAGGATGTCCCGGGCATGAAAGAAATTAAATCTGAATTGCACATTGAAGCAGTATATGCTACGGTGCAATATGATGTAACGTTTGATTTTGGAACAAATGTAAACGAAGAACTCCGCTATTTTAAAGCTGAAGACATCGAATACAACCAACTCATTACACAAGAAAAAAAACCGGACTTAGAAACAATCTTTAGTGAAACTGACGTTCTTGAAAATTATATATTCAAAAGCTGGTATTTAGATAACAATATTTTCCAACAAGAATGGCATTTTGATAGTGATAGAGTTTTAAGAGATAATATTGTATTATATGCAAAATGGGTAGATGTTATAACAATAACATTTTATACTAATAACAAGTGTGATGAGATAATAAACTCTTATCCTGTAGAAAAAGGCGGCAATTTACCGACGCCGTGGCCAGTTCCTCCATCCATAGAAGGAAGACTAACAGCTTGGAATGTAGGCGAGGATGCTTTTGTTAACATACAAGAAGACTTAAATATTTGGGCAATTGACGCCCCAAAATATTACCGGATTGTTTTTCAAATGCAAAATGGAACTATAATACAAGTTAACGGAAATGATGATCAAATGCTAGAGCATGGTTCTAGTATAAAAGAATATCCTACCCCTCCCACATTAGAATACAACACGTTTAGCGAATGGCTTTGTTCTACAGAGGGTGCTGATTTTACTAATGTTACTATGGATATGAATATAATAGCAATCTATGAGCGAATATATTACAATGTAGTATTTATAGTAAATGATAAGCAAGAAGCCCAATTAACAGTACAAGCAGGCGACCCTATTCCAGAAGCACAAAGACCCTCAAATCCTGTGACAGGTGAGGATCAAATGTTTGTAGCATGGCATAATCAAACAAATTCAGAACCCTGGAACATGGCTGAAGATATAGTAGTAAATGATATAGAGTTAATTGCAATCTTCACGCCAATGTATTTAGTAGAATTTTTTGACCAACCACTAGCTGAAGGCATTGTAGCATTTAGTTCAACACGAGTTAGATCTGGTGGATATTTAGTAAGCAGTGAAATCCCAAACATAACAAGCAAAACAGGTTACGTGGGTGCCTGGACCATAGATAATTCAAAAGTGGATTTAAGAGAATTGTCCATAACTGGAGATATAAAAGTTGTTATGTCGTATGAATTAGAAGTTTATACAATTGAATTTAAATTTGAAGGGGCCAAAATTGATAATTTTGAAAACGAATATCAATATAATAACGTTCAATATGGTTCTATTATAAACAGCCCAGGAGAACCACAAAAAGAAGGGTACGATTTTGATTCTTGGGATGGCTATACTCAAGGTATGACGGCAGCAGGCGATAAAACATTTAATGCCAGGTTTGTGCCATGGAAATTTAAAGTAACTTTTTTGATAGATAACGTTAACGTAGAAGCGGAAACACGAATTATAGGAACTGTTGAAAATGCCAATTACGGGCAGGCTGTTGCTGTGCCAGGAAGTCTAGAAAATTATGAGTCTATAGGCTATAGATTTGTAGGGTGGGATCGAGACATAGCAAAATTAACAGGTGCTAAAGGTGAAGAAATAATAATAAAGGCGAAATTCGAAAAAATAAATTACACCGTAGAGTTTTATATAAGCACATCAGTAAATGAAATACTAATATATATTACTACAGTAGGACATGGTGATAGCATATCGCAAGAGACTATAAAAGAGATAAATGACAAACAAAGTGATAAGTTAGTACTAGAAGGACATATTTTTAAAGGGTGGAATTTTACAGCGTCTGCTTTAGAACCGATGACTGAAGAACAAATAAACAACAAAAAAGTAACAGAAGAGTCAAGAATCTTTGCGATTTTTACTCTAAAGGATATTCAAATTGCATTAAAGCAACAAGAAAATATATTAGCAACTGAAACATTGAAGTATGGAGAAATTCTAACGAACAACAAACTCAATCAATTATTAAATTCTTATATTGAGCAAAACACTTCTTTTATGAGTGGAATGGCCTTTATGGGATGGTATAAAGATGAAACAACCTCAGTAAAATACATAGAGTCGCCAGTTATAGAAAATCTTACTTTGTATGGAAACTGGATTGAAATGACAAAAGGTGATGACTATGTGTTATATAAGATTGATGAGTTGCAGGGATTTGCAAAAGTTGTAGGTTTTACAGGGGACAAAAAAACAACAGAGTCCATAAAAGTAGCTTCTCACTATAACACACCAGGAGAGACACTCTCTTATGAAGTCATGGAAATAAGCGACAATGCCTTTGCTTCTATGAGTGCGTTAAAAAATGTTGAGTTGCCTATAACCATAAAAACCATAGGAACATATGCCTTTAATGCTTGTACAAGTTTAGAAAAGATTATAATACCTCTAGGAGTCACTGTTATAGGAGCAAATGCCTTTAGAGAGTGTACAGCACTCGAAACGATAGAATTTGCAGAGAGAGGCGTCGTTTCCTTATCCATAGGAGAAAGCGCCTTCCAAGGGACTACAAAACTAAAAGAAATATATGTAAAAAACTCAGATTCTAAAATTTATGGTATCCCAGAGGGAACTCATACTATAGAAAGAAATGCTTTTAATAGTGCAATTTCGCTTGAAAGTATTATATTACCGGCAACACTTATAGAAATAGGAGATAATGCATTTCTGAGTGCCGGCTCTTTGAAATATGCTAAATTTAACAAACTAATGCCACCCAGGTTGGGATATAATGTTTTTACAGATACAGAATTAGGTTTCAGAATATATGTAGAAATATTAACAAATTACGAAAACGATTCAATTTCAAATGATGGCTGGAGCGAATTAAAAGGACGCTCAAAAATCTATGCCTTCAGCAATATTAGTTTTGATGGAACATGGGCGTATTACGAAATAGCACAAGGGAGTAACCAGTATGCGGCCATAATTCAGTACTTAGGCGAGGGTTTAGAACCAGTAGTAGCTGAAGTAATGGTGTCCGAATCGAAATTTTTAAGAGTAGCAACACTCGAGTCTTATGTTTTTAACAAAAAAATAACCAAACTCACAATACCATCTGATATTGAAATAAATGAATATTCTTTGTTGGGAACTTCTAGTCTAAAACATTTGGTTTTTATGATTAAAGATGAATCCTATATAAACAGAACATATCTAAAAAATCTGTTTGACACAAACACATTATTAACAGAATTATCTTTAACAGCAAAAGACAACATTCGTGATGTTTTTGGAGGCATGGGTTTGCCTGTTATGCTTAAAACCATAAATATATTGCAAAACAACGATGAAGACGTTATACTACCAGAAAAAATGTTTGAGAATGTAATAAGCATAACAAAAGTAACACTTCCAGTAAATCTTGTAGAAATTGGAGCTTATGCTTTTGCAGGCTGCACAAATCTACAGGAAGTAGTATTTGCGGACTATAATGCCTCGAGTGCAAAACTCAAAACAATAGGAGCATACGCTTTTTATAATGCGGTTGTGCTTAATGCAAACGTAAATAAGAGTTTGATACCAGGAAGCGTAAGAAGTATAGGATTATATGCATTAGACAAAACAGCATATATAAGTGGCTCCTTTACAGATGATTTAATAGAAGTGGGATATGGAATTTTATATAAATATGTAGGCTCTAGCAGCTCAGTTACAATCTTAAATAATATAACTCAAATAAACGCAAGAGCATTTTACGGGAATACCTCAGTGGTGACCGTAATGAGTGTAAGAGATCAGACTACTACAACTTCAAACCTGGCCCAAATAGGAGAAGAAGCTTTTTCTAATATGACAAATTTGGAAAATGTTATTTTATCAACAAACCTATTAAAAACAATAGGGACTAAAGCTTTTGCTGGATCTCCCAGATTTAACAAATTAGCACTTATAACACTAACAGATGGTGTATCAAACTTAAACATAGAGGAAGACGCTTTTCAAAACACAAATGAGGCGTTTGTTATATACGTTACAAAAATAGCTTCAACTAGCGAAATATGGCAAAATAAAAACATTGCAATCACCCAAAATCCAGGTATAAACAGTGATAATTGGCTGGTTGATAAGAATGAAGCTAACAATGGCGTAAACGTAATAGCTTATTTGAAAGAAAAAGATGAGACCAATTCTGTAGTATTAACCCTAACGTTCAGACATCCATCTGATACCCAAAACTATAACCCAATAGAAATTGGTGCGTTTGTTCTTCCTCAATACATACAAGAAATAACCGTAGATGTAGCACTTCCATTAAACGAACTAGCCTTTGATGGTCTTTCTCAAATAACAAAGTTAACTATCTTAAATGGGGGAGCAGCAGGAGGAGTCGCAAAAGGCGATTTGATGGAAACAAACACAAAAGTATTTGCAAAATTATTAAAAAACAATAAAGGCATAACAAAAGTTGATATTCCAGGAAGATGGAGTCTTAAAACCTTGTTTAATGGGCAAACGCCTCAACATTTGACAGAAGTAAACATTCTAGCATCGGGCGCCACTGGACCGGGACACGAATTTTCGATTTGCGAAGAGATGTTTAAAGACGCTGTTTATGTAAAAACTATTACAACAGTTAATGAATTGAATGAACAGACGCCCATCGGCAAAGATGCATTTTTAAATAGTGCTTGGCTTAATTCTTTTGAATCAAGCGATGGTGTTGCAAGTCTCCAAACAACTAGTAATCAGAAAATAGCAGTAGCAATAACAGAGGATAATTATTACCTAAAACTAGACAATGAATATATTGCAGTCGCGCAGTATGCATTCTATGGTAATGGGATTGTTGAATTAATAGAATTAGGCTCTAATATACAATACATAGGAGATAGAGCCTTTGCGAACATGCCACGGTTAATTAAAGTTTTCATAAAAAGAGAAACAGAAATTATGAGTGGTAATATTTCTACCATGTTAGAAGGAAACACGAAACTGCAAATTTTTTGCTATCAAAAATTTATATTCGGAACTAGCAATTATACGGTAGTTTTAGGAGACCAATGCGAACTAAAAGCTATAGATGGTGTGATATGGTCTGAAAATGGAGATCTTCTTTACGAGGCAAATGAAGCAACACACACGCTGCTTCAGATATTTAGAGAAGGAAGTGTGGAGATTTCAACGAGTTACGGTCAAATTCAATTTACAGCATATGGAGCGAACATACTACTAAGTCAAGTATACGAGTTGTCTATAAAAGCCTCCCAAGAATTTAATGCTCGATCTTTTGAAAGCACAAAAAATCTAGAGAGACTAGTGGTATTAAACGTTGCTGACAGCACCAGACCACAAAATTTTTCTACTGTGCTTAATAATATTGTAAAACAAAATCCCAAACTAACAGTCTTAGCGTATGACGCGAGTGTTAAACTCAAGGAACTAATAGGAAAGAATGAGCAAAACGAGGATTTGGTTTTGGCCAGCCATGTAACAACTCTTGAAATTTTAGAGGGGACAGAAGAAACTGTAGACTTTTTGTTAGAAACAGCAGGTAAAAACATTTCAGTCGTAAAAATGCCACAGACACTAACCAAATTTGGGATAGGATCATTTGAAGGAAGCAATTGGTACAAATTATTCCCAGACTTTGTTATACTCCAAGATGGAATTTTGTATAAATACAAAGGAACATCCACGCAATTAACTGTGCCAGCATCTGTCAAAATTATAGAAAAACGCGCATTTTCAAGATTAGATTACACAAGCGCAGGAGACGTTTCGTGGAGTAGTTATATAGCGTCAATAAGATTTGCTATAAACTCAAACCTCATAGAGATAAGAAGCGAAGCTTTCTATATGGCCTATAGTTTAATGTCAATGGATTTGCCTTTAACAATTAAAATTATAGCAGAAGATGCTTTTAAAGAGTGTTACTTCACAACTCAAAGTGTGACTACGCAGAATAACAACTCTGTTATTGTAAGAGGTCCTACATCTGCAACTTATGTTAAATTTGTGGGCGGAGTGAATACTGTGACAATACCTAAAGATATTAAATTTATTTTACCAAAAGCG
The DNA here is from genome assembly GCA_031259965.1 of Christensenellaceae bacterium. Classification (GTDB taxonomy): domain Bacteria; phylum Bacillota; class Clostridia; order Christensenellales; family DTU072; genus JAITLB01. The sequence goes on along the minus strand of JAIRKT010000097.1, from coordinate 42,429 downwards.
ATGAAAAATTTAGATTACATAACGAAGGTTACTTTTAGTGAAGGGTCTCTTCTGCTCGCAATAGGTGCAGAGGCTTTTAGTGGCTGTACTAGTTTAGAGAGTATAGTAGGATTGCCAGATAGTCTTATGTATGTAGGTGAAAACGCTTTTTATAACATTAAAGGAAATATAACTAATATAATTTCTGAATCAGGATCGCGCCTTGTTTATTATGCAGAATCACAAACCAATGAAATAAAAATAGGTAACAGCGCATCTGCATTTGATAATATTAGAAAAATATCTGGAGGTGCTTTTGCATCGTTAAGCCAGGCCGATATAAAAATAGTTGTAGAATGCGCGGATTTTGTTGAGATTGATAAAGAAGCTTTTGAGAGCATACAAACTGTTTTTGTGCCAGACAACCTTTTATCACATTATCAACAGACTTGGAGTGAAAATTTAGACAAGATAAAACCGATGTCTGAGTATCAGTAAGACAGAAGCATTATATAAAGACAGGTAATGTTTGAAAGGCGAGCCTTACCATTCTGTTCAGCGGGCTGACTTGTTCTCTTGTTGTTGTCTTGCAAAAAGCGGCGCAAGGTGGTATAATGTTAATAGCGAAATGCAAATAAAGCGACAATATTGTCTATTTGTGTTAAGCATATGAGGCTAGAGTATCAAGGTATGATAGCTGGTTATAACTTGCAAAGAGCAGTCTTTAAAGAAGCTGATAAAAAACACGCAGCCGATGTTGCGATAAACTTTAAGTAGTAAGCAACATGAATGCGGCCTATAATATAAAAAGATTAGCACAGCAAAGAGCAAAACCGCTAAATCTCGCTAAAAAGGCTTCTCTTACAATGGATACTCTAAGTCTAATCTCTAGTGTGAGAATAAAATCTGTATAGGTTATAGTTTAGTTGTTTTGTTTTTAGTGTCTTTTTGATTTAATAGTATGCTAGAGAATCAAAAGGCGGTAGTAGTCGAACAAATTATAAACGCAAGCCATATCAAGATGCCGCGAGAGGTGATGCTAGCAAACTTTTGTTATAATACTCTCTTTAAACTAGGTTTTTATAGTGAGGCATAACAAAACTAGTAATTGTGGATAGACTCAAAACAGCATCCTTTTTGTGCAAGCCTCTGAAAAGATATTTCTGGGCTTAAAGATGTAAAATCTATGACTATAAGAGTAGGCCTTTTGTGTGTTTGATAGAAATTCAATCAAATCTGATAGAGAGCTAGTTTGAGAGATGCAATGTGTTATTTTGTATTTTTTAAATACGGGATGCAATGTTTCAAAAAGAAATGCGAATTGCAGGAAAGCCTCACTTGATAAAACCAATAAAAGAGTCCCTATTCTAGCGGTTCTTCTATAGCCTGTGTCGCTAAAGCCAGATATCTGCGAGTGTAGCAGAAACAGGATTAATCTACAAAAAAAAGAAACACTTTGTATGGTGCTGAGCTGAGGTGAAACAATGCGACAAAAACACTCAAACGCTCTTGTTTGAGATAAGCAGAAGGATTTTGCATGAAGCGCCGCCTAGTGCAAAAATTAAATAACAACCGCCTTTTAAAGAGGTAAAACACCCAAAATTTAGGCGATGGCTACCTAGAAAATCAAAAGGTGGCAAAAAATAAATACGGTGGGACACACCGGAATCTACGCTTGGGAAGAGCAGCTATAAACTCTTAAAAAAGCTGCCCATCGAACCAAGAATCCCCAGACACAATATGAATGAGGAGCTGTCAAAAAAGAGATAAACTAATTTAAGAAAAGGAGAAAACGTTTATGAAAAAAACGGTTTTAAGATTAAGTTTAATGATGACGCTTGTTTTGCTGTTCGTTATGGTCTTAGTCGCTTGCGACCCAAAACCAACGGACAAAAGCAAAACCACACCAATTGTTCAGGAATTGGCAGCATTAACTGATTATAGCACCAGCAAAACATATTATGATCCTGCTGCAGTTGAATATGAGGGGGATGTAAAAACAAAGAACGAACAGGATCTTGCTGCAAAAATCCTAGTTGAGCGAACAAATACAGGATATGATGCTGACACATTTACATGGGATGATGATGTGAGCACCGCAAGAAAAATATTTACCTTATCTAAGGCATCAGATATCCTAGAAAGATTTTCGAAGGCAGCCTTGAAACAAGAAAAAATGAATTTGCTTGTTAAATACATAGTTAGATCTAATGACAACAATTCAAAGCCCTATGAATTAGAAATAGGAAAAGGAGATTTTCTTAATGATTATGATGAGTTGGAAGATTTGAATGATATATATGATGAAGATGAAGATACAAAAATAACAATAAACGGGAAAGAGCGATACATAACAGAAGTTTTGCGCTTAAAAGAATATAAAATGATGGGAGAGCTGGCGCAAATATTCGGAGAATCTGGTGACGAACTTGCAAGAGTGGCTGTTGAAATTGTGGCTTACTCACAAAAAGTGGTTGATGTTGAAATGAGGGCCGCCTATGAAGCAGCAATCAATAAATATTATGTTGCTGATTCATCTGAGAATGTTAATACCTTTGATGGTTTTATGAAAGCTATAATATTTGATTATGAAACACTATCGTATTATAAAGCCTTCAACGTATACGTATCATTAAATGATGATTACATACCCACAGTCAAGGCATCGATGGTAAAACTTTATGGGTTTCACTACGCATATCAATTAAAAGACTATATGTTTTGGTCAGAAAAGTACACTCGTTCAAACTACGAAGAATATTTAGCACTAGGTGTTAAAGAGTATTTTAACACATTAGAAGAAGCCAAACAGTATACTAAATATGATAGAGAGCATTATGCATATGCATACCGCTACACTGCAAGTTTTTATGCAGAGTATTATAACACACATTTCACATTCCAAAATGAAATTGAAAAACAAGAAAAAACAGTTTACAAAGAAAAGTATGGCGATAATCAATTTCAAGACATGAGTGACGCAGGAACGCATTTTACAACATCGTCTGGAGGTAAAACATATTCTGAACAGATGATGACATCAATTAAATCAACAAGAATGCAATCCCTCCTTGTGATGAGTGACATTAACTATGAGTACACAGGTATCGAAGCAAATGTAAAAAGCTACCAAGAAAAAAGCAAAGCATATTTATCATTGTCTGAGAGTCTGCGCGATAAAATAGAAAATGATGAAGAAAGAAGCAATTATTATGAAGACATCTTGTATGTCGAATACCAAGTAGAAAGAATAAAACCTGAGACATATTTTCTTAGTCATTCATTGTTAAAGACCAATGCCACAAAAATAAATAACATACCAAAAGACATTTTAGAAAATCAAATATACTCATACAATGCAGACACAATAAGAGGAATACAATCTCTGAAAAAAGATAATGTTATTCTGCTTGCAGAAATTGATCGTGAAAACAAAAAAGAAGATCAAGATAAAAACACTGCTTTGATCGCACAAAAAGAGGATGAAATAGCAAGAAATAAAATAGTTAAAGACAACATAGATTCGAATTATTCGAGCGCTTCTATTCCAGATCAGCTCACATCTGCGGGTTCACATAGTTTTGATGATATAAACAGAGATTTAACAGCTGTACAAGTATATTCTTATGCAACCTATCATAATGAAATAATCAGAGGAAAACCGAGATATCAGGTTATAGATCAGATCCAAGTAAAAGAGTTTTTTGAAGATTTTCTTGTAAAAAGAGTATGGAAAGCAGGCCCTGATGTTGTTGATACCAATGTCCCAGACGATCAGAAAAATGAACAAAACGGATGGACTAAAGAATATGACACTACATGGAGTATATCAAGGTTCTTAAACACACATGAAACGATTTTGAGGTATGCAAACAGTCAAGTTGTTATTACTTATAAAAATGCAGATGGAGTCTATTCAAAATATAGCCTGAGTACTGCTACAAATACTACAATGAACAGAAGCGATGATTTTACAATAGAATCAACTTCAGGTAATTACATTACGTGGGAGAGCAAATATCCAGGTGCTGGAATTTTTTCAGGAGAAATTGCTGCAAGCAACAAGCCAGTACTTAGTGATTATATTAAGACTTATAAGGAAGAAACACTTAATAACGGAGACAAACCAACAATCGCAATATGGAAGAATGGAACAGGTTCTGCATATGACAGATGGGTAGGCAATTCTGGTGCTAAAGCTATAGTAATTAAATATAATGAAAACGGATATACAAATTCCAAAGGTGAAACTTACTTCTTTGAATTTGCTGGTTGGTTCTTAGATAAGGATTTTAAGTACATCGTAAGGCCAGATGACACATTTGATTACGATATGGTTTTCTATCCAGCATTCTATGTAACAAGAATCAGATAAAACAAAAAAACAAAAAACAGAGCCCCGCAAAGGGGCTCTTTTATTGTTATAAATATCTAGACTGTAAAAAAAAGAAAAGTTTTGAAATACTAAAAGAAAAAATGATTACTAGACAAAAAGAGGAAGCCATCAAAAAGATTTTGAAAAGAGATAAAAGAAAACTAATTTAAAAAATCTTTTGAACCCATACAACTCCATTAATCGAGGAAATCAGGTTTTCGAGAAGAGGTCCTGAATTGGTTAATTTTGATAAATCTAAATCAATAAGAGCATAACCCATTTCATTTTTTTCGGCGAGAGCGAGAGAATATGTGGTGTCTAATAAAAGGGTATCTAGTGCTGATTTGAAGCAGAGATCACCAGTTTTGTATAATACCGCAAATCTGTTAGATGATGCAAGAGGCTTTGCTAAATTGGGGAAGTTAACGCTATTAGAAATATTACCAGTCTCTAAGTAGTCCTTTAATTGAGAGGCCGCCATAATTGCGCAGTTTTCTTCCGCTTCCTCTGTGCTAGCGCCTAGGTGAGGGATGGAGATAACACCGTTTACTTTTATAAGTTCAGGAGTGGGGAAGTCAACAATATATTTTTTCAAAGAACCACTAGCAAGCGCACTTTTAATGTCCTCTGAGTTTGCAATTTCTGCTCTACTCATGTTTAATATTGTAACCCCTGGTTTTGCTTTAGATAACAAATTTTTGTTAATCATGCCGCGCGTCTCGTTTACTAAAGGGACGTGGAATGTAATATAGTCAGACAAACGCAAAATTTCATCTAAGGAGGTTATAGTTATTTCACTTTTTAAAGCGCATCTGGCGTGTTCTGGCATGTGTGGATCGTTTGCTAAAACGCTAAGTCCCAGAGCTTCAGCTGAATTTGCTACCTTTATTCCAATTGCACCCAGTCCAACGACGCCTATGGTTTTCCCCAGAATCTCATGCCCAGCATACAGTCCCTTTTGTTTTTCAACTCTTTTTGGCAGGTCAATATCATTCTCGTCCTGACTACAAACCCAATTTATGCCGCTTATTATATCACGTGCTGCTAAAAACAATCCACAAAGAACAAGTTCTTTGACAGCATTGGCATTTGCGCCAGGAGTATTAAAAACCACAATTCCATTTTCTGTCATTCTTTGGATGGGGATGTTGTTAACGCCAGCGCCTGCTCTCGCTACAGCTCTTAGAGCAGGGGAGGGAGCATAATCAGTCATAGCACAGCTGCGCACTAAAATTGCATCAGGATCGGGGTGTTGATCTAGCAAAGAATAATTTGTCCCTAAAATTTCACTGGCCTTAGAGCTTATGGAATTTAGTTTGAGAATATTGTACATGGGATACTCCTTTTTAATGGCAAGATTTGTTTTGGATCTCAAATTGTTTCATAAATGATATTAGTTTTTCGACACCGTCTATGGGCATAGCATTATAAATGCTAGCGCGCATTCCACCTACCGATCTATGGCCTTTTAGTGAAACAAGCCCATAATTTGCGGCCTCTTTTACAAAGGAGGCATCTAATTCAGCAGATGGGGTTGTAAATGGCACGTTCATTAAAGAACGATCCTTTTTGTTTACGTTGTTTGTATAAAAAGCGGAGTTGTCTATGAAGTCATAGAGAAGATCAGCTTTTCTCACATTCAATTTGTAAATTTCCTGAATACCACCCATCTTTTTCAATTGTTTGAAGGCAAGCATTGCCATATAGATACAAAAACATGGTGGGGTGTTATACAAACTATTATTTTCTTCCTGTATTGAATATTTGAGCATAGTAGGGCAGATCGACATCGGCGTCGATATGAGATCTTTTCGCACAATTACAACCGTTAAACCCGCAGGGCCTATGTTTTTTTGTGCTCCTGCATAGATAAGCCCGAATTTAGCAACATCAAGCTCCTCTGAGAGGATCATGCTGGAGGCGTCCGTTACAAGAGGTGCGCTTGTTTTTGGAAGAGAGGTATAGCGTGTGCCAAAAATAGTATTGTTTTGTGTTATATGCACATAATCTATGTTTTCTCTAAATACGATTGTGTCAAGGTCTGGGATGTAGTTATAATTTTTGTTTTTTGAAGAAGCAGCAATTGAAATATCTCCATATTTTTTAGCTTCCTGGGCTGCTTTAGATGCAAAATTGCCAGTAACAATGTAATCAGCACGTCCTGTTTTTAGCAAATTTAATGGAACTGCGTCAAATTGCTGAGATGCCCCACCTTGTAAAAACAATACAGCGTAATTATTGCTTATGTTCATTAGTTCTCTTAAAAGCGAAATCCCAGCATTGTGAATTTCTTCGAATTGTTTAGATCGGTGACTCATTTCTGTAACTGACATGCCGCTATTTGAGTAATTCAAAAAATCGCGTTGAGCTTCAATCTTTACATCCTCAGATAGCATTGATGGGCCTGCTGAAAAATTGTAAACCTTCATTTTTTCTCCTTTTTGTTTAGTGATAAAGGATCAGAAACAAAAGTGTTCTAACCCTAGAATTTTATTATTAAATATTATAGTATTTTAACTATTAAATGTCTAATAAAATTCCTATAAAATTTTTAAAAGAATTCTGAAACGAGCAATTAAAAAAACAAAAACAGATGATGATATAATCAAACAAGGAAAACACATGCAAAAAACCACAATTATTAGAGTTAAAGTGCGCTTTAAAATCAAAAGGACCAAAAAAACCGCATAAAAATATTTGACAAGGAAGTGATATTTTATTATACTTATTTAGATTTTTGTGAGTTTAAAATTAATAATCCATATTTTGGATATTATTTTATACGAATGACTAATTTTAAGAGGCTTGTGAAAGTTGTGAATTGAAAGGAGCTAAAGCACGCAAAAATCCCATTAAAAACAAGAATGCCTGCCTCTTAAAGGCGGGAGGCTAGAAAAGGTAAGTTAGAGACTAACTTTTAAGCCAAGGAAGGAGAAATTTAAGATGGCAGTACCAAAAAGAAAGGTTTCAAAACAGAGTGGCAATTCAAGATTTGCCAACTGGAAGATAGAAACACCAAATTTAATAGCATGTTCTCAATGCCATGAGTTTATTACTAGTCACACCGTCTGCCCAAAATGTGGTTTCTATAATGGTGTTAGGGTGATTGAGAAGAAGGTTAAAGAAAAGAAGAAATAGGTTTGTAGTTATAAAATAGCGACAAACAATTTCATATATTTATTGCGAAGGAGCGGGTCAACAATGAGTTTGGGTCGTTTTTTTGCGTTAGGGAGAATTTTTACCCAATTCGAAATTTTGGATAAAGCAGATAGAAAGATATTACTTTATTTTAAACAAAAAAACACACCCTAGAGTTATCTAAAGTGTGTGAGATATTAAACCAAATTCAAAACTTATTCGTTCGAAGAATCATCTTGTTCTTCGAGAATATCTTTTGTCTCCGCCTCGTTGTCGCGAGGTGCAACTGCAAAACATGCTACCTTACTAGAAGAGTCTCTCATGCTCATTAATTTAACACCCCTGCTTGCGCGTCCAACTTTGGAGATTTTATCTGCATGGAAGCGAATCATTGTGCCGTTGTCTGATACAACAATTACATCATCATCTTGAGGTGATACTGTTTTCAAATTAACAAGTTTACCTGTTTTTTCATTAAATATGCCAGCCTTGTTCCCCAGCCCACCTCGTTTATGAACAGTATAAGCTTGAGGATCTGTGAGTTTGCCATAACCATTTTCAGAGACGCTCATAATCAAGCAACCTTCTTTAACTATAGCCATGTCCACCATCTTAGCGTCTTCAAACAAGCGCATAGCACGCACACCATGTGCGGATCTGCCCGACTGTCTGATTTCTGATTCGCTAAACCTAACGGATTTGCCATTAGATGCCGCTACTATAATTTCATCTGATCCAGTTGTAATTTCAGTGCCTATGAGCTCCTCGTTTTCGTGTAAGATAATAGCCTTTTTCCCTTTAGTAGGCACATTAGCAAAATCCGAAAGAAGACATTTTTTCATAGTGCCAGCATTTGTGGCCATAACAATAAAACCTGTTTCATAAGATTTTATAGTTAAAAGGGAAGTAATTTTCTCATCGGTTGCAAGATTTAACAAGTTAACTATAGCCCTGCCTTTAGCTGATTTTGTGCATTCAGGGATTTCGTAAGTCTTTAGCCTAAAGACGCGTCCCATATTACTAAAGAAAAGCAAATCATCATGAGAATAAGATATGAACATTTTTGTTACAAAATCCTCATCCTTTGTTTTGTGTGCATACACACCGATACCGCCACGACCTTGTGTTTTGTATTCAGAGACAGGCATTCTTTTAACATAACCTTGATAGGTAAGAGAAACAACCACGTCTTCTTTGTTAATCAAATCCGCAACATTTATTTTGGACAAATCAAACCTCAATTCGGATTTGCGTGGCGATTTGAAAGAATGCGCAACCTCAAGCAGTTCGGTTTTTACTATGTTCGAAATCCTGATGTCTGAGGCTAGTATATCACGATAATCTGTAATTTCAATGATCAAAGCAGCTAATTCCTGGCGTGTTTTGTCAACTTCTAAACTAGTAAGGCGCGAAAGACGCATGTCCAAAATAGCATTTGTTTGTCTATCAGACAAAGCAAAAGTTTCCATTAGTCTAGTAAATGCTACAGTGCGGTCCTTAGATTTTTTTATAATCTCAACGACATTATCTATATTATCGAGGGCTATAACCAAACCCTGCAAAAGATGTTCACGTTCGAGAGCTTTGTTTAACAAAAAGATTGTGCGACGTCTAATTACTTCTCTTTGATGAGAAATATATGCCATCAGCATTTCTTTAAGATTCATTGTTTTAGGAACGCTTTCGTGGAGTGCTAAGAAAGTTATACCAGTAGATACTTGCAAATCCGTTTGCTTATACAAACTGTTTAATAAAACTTCCGCATTGGTATCTCTTTTTATATCTATAACTACGCGCATGCCAAAACGATCGGATTCATCGTTTAAATGAGAGATGCCTAGAATTTTTTTTGTTTTTACTAAAAGCCCGATAGAATCTAAAAGGTGGGCCTTATTAACCTGGAAAGGCAGTTCTGTTACTATAATACGGGGGTGATTGTCATGCTCGACAATCTCGCATCTAGAGCGAATAACAATTCCGCCCTTGCCTGTTTTGTATGCCTGCCACACAGAATCTGAACCTAAAATTATACCACCTGTTGGATAATCAGGGCATGGTATAAATTTAATTAAATCATCAATTGTTAATTCTGGATTGTCTATCAATGCAATGGTGGCTTCTATGACTTCACCTAAGTTATGAGGCGGAATGCTGGTGGCCATACCAACCGCTATTCCTTCACTTCCATTAACTAATAGATTAGGAAATCTAGCAGGTAAAACAACAGGTTGTGTCAGAGTATCATCGAAGTTTGGATAGACATCAACTGTATCTTTATCGAGATCCCTGAGTAGTTCAGCCGAAATTTTAGACAATCGTGATTCTGTGTATCTCGATGCGGCAGGAGGATCACCATCTACGGATCCAAAATTGCCATGTCCATCGATTAATGGCATTCGCATAGTAAAATCTTGTGCCATTCTCACTAGAGCGTCATAGATAGAGGAATCTCCGTGCGGATGGAATTTACCAAGCACTTCACCTACCGTTCTAGCACACTTTTTGTATGGTTTATCGTGAGTATTACCTATTTCACTCATTGCATAGAGAATACGCCTATGCACAGGTTTTAGCCCGTCTCGCACGTCTGGAATGGCGCGACTAACATTAACTGCCATAGCATAACTTATAAAGGATTTAGACATTTCATCTTTTACAGTTATTGGTACAATTTTTGTTTTGGCAAGAGCTTCTTGTATGCGCTCCATATCCAAACCTTTTTTGTCTTTTCCCATTTATTAACCTCTTAGTATTTTAACAAATACAATTCTAAAGAACGAAAATTAAATATCGAGTTCTTTTACTAACGTAGCGTGTTCATTAATAAATTCACGTCTGCGTTCTGGTTGTTCACCCATCAGAATGGTGAAAATCTCGTCAGCCTCTTCTGCATCGCTTAGTGTAACTCTAAGTAGGGTGCGAGTCTCAGGATTCATTGTAGTATCGTATAATTGAATGGCATTCATTTCGCCTAAACCTTTATACCTCTGAATTTCATATTTTCCTGTAGCTTGTGCTTGGAAACTTTTTAGTTCGTCGTCAGAATAAAAATACAAATCTCGCCCTTTTTCCTTTACATACGAAGCTTTATACAGAGGAGGTCTAGCGATATAAACATGCCCTTCTTCTATCAGAGGTCGCATAAATCTAAAGAAAAACGTTAATAATAAAATTCTAATATGGCTTCCGTCAACATCAGCGTCAGTCATACATATAATTCGGTCATATCGCAATTTGTTGATATCAAAGTCATTTTTGTAACCACAACCAAAGGCTTTAAGCATTGAAAGAATTTCTTTGTTTTCGAGTATTTTGTGATCGCGTGCCTTTTCAACATTCAAAATTTTGCCGCGAAGAGGGAGGATCGCTTGTATTTGTCTATCTCGACCACTCTTAGCTGTGCCACCTGCAGAATCACCCTCCACTATATAAATTTCGCAATTAGCAGGGTTTGTGTTTGAACAATCGCATAATTTCCCAGGCATGGAAGCTCCATCCAGAACTCCTTTTCTAAAAGACTCACGCGCTTTGCGTGCTGCCTCTCTAGCACGTTGTGCATTTATTGATTTTGCGGTTAATTCCTTTCCAATTTTTGGATTCTCTTCTAAAAACTCACTAAGTTTTTCATATACTATTTTGTTTGTTAGAGTTCTAATCTCGCTATTTCCAAGTTTTGTTTTTGTTTGCCCCTCAAATTGTGGTTCGGGCAACTTTACTGACAAAACAGCAGTGATCCCTTCTCGCACATCTTCTCCAGAGAGTTTTTCGTTTTCTTTTAATATTTTGTTCTTCTGTCCACATTCGTTTACTGCACGAGTTAACGCAAATCTCAAACCATCTAAATGCGCACCACCTTCTTGGGTGTTTATGTTGTTAGCAAAGGTAAAAATGGTTTCAGTATATCCAGAATTGTATTGAATGGCACATTCAATTATGTTTTCACCTACTTTTTCTTCAAAATAAAAGAGATCAGGAAATATTACTTCCTTCGATTTGTTTAAAGACTCGACATAATGCTTAATCCCGCCTTCATAATAATGTGATTCTTCGCGCACAGGATCCTCGCGTAGGTCCTTTAATGTTATGCGTAATCCTTTGTTTAGATAAGCTAATTCCTTTAGACGGGATTTAATCATATCATATTGAAAAACAGTAGTTTCAAAAATGTCTGGGTCTGGATAAAATTTAATAGTGGTCCCGCTATCTGATGTAGCACCAACTATTGCTAAATCATAATCTGGGATGCCACGATGATAGGTTTGTTTATAAATATTTCCGCCTTGTCTGACTTCTACCTCTAGATAATCCGATAAGGCATTAACAACTGATAAACCAACACCATGTAGTCCACCACTTATTTTATATCCACCTCCACCAAATTTGCCGCCTGCATGAAGTTTGGTTAAAACAACCTCAACAGCTGACTTCTGCTCTTTTGGTATTATTCCTGTAGGAATACCTCGTCCATCATCGCTTACCTTGCAAGAGCCATCTTCTAAAATTGTTACATTAATATTTTTGCAATATCCAGCTAAAGCTTCGTCGATTGAGTTGTCAACAATCTCTGTTACCAAGTGATGCAATCCCTTGATATCTGTAGATCCGATATACATTCCAGGTCGTTTTCGGACAGGGTCTAAGCCCTCTAAAACCTGAATCGCAGCTTCATCATAATTTGCGAGATCGTCGACAGGAAAACATTGATATTCGTCATTTTTATCTGGCATTTTTACTCCTAGATGCCATTATAATGGCATCAAATTCATGCTTATATTATACCACATTTTTTAATTAAAAGCTACAAAAAAATATGCAAAACAAAAAAAAAATTAAAAAAAGAAAATGATGATTTTTACAAAAACTAAAACCTTTTTAATTTAGTGAAATGCAAAACAAAATTTAAACTAAACTCTTGCAAAGGGCCTTCCAAAATTGTTAAATTTAGAGTAAAAGCATGTAAGGAATAAGTTTTTAATCTGCGTTTGAGACCGTCGCATTTTAATTTCTTAATAGCGCGTTTAAACAAAGACACTTCAAAAATTTTGTCTGGCAATAACAGACCAATGTGCCCTCAAAATGGAAAAAACATACGTGCTAGCCATTAATAAAAAAAATTATATTTTTCCTTAAAACACAAGTCAAAAAAATTTCATTTTTTTTATAAAGTGAGTATGACTATTGACAGATAATAAAAAACAATCTATAATATTTAAAAAGCGGAAAAATTTAACTAGTTTGTAGTTTTTTATTTAAATGCGGGTTAAATAAATTGATAACGTGTAATTTTCATAAAAAGATGACCACAAAAAGAAAAGACTATTTTGGTTATAAAAACCACGCCGCATTAGATAAAGCAGTAGCAGAGATTGGAGACAAACTGAACCGTCGCATTGTGCTTTCTAAGAATAATGTTGAAGTAGGTAGCAATGATGTTATTTATCTCCCAATGTATATGACGATGTTTTTATGATTAGCTCTTGTTATTAAGCTTTAAAAACCGACAACAATTCTAGAGTTTTTTAGTTTTATTAAATTTAAACGCCAAGCCAGTTTTTAGATCCTAACATATAATGCAAGGGTCAAATAGTGTAAACGATGTAGGACATTCAAACCAGTCTTGAGGCGTAGTTTAGTTTTCAATTGATTTAAACTAGGATTTCTACATTTCAAAACTTTCAGTAATCAAAAACCAAAAATCTAGTCAAAGTTAGTGCCTGAGATAGACTCTTTAGAATTTATGTTTTGACTTTTATTTTGGGTCCAAACAAAGTAATAAAGTTTAGAATTTTAAGTTATTTTCACAAGATAGAAAGATAACGCTTTTGTATCAAAAAGCAAAAAAAGAGTCCCTAAATATCTAAATTAGGGACTCGGGAGGAGAAAAGATATGATTTAAATATTAAAATCTCAAAAGGATACTTCTATAGTTGTTTTTCATCATTTCTAATGAAAAGTTTTTCAACTACAGGTGTTGCTACTATAGAAAAACTTGCGCGCTCTCTTGTTGCAGAGATTAAAAAACATGAACCCTGTGGATTGCTTGTTATTTCGTTTTGCTCAGCTTCATTAATGCCCCCCGACTTCTCGTATAATGATACAAGTCTATGTATGTCTTGAGGCGGAAGATTGAAGATAAAAGAGTACTGGCAGTTTGCAAAAATTGCTTGTGTTTTAGATGATACTTCCTGGTTTGCAGTCCCGTCCCCCAAGTTTTGGGTTATAAAAAACAAAGATCCTGCGTACTTTCTAATACGTTTGGCCATTTGAAACAAGAAGTCTAGTGCGATTGGAAATTTAGGATCAGTAAAGGCATGTGCTTCGTCCGCTACGATTACAGTTCTAACAAGTTTTTGTAGATCCCGATTTTTATCTCGAGTATTGATTATTTCTTGTTCTAAGAAACGCATAACTAAAAGCATTTGTGCATTAGCAACTATCTGGTTTTTGTTAGCAAGGAGAGATTGGAAATTAAAGACAGTAAATTCTTTATCGGCGCTCAGGGTGGAATAACCATTCCAAAGGGAGGAATATCTACCACCTGTAGCGAATTTAGATATATACGTTTCAGCGCGTTGCAAGTTTTGCAGCATATGCGCGTTTGATGTGTTTTTAAGTGTTTTTAATTTGGTTTGCACAACTTTAAGCAAATCATCAAATATTGGGAATTGACAAGCAGAGATGTTGGTAAAATCTGAGGTTTCAGTAATCCCTTTTTTTGTATAGCTCTCTATCACTAAATTATTAACGAGTTCTAGTGTGTCAGGCGAAATGCCATCCAGCGTGATTTTAAAGAAGCTTTCTAGTGCAATTAGATGATTAGTGAAAACGCTTTCACTTGTCGCAGTTTTTCCATCATCGGTTAGCAATCCATAAATATGGAAGGGATTAATGCGTCCTTGTGTTGCAGCGCCTACGTCAATTTTTGATCCTCCTACGTTATTGCAAAGTGTGGAAAACTCATTTTCAACGTCGAGGATAAAAACGCGCCAATCATCAGCAAAGAGATTACTTATAATTGTCTTTGCAGCATAAGACTTTCCACTTCCAGGTTTTCCAAGAATTAAACAATTTGAATTTGTATGATTTCCGTCTCTCTTTGATATATCCAATGCTACTGGATATTGGTTATATCCCAACACAATGCCATCTGGCATATCTATAATAGATGTAGATACGAAAGGAAATACCGCAGCTAGAGATGATGAGTTTATTCCACGTTCATATCTCTTGAGGACTCGTGTAGCGGAGATGTTGGATGTTAGAAAGCCTTGCATTTGGAGTGATCTTAATTGAGCTATTTTGAAGCCACAGCTGATTATTTTGTGTCTTATAGCTCGTCTGACAACAGCAGAGGGTTCTTTGTTATTGTTGAATGCCGTGATGGTTAGCGAACAATCAAAAAGTGATTCATTTTCATTTTGTATGGCTTGCAAAGTAGATGCCATGGTTTCTAAATGACTCTCGTTTGCAACCACCTCGCTAGCTTTGGCAATATCAGACTCCCTACTACCTATTTCGTTTACAGCTTTATCTATACGCCGTATTGCTTTAACACGGTCGAGAGGGCGTATTTTTAAAACAACTTTAGTATTGTTGATATTAAACATGTCAGCGCCCCAGGCGTTACCTACCGTGAGAGGATAATCGGAAATTGCAACTGAAAAGGCTTCTACATCGTCTATTATATAAGAAGAAGATGTAAACTTAATTTTTTTAGGACTTATGTAATCTATAAACTTATCTGGATCTATATCAAGGATTTCGCGCTCGTCAAAGAACCTAGTATTGCAGTATTTTAAGAAATTAACAGTTTCTCTTTCGTTTGTGATTGATCCGCCAAGTTCACATTGATGAAGTACAGACACAGCGAGTTCAGCTGTTTCTGCGAGTCGATTTTTAGATGATCCATAAAACACTACGTAATAGAAAGGCCTGTATTGTTTGTCCAAATTATTAAGCCGGTCAATTTGTTCTATTCTAGACTTTAAAACAGAACTTTTAACTGGGGCAATTTGTGTACAAACCTTTTTGAAAAGCGAAGCGGAAAAACTATCAAGATTTAGAGGTCTGTCTATCTTTACAAGGTCTAAACAACCATCATCGTCAACTAGTTTTAAAAGCCTTTCTAGAACAGATATTTTAGTGTTTTGAGCGTGTTCTGACAGTAGAGAGAATTCAATTTGACCTACCGAAATAACTTTCGAAAAGTATTCTGGATAGACAATAGTGCCGTCATCTAGTATTTTAGTGTAGGGAATAAGTTTTTTGATTTCAACTCCAGAATAATCTTTTTGCGCGAACAAAAATTGCAGAACAGCGCCCACGTGTGTATAAAAACGTCCTTCGCCTGTAATTGGCGCAAACAAAAGCCCTAGTGGAATTGCAAGAGCTATCACTATGAAAATTTTACTAGGAATTGACGAAAAAGCTATAATCCCTAAGAACAAAAGACAAAACCCAGCGACAACAAAGTCTGACATAGTAAGCCCTTTTATTATAGTTGCTCTTACTTTTGTGTTTTTTGGTATAACGCGCATAACTTACTCCTGTACCTTATTGTTTTGAGGTTTTATTTCTGTTGGTTGTGTCTGGTTTAAAATATTAGGACTAGAATTTGGAAGCGATAGAGACCTGGCGGCAGCGTCTTTATTTTGCGTGTCTATAGAGTGATTTGATTCAAACGCAAGTTTGTCACTGGGTTTACCAGACAAGGCTCGTCTTAGTGAATTATCATTTAATTTAGACATTATTTTGAGACCTGCATATCGCGCTACACCACCTGCAATATTTGAGAAATTACTAGTAGTTTTAGCTAGAGAAGATGCGGCACTGCCTCCTGCAGTCTGCGCTCCTGTTGCTGTTCCATTTGTAAGAGCAGCCTGCCGTCTTGCAGTTACTGTTTTTATGGAATCTCTAATCTGCGAAAAAGTGCTCGAATGCCCACTGCCATTTACGTGTCCGCCTAGTGATTTGGTGTTTTGTGTTTTTCCAACACCTATGATTGATGAAAAAAGAGAGGAGGCGCCTGCTGCTGAAAAAATTCCACCTATTATAAGTAGAAATGATAAGACTGTATTAGCAGAGGAATGTTCGCCTGCTACCGCCAAACCCTCAAGTACTGCTCCAAATATATTAAACATGTTGAATGCAATAACCGTACCATAAATAGAAAGTATTTTGCCAGTTATATTTTCGCGCCATGTTCTAAATCTTTCTCCATCATCAAGCGGCATTGCAGCGATACTAAAGGGCATTAGAAGGTATAATAATATAACATCAAATATTCTGCGTGTGAGTTTTAGGAGCATGAATGCAACGATTATCACTAAGAAAAGTGAAACAACAATCATAAGAAATATGTTGGTTTGATAGAGATCAACTATTCCACCACCCAGATATGTATCATTATTTTTAAAGATGTTAAAAACACCATCAGCTCCATTTTCTGATTCATAGGAGAATGGAGAAATTTCAAAACCAAAAATGTTTGGTTTATAAAACCCAAAAACTTCTGTTACTAGTGCATTGGGGTTGAAATCCTGTGGGCCATATCCATCCCTCCATCCAGATTCTTTTACGCATAGCTGCATAATGCGTTGAGAGAATGTCATGCTGTATTGTGAACTTGTTGCGGAATCCACACTTTTGAGTAATGCGTTTGAAATTGCAATCCCACCAAAAATTACTATTTGCGTTATAAACAATGACAAAATTGCTGTAAAAAAAGTGCCGAGAACTTTGGTTTGTTGTCTTTTAGGATCAGACATTGTTTTAATCAGAGCAACAACTGTCAAAATAGCAAGAGCTGCAATAGCTATTACGACTATATAAATCCATGCGGAAGAGATTGACGAGTTCTTGAGAAATGTCGAGATCAGATCACTTTCACCAGAACCCAGGCCCGCTAAGAATCTAAAAAGCGAATTCATAGCATCGAGCAAACTGAGTAAAAGTAGTGCAATTTGAGCGAAGAGTTTTTTTACCATTATTTCCATATCAACCTACCTTTGTGCTGCCTCTTGATGTTTCCAAGAGACAGCACAGTGTGTCTAAAATATTTCATTGATATTTATTACATAGTTGTTTCCATCCAGTTGCCGAGCCAACTGATGAGGGATACCACTACAACTGATAAAACAAATATTAATACGACGCCCAGAATAAAATTTTTCAAATATGCCTTAGCTTCACGCTGTTTATCTTGGTTTCCAGCCTGCCACCATTTCAATCCGATATAGGCAGCCCAAAAAACCACTAGTGCAGATATAACTGCAATTATGTAGGGATAGAAGTTTTTTAGCAATTGAGTTAGATTATTAGTTAGTTTTTCTAACGCCATTGCATCGTTTGTCTGCAGTGCGGACAAGTACGAAAGTAAAGTATTCTCCATGTTGTTTTGTCTCCATTGTTTTGTGTAATTGTTGTTTTGTTTCAGAGTATACTGATATAAAGTTGTTTTGTTGCAATAATCATTTTATTTAGAAATGATTAAGACGAATTTAAAAAAATCAAAATCCTTACCTCCTATTAAGACGCTTTTACGAATCTGCCTCTTATTATTAAGAAAACAGCTAATGCTAGGACAAGCGCACCGATGCAAATTAAAACAATTGTAAAGGCGTTCATTTTTTTGGTTACAGTGAACTTATAAACGTTTGTGTTTCCGAGATCGTCTGTTAGAACTATTTCGTAATCACCGCTTTCCTCTACTGAGCCTGGGAATAGGAAATCTCCTATTAATTCACCATTTTTATAGAGTTTAGCTGATACGTTTGTTTTTGTTAAGTTCGAAAATGAGATAACACCATTTTTCTCACTCATTGTAGCTTCTGGTGGAATAGAATCTACGGTTTGTACTAATAGATACTCTATGTTTGTGGATAAGGATTTTAAGGTAATGTAATATATTCCCGAAGTTGTAAAGTTTAATTCATTACCGCTTACAGGAATAGAAGACATGTTCAAAGTTACATCCTTTACATAAAAGCTTTCTGGAATTTTAATTTGTAATTCCTTAACGCGAGTTGGTAAAATAGTAAAGTTCATAGTTAGTTTGTTGTTTGCAAGATCCGTAGCCTCTATAACATAGTTGCCTATATCCTCAAATCGATCATTCATTTGGATAAGCTCACCATTTAGCGTTGCAATAGTTGAGACAGCTTCTGTGAAGCTCAATTTGACGGCGGATGTTGTCAAAAGAAAGTTTTCGATAGTAGAAGTAAAATTAACTTTTTTATCAATAGTGAAAGAAATGGTTGTAGTGTTGCCTGCTACATCTGTTGCTTTGAAGTAGAAAGTGCCTTCTTTTGTGTAAATCGAGTTTTGTTTTACACTCACTATCGCATTTTCGAAGTTAAATGATGTCTCATAAACTGACGCTGTTTTATCATCTACTGATATAGTGACGTCTTGATTAGTTAAACCTCCTTCTATGTTTGCGATTGTAAATTCGGGTGCAATTAGATCTATATTTAAGATTAGTTCAATTGTGTTTGAGTAAAGATCCTCTATAAATATTGCATAAATACCATGTTGATCTAAAACAGAGTCATTACTTAAAGGGACGCCACCAAACAAGCAGGAATAAGTTTTAAACTCTTCTAAAACAATTACTTGGATTGATTGATTTGTTGTGAAAGAGTTGTCAGGCAATTTAGTGACTTGCTTGCTAAAATCGTATGAAACCATACTATCTAAATAAACAGTAAATGCGGATTCGTTTCCAACACTATCTTTTAGAACAAACGAATGCAAACCATTAGCACTAATTAATGTTCCATTGGAATAGGTGCTTTGTGCTCCTGAGTCTTTTGTGACAAACGCCATGACAGATTCCTCACCCCATGTAATCTTGAAAGAGGAATTAGTTGAGCTGTTTGCAGGGATATCCTCATTGCGAACAAGTATTCTATATGTTGGAGCTTCAGCGTCAATAGAAAAGATATATTCTAGATAAATTCCAGGATCTTCTTTAGAGGACAATACCAATAGATACTTAATGATCTTATTAAGTTTGGGATCAAATGTTACAACGTAAGTGTTAAGAGGAGAATCATAAATTGGAAAGATCTCAGTGTTTGCAACTTTCGCGCCCGATGCAACTACAGTGTAAATATCCAAATTGAATTCATCGGCATAAGAGAATGTTACAGCACGGCCAGTAATTCCATTGTTTTTAACACCTGAGAGCAAACCAGAGGGCATATCCTTTTCAAAAAAGATAGGATCAAATTTTGTTGTGCGCCCGTAGATGTCTATAATAACAAATGTGTACTTGCCTCCAGTGGTAATTGTGTAGTAGGTGTTTGATATATCAACAGAACGCCCCTCAGAATCATATTCTATCAAATCAAAACTCTCATCTGAGTATATTTTCAACAACTCGATGGATGTGAAAGCAGTGTATTGATCGTTTTTGTAAATATAAATAGTTAATTCGTTTTCTTGTGCTGATAGTGATGAATAAAGCCATGTTGGATTTTGCCCAGCAACTATAACTCTGAAATTAAGTGTGTTATATGATCTATCAAATATTGTAATGTTATACAAACCAGAGCCCAGGTTTTTGTTCAGGATAGGGAGTGAATCACCTTTTGTAAACAAACCAGCGAAATTAGTCGAAGAAATATAAATCCCGATGTAATCTGAATCCATATTGTCAAACAAATCAACAATACTAAATTCACTTACATAGAAAACCCCACTCATAATGCCTATTAAATCTTTATTTACAACTTGAGAAGTTGTTCCATCATCGCGTTTGATTGTAGCTTGAATTGTGGGTTCTGAAAAATCTATAAAGAGCATTGCGCTTTCCGCATTCCCACAGAGATCACGTTCTGTATAAAGGTAATATCCCTCATAAAGATTCCCATGGCTTGATAACAGAGTTTCTAAAGATTCTTCGTACACCACATTAAACATAACAGGCGACACAAGGCCTACAGTTGATGCTATATATGTGAGGGTAGCGGATACGCTTGAGAGTGCAGGATTAGCGCTAACTACAAATTCCTTACGCGTCATGTAGAGGGGGATTGATGGGTCTATAAACAATGGCCTGATAGGCGCGTTTGCCGTGAGTGATGAGAAAATGGTTTCGTAATTATTAAGATCCTCATCGTTTGAGAAGGTTTTGCGTTCCGATATGTATTTTTGTGCATAATATTTAACAGCTATGTTTAGCGAATCATAAGAATCGTAACGGATTGTTACATTTTCATTTGAAGCTGAGACATAGGTAATAACATCCTCAACCATAACAACCCTGTATTCTTTTTCTTTTTCCATAGCAAAGGTCAATGCTTCTTCAGCCGATGGGAAACTATATGTTCCCGCTATATTAGGTTTAGATGTAATTCCGAAAATATTATATGGCAGGGTAACTGTGTACCAAGTACTCTGTTTAAAACTATTTATTATATTTTCCAGGTTCTGGAAGTTATGTGTAAATGAGAGTGTAATAGTATATTCAGTGCTTAACCTTCCAAATGGGTCTTGTACGTATATTTTATAAACGCCCTCATTACTATTTAGAGCCTCTATAGTTAGTGTGTTATCAGCATAATCCAGTAATGGGCCCGAATTAAAGGAATATTTTATTAGAGCAAAGGGATTGTCCTTTGAAAATGCAAACTGTTGGTTTGTGAACAATAAATCATCTTCTTGGGTAACGATACCTTCAAATTCACAAGCTGGCTTTAGTGAGTTTAATACAACAGTTTGTGTTTCGGAGGAATAGCCATTAATGTCTTTTGCATAAAATTGCCAGACTCCATGATTTTCTTCTGTAGCATCTAATTGTAATTCTGAAAGCAGGTAACCCTTGAAATCATTGTCATTCTTTTTAACCCACAACCACGCAGGTGCAATGTCCTCTACAATTATTTTTAAATCCCAATAACTAGTTGTTATGTCTGATTCTACGAAACTACCATCGCGGTTATAACCAGATATTGTTAAAATAGGGACATTCAAATCCACTGAAAAAGAAGATTCGAAGATATTGTTTGCGGAATCAACTATTATTACAGTGTGTAACCCCTCAGATAGCGAATCCGCAAGCAGTTCATTGACAGTTGTTTCACTGCCATCAATTGATATGGAATAAGGAGTGGCATCTATTACATCCAAACTAATAATCTCTCCACTTAAATAGTATTCAGACAACACTAAATTTGGTTTAGTCATGTCTACTGTGAAGTGAGCGGTGGTATAATTTCCAGCGCTGTCATAAACAGTAATAGTATGTTCTCTCTCATCTAGATTTTCGCTTTTCCATAACCTTATAGATGTTGCTTCTCCATCAAAGAGGACCTCTTTTAGATAGGTGTCAGACACATCAATACTAAAAATATCATTTAAAGTTATATAGAAACTATTCTCTATTTTCTGTGAGTTTTTGTACAAAATTAAAGAGGGTGCTGTTTTATCTATAATAAAGACTTCACGCACTGTATTCCCTGCTTTATCTCGTGCATACAGAGAATGAGAGCCTTCTTCTAATGCAATATCAGGCATGACGGTTGTATTATAAAAAACATTATCGACGACAAAAATATCGTGGTTTTCTTCATCCAAATAAATATCATAAACATCAGCAAACGATTCTATGTTATAGTAATAGTTGAAATTAAACACAGGTGGCGTTTTGTCAACAATGAAAGTAACGGACGCATAGTTGCCTGCTGCATCTGTAACGTAGATAGAGTGCGCGCCATCAAACAATGTACTGCCAGTCCAGTTCTTTAAAACTGTTTCAACACCATCTAGATTAACAAAAACAACGTCACTTGAATGAGAAATGGAGATGCTATCCAGTGCGTTAAAATACACATCAGCAGTTTGTAATTCTTGTCCATTCTTTTTTAGTATAATGTCTGGATCAAAGCGATCTAACACGAAGGACAAACTAGCATAATTGTTTGCAAGGTCATAAACTCTTAATTCGTTTGCGGTATTTTGCAGGTCAGCTGTTTTTATAGTGTCAGTTACAATTTGACCATTTAATTTTACAAATGCAAAATTGTCATCTTCATAATAGAAATCGACTACTTCATTTGCGTTATAATAGTAGACACCATCGTACTTTTGTTTGTTATAAAGATATAGAACAGGGGCAGTCTTGTCAACTGTAAAGGTTGAGACAGTATGATTGCCAGCTTTGTCATATCCAATTAAAGTATGGAGTCCATTTTCCAAACTCGAAATCTGAGGTGTTGTCCCATATCTGATGCCGTCTAAAATCCAATAGTCTGCATTGGCGTCTTCAAACACAATGTACAGCGTAGAATTAGACGAAACAAACAAGCCATCTTGTAGGGGCGTGCCAGAATAACCATCTTTAACTTGCACTGTAGGCGCATCTTTGTCTATAATTATATTTCTAGTGACTTTGTTGCCTGCTAGATCTGCGATCTCAACTTTGTAAGTTCCGCTTTCTCTTGATTCAACATCGAAGAAGGAATCGGTTATAATACTATCGCCTACCTTGATATAATTTAAATAAAGTTCTTCGATTTTAAAGTTTACAACTTCACCATCTTTATAATAGAGTTTGTCACTATATTCTTCACCATCTTTATTAAAAATAACGACTGGTGCTGTAACATCTATATAGAAAGTTATTATGCTATAATTACCTGCTTCATCATAAACCTCAAATTTATGTATGCCTTCGTATAGTTTATTTATCTCCCATACTTGAATTTCTTTTAATTCGAGGTTGTCAAAAAACATTAGACCAGGTATTTTTGTGTCAGATGTCATAGTTATAATGGAGTTTGAATAATTAAAATGTGATTCGTCTGGGTAAACAGAACCTCCTTTTATCAAGTTTAAAAGAGGAGCTGTTTTGTCTACATATACAGGATAACTGGTTAGGTTTCCAGCTATGTCCCAGGCGTAAAAATAATAAGAACCATCATCTAAATCAGAAGCAAAAAACGTATTATTGATTACGTTAGAATCTTCGCATTTGAAAACATCCAAATATAAGTCAGACGAATTCATTTCAAAAACATCATCAGCAGTTACATAAAAGAATTTATCAAGAACTTCGATACCATTTTTAGAAGCCGTTATAACAGGAGGCACAGTATCTAGCTTAAAATAAGTACTAGCCTCATGTCCAGCGCTGTCTACGATTTTTATGTAATGAGTGCCATCAGACAGAGAACCTGTTGAATTTGGCAGATAAGGCATTTGTTCATCATCTAAGTACAATAGATATTTATTAAGGTAGGCAAAAACCGATATAGAAACATCTTGAATAGCACGGAAAAAGGTTCCTGCAGCTGTAGGCTTTGAGTCTTTTAAGAGTTCAATGGTGGGTTGTTGTTTTATAACAGAAAAACCCAAGACTGTATGATTTCCAGCAAGATCTTTAACAGATAATACAAAGCTAGCAAAGTCTTTAATACCTCCCATCAAATTCTGTGGGCTAATAGTTACAGAGCGATATATAGAGGTAAATATAATATTTTCACCATCTAAAACAGATAAGCTTTCAAAATTAATATCAGTTATCGAGATTATAATGTTCTCTGTAAATTTATAACAAGGGGTGGATATAAAACTTTTATTCCAGCTAATAACAGGAGGAGTCCAATCAGTATGAAATTGATATTCACTAATGTTGCCTGCTTTATCTTCTACTGTTATAAGGTGTGTGCCTTCTGATAATGAGGAACAATTAATAGTAGGAATACTTGTATAAGATGGTGAATCTAGTCTATAACCGAGGATTTGATTTTCTTCGGTTATATTGACAGATAATCTAGTGGATTGTTGTGCATAAGGATTTGCGTCAAAATCATAGTCTGGTAAATCTAAAATTTTCAAACTAATTTTAGGTGCAAGTTTGTCAACAATAAAGGAAACACTAGCTTCATCTTCTAAGGGATCTATGATTTTAAAAGTATAAGTGCCATCAAACAAAGAAGAAGCTTTAAATGCAGTAGAAGTAGCAGGTTGGAATTCTCCATCATCTATTTTATATAGAAACTGTGACAAATCAAGCAGATTCTCGTTTATTGTAATAATAACAAAATCATTAAGATTATAGTATACAATATTTTCTGTGCCGTATACTGCTTTATTAAGGGTTAGTTCTGGTTTCATTAAATCCAAGTAGAAAGTTGCAATTGAAGTATTGCCCGCAAAATCTACAACTTTAAATGTGTGCTTGCCATCATACAAGGTGTCGGTGCTAAAACTAGCATTTGTTGTGATAGAATCGTTTAAATAATAAGTACATGGAAATGATGTGCCAATTGGAGATTCATCGGTATAAAAATAAATTGACGTGTGTGCGCCTAGCCAACTTCCGTCAGGTACTGCTTGTCCGTTTTTTCGAATTGTTATAAGAGGGGCGACAGAATCTATAATAAAATTAAATGTTGTTAAATTTCCTGCCAAATCCGTAACTTTAAATATATGTGTTCCATCTGTAAGTTGATTAAAATTGTTAACACCAGAAAACAATAACTCATCAAATGTAATTGTTGATAAATAAGTGTCGTTATAAACCACGTTCAGAGTATCACTTTGCTTTGCATAAAAACCACTAGAGGCCTCCACTCCGTTTTTTGTAAAAGAAACAAGTGGTGCTGTTTTATCTACGATGAATGAAAAGGAAGTAGAATTACCAGCCAAATCAAACAAGGTGTATGAATAAGTTCCTTCTTCAATAGAAGTGGTGCTTGTTAATAGTGACCAAGATGCCTTTTTGATGTTTTCTCTGTATCCGTTTAAGAAAAGATGGCTGATGATATTTTCATCACTCACGTTTATATCAAGTTGTTTCTCAGCTGTAGCGAAAAACCCATCACCTACGTTTTTGCCGCCATAAGACATTTTGTTTATGACAGGTGCTGTTTTGTCTACGTAGAAAACTGTATTAGTATGTTCATTGTTGTTATTCCAAATTTCAATTAAGTATATGTTATCCGCCATTGAGGCTATGTCAAAAGACTTAGAATATTCGTTAGCAGTGTGATCAAAATCTAGGGTAATAGATGATTCGTTTTGGTATGCATAACTATAATAAGTAGGTTCTACATTAATTGAGAGCGTATCCCCTGCTTTCAGATAAAGAATAGTGTTAGAGGAATAACGGATGCCATTTTTAATTAAATATACCGTTGGAGCGACGGTTCCATAATAAAATGTTTTTTCGATTATATTACCAGCTAAATCTGTAACCATAAGTGTATGAGTTCCTTGGTAATTAGCAGGCACGGCGAATTGAATTTTATTATTTGTTACTGTCATTTGAGTTGATAGTCCATAGTCCATAATTACAGTATAGCTAGAGGATTCTGTTATGGTAAAATCAACGGTACTATTCAGAGAAAAGGCCTCTGCTATTGTTAACACGGGAGGGGTTTTGTCTATTGATATAACAATCTCAGTATAGTTTCCAGAGAGATCAATTGCTTTTAGTGTATGCGATCCATCTGTGAAAGAAGTAGTTGAAAATTCGCGCAATTCACCTTTTGATATATTGTCTATAAGAAAGTCCGCCAAAAACAGCTCTTCAATTTCTACTTTAATTGTGTCGGTTGCATTAAAAAGTGTTTTAGTTAATGATAAATAGGGAAGTGTATAATCTACAACAAAAAAGAGATAACTAGTGTTGCCAGCCTTATCATATACACTAAAAATGTGAGTGCCAGCGGAAAAATTTTGTGTGTTAACTAATAGATTACTCCATGCGCTGATAATGGTATTGTCTAATTTAACAAAAGCAAGGTTTTCCTCTGTTATATTGAGAGTTAAATTTTCCTGCCCTTTATAATAGTATTTGCTATCCGAATATGGGTCCTTGTTCATAGAAATAATTGGATCATCAACATCCACCCAAAAGAATAAAGAAGATTTATTCCCAGCGTAGTCAAGAGCTATTATTTCATGTTTTCCTGTAGGTAATGTGTTTATTGGAATTGTTAGAGTTAACAATCTTTCGTCATTCAATAATACTTCATCAATATAAAGATCAGTTAAAGTAATAATTAGTGTATCATTGCTACCATATACTGTTTTGTTTTCTCCAAATACTTGAGTCGATACACGGATTTCAGGAGGTGTCGTGTCAAGATATATATGCTTAGTGGAATAATTGCCAGCAAGGTCATAAACTTTAATTTCCCAATCCCCATCTTCCCAGAAACAATTAGTAGAATAACTATCCAAAAACCGAGGTGCTACTGTGTCTGTTATATAAGAATAAAGTCGATTTAAATCAAAGAAAGCGTAGTTTGTTATTGTTCCATCTAAAGCTCTGTAACGATAGGTATAATAAGAGGCCCCTTGCATTGCATAGGTGCTTTCGGAGGACAAGACGGTATAACCATCTTCAATGCGCCAATTAGAATTTGAAGCTACGTATCTTTTTTCTGTCTCGATAATAGAGAGATTTGCAGCCTCTTCAGTATAGAAGATAGAGTGTGTTTGGTTAGTAAGAGGGTTATAATTTCTTTTATCAAAATAGATAGGTGCAGATTTAAAACTATCCCAATCCGAAATCCTAATATATTCACCATAAAGAAATTTTGAAAAAGAATAATAGACATCAGTTTTTTCTACCACATCGAAGTAAATCCACGAATTACTTTTAGAGCCATCTAAAATTGGTGCGCTATTGTCATGTCTCAAAACATTAAAGATAGGTGATGTTCTGTCAAGATATATATTCAAAAGGGGCGAGGAATTCCCTGCACCATCAACTGCCAAAATAGAATACCAACCATCTGGATAAGCTTGTGATGAATTTCCAAACAGCATGTGTGTTGAGGTGTCGTAATTTTTAGTGGCATTTTGAATATTGCACGGAATTAAG
Source organism: Christensenellaceae bacterium (assembly GCA_031259965.1). Classification (GTDB taxonomy): domain Bacteria; phylum Bacillota; class Clostridia; order Christensenellales; family DTU072; genus JAITLB01. The sequence goes on along the minus strand of JAIRKT010000097.1, from coordinate 15,097 downwards.
GAACTGGAGGAATATGTCCAATAAAAAGAAAAGAAATTCTCATCTACAACATCTAGATCTATACTAGAATAGCGCACATAGTCTCCTGACTTAATGTTGTTAGAAACGTTTAAAACAGGATTTATAGAGTCTATAATAAAAACCCGAGATACACTACGATTGCCAGTTTTATCAAAAACAGTAACAGAATGTGGCCCATCTGCTAGGGTTGTTGCGAGCACACTTTTGGCAGGTGCCATTATTTTTACATCATCAATCATTGTGTATGCGTAATCAGCTCCATCATAATCTATGACGATGGTATCGCTCTTTTTATAATAGTAATTTACATAGAAAACAGGTGGTGATCTGTCAATCAAAACAAAGACTTCGGTCGTATTTCCTGCCTTGTCACAAGCAATTAGAGAATATTCCCCATCTGCTAAGGTGTACGCCTCTATGGTTGTTGTTGTGTTTGAAATAAGAGAACCATTAAAATACAAATATCTCAAATTAAGTTCAGACACACCAATTGTTAAAATGCCATGAGAATAGATTTTTTTATCATCAAATGTTACAACTGGTGCTGTTCTATCGATGTAAAAGGTGATAGTTGATGTTGTTCCAGCGTAATTGACAACAGAAAAAGTATGTGCTCCTTCTGCTAAATTTGCGAGAGTTGTTCCAGATAATGTATAAGAAGTGCCAGAGAGACTGACGTTTTTATTATCTAGCATGAAAGATGAAAACTTAGAACTAGCCAAAGTTACAGGGATATTTTGGTCTGCTCTAAAATAATTTGCTAAATTACCATTAGGCGTTGTAATTGACAGTCCGATGCTGGTTGTATCCATTATGATTGTTGAATATGAACTTGCATTGCCTGCCGAATCGGTTGCGAAAAACTCCCACTTACAATTGTTTGCAGAAGTCGCGCTTATTGTTACAGTTGATTTAGATATTGTTTGCCAATCTCCACCATCTTTGCGATATGAGATTTTGCTTACTCCCGATGTTTCGTCCGTAGCTTCATATGTTATAGAAGTATTAGAATATAGTTGACCATCTGATGTGGTAGTTTTTGATGTTATTCTGCCCACTGGTTTAGAATTATCAAGAACAAAATATTTTTCTATGTTGTTTCCTGCGATATCTGTAGCACGCACTAACCAATCCCCATCAGCCCAAAAATAGTTATTACCGGAAGCTACAAACGTATCGGCGGTTAAATTTATAAACGTTGTAGCCCTTGCTTGATCAAAAAAGACAAGTGATTGTGTGCTACCAGATACAGATATTTTTGTGTAAACATAATAAGTTTTGCCAGCACCAGCTGCATTGGTTTCTGTTGAGTTGGCAAATTCATAACCAGCAGGAAGAGTTGAAAAACTTGACTGTGTTTTTAATTGAGACACTTCTTTCTTTTTAACATAAGCAAGGGCATCAGCCTTAGAATAGAATATATTATGCGAATAAAGACCTTTTGAAAAATTGATTTCTCGTGCATCGTAATATATAGTAGTTGGTTTAAATGATTTCCATCCCGTGTCTTCGTGATAAGAGGAGCCAATTTTTTTGAAAAACTGTATTACGACATCCTCGTCGGAGGCGAGGTATACTAAACCAGAAACAGTACTCCCTGAAGCAAATGATGCATTAGTGACGGAGCTTTTTAAATCAAGAGAAGGTGCAAGCTTGTCTACAACAAAAGTGGTGGTAGCAGTGTTGCCAGCCTTATCGTAAGCCTTTAGTGTGTGTATGCCATTGTTTACATTATTTGAGTTTAAATTATATGTTTCACTAGATGTTTTAAGGACACCATCCATCTCTACTCTAAACAAATTTTTATCAATGCTTGATATTGTAATTACCTCGTCATTTTTGTAATAGAGTTTGTTTGTTGAAATTTTTGGAGCAGTTTTATCATATATAACGGTTGTAGATAATGATGCATAATTGTATTGCTCTCTGCCATGCGCAGCTGGTGTATGAATATCTCCAATAGTAATATTGTAAAATCCTTCAGCAGAGAATGTGTATAGAAGTTGGTTGATATTCTTTTGACTATCAGAAATGGAATAAGAAAATGGCGACGATATGCTATTACCATTAATACGGACAGTAAATTTTATTTGATAATTCGTATACGTATAATTTTCTTCAGTAATAACGAAAAAGAGTGAAGAGTAGCTAGATGCAATAAAGCCATTAGATGTTGTCGCGTAAGGTACGCTAACATTGGTTACGTAAAACTTTCCCCAAACATATTGAGTATCCTTATTTGTTACGGTGAGGGTGCCAATTTGAACGGTAAAAGTGTCTGCGTTTGCTACAGGAAGTGTAGATAAACTCACAGCGAATAAAACAACAATGAATGATAGAATACATAAGAATACGATTAGTAGTTTGTGATTAGTAATATAAGATAGCATAGTGCCTCCATTTATAATAATTAATAGTATTGATTTATAAGGATATTGTTTAAACACTAAGACAAGAGGAATCCAATGGGTGTTCTTGTTGGTATAGTGCATATAGATTTTCAAGTTCTGTTTTAGCGGTTGATATTCGTTCACATTGTGCTAGTAATCTAGCCAAATTTAAACGTGCATCTAGAATGATATCAAAAGGTGATTTTAAAATATCATTGATAAGGTCTGGTAGTAGTTCAATAGGTGATATTAATAGACTACTAGAAAAGGTGGAATTTTGCAAAAAAGCCACAATATTTTTTATAGATTTATCCTTGTTTTCCAATAATGAAGCAATTTTTTTTTCTGTCTTCTCGATCTTCTCTAGCAAATATTTTTTATTATCTGGTTTTTTTTCGTTATTGAGAAATGATGGAGTTGGTTGAATTTCTAGAGCAGTCCGTTTGGTTTTGAAATTATTGTTTAAAACAATAAGAGACGATTCAAAACGAGAGCATTCAAAAATAATATTTCCATCAGTTTCTGGTATAAGGGAGTTTCCGAGCTTGTAGACTGTTGACGAATCCGACACTTTCAAAAAGGAACTCAAAAAACAATATTTATTTAGATAAGAAACAATAATTGAATTTGTGGTGGTCAGTAATCCTTTCCAAGCGATTATATCATCTGGTGTAAGAGTTGGATTAAGATCTGAGCATTTAGAAGAAGATAAAGGTTTATTTTCGCTAGACAGATCAGGAACAATAGTAGTGACTTTTGAGCTATTCATGGCTAATTTTATCAATTCATGGTTAGAAGTATCAGTTATTATTGTGCACTTTGATGATGCTAATATATGTTGAGAGAGTTCCTCACCATAAAGAGAAACGAGCTGTCCATAATTTTCCAAAACAGTGATACAAATAATACCTGATAGACAAGAGTTTTCGAAGCGTTCATCAAAGATCGACAAAGGTGTCATTTTCTCAAAACCATTTACAACGAAATAACATGGTCTAGACAGGAGCGGCATTTTTAGTTTTTTTGTTTGTTTATTAGAATCCGCTATTTTATTAAACGTAAAATAAGTTTGATTTAAAATAAGCGAAACGAGTTTGTTTTGTTGCTTAACATCGGGTGTGTAAATTACAAATAGCGCGCAGGGGTGGTCGTCAAATTCTGTAAATGAAAAATCACTATAAGATGTAATGCTACGAAAACACTCGTTTTTCAATAGTCCTGAAAAATAACTAATTGAAGCGTTGTAAAACTTTAAATCGGATTCTGCTACCATCAAGAATGGTTGTGCTAGAGAATAACATATAATGTTTTGCTTATGCTGCTCAATATATTCCGTCAAAACTGTCATGTCATCTGCTAACAAATGACTGCAAATTAAATGGTAGATATTATGAAAGCAAAAATCACTAGCCTTTATAAGGTTGTTTGACAGATCGTCATAGAGAGCATACACAAGAGCTAGTATAAGGTTTTTGATAATCTCGTCAAAGTTTTGACTTTTTTTATTGGAATTAAAGAAAACAGTATTTAAAACATCCCTTAAATAGTTTTGTCCTTCATTAAGTAATGTCTGTTTAAATAGTTTCGCGGCCGCCTCGGCCTCAGGATAGGTATCAAAGTTTTTACCATTAACAAGATATTTGCCAAAAGAATTCTTAATAGGTGCATGCAGCTCTTTTATAATATCAATTGCTGGTTGAAATGGATTGAGATATTTTGACTTGCATCCATGTTCATAACTAATGATAAACACCTTGTAACCCACAGAATCTAAATATTCTGAATGTTTTCTATACAACTCTCCAGCGGGATCAACTATAACAAAAGAGGGTTGGATTTTAAAGCGAGCAACTATTTGGATCATAGGATCAATAAAGCGTGATGAATTATTATCAATGCTAGAACCAATAATCTTAACATGCGTTGGGTTTTTTGTTAATAACAATTGTAATTTTCCTTTATGATTTGTAAACCTTAGTGGAAACACGGCATCACATTTATTGAGTTTTTTTATTTCAACGTGTATAAATTCTGACGATTTTGCGATTTCCTTTGTTGGAGTAAAAACACTAGACACCCCAGCGTTTAAGTGTAGCAACCTAGTTCGCTTTTTTAAGGCGTGTGTACCACAAAGAATCGATACTACAAAGAAAACAATTATAGAAGTTACAAGCAAATTGGAGGCCATTGTGTCTAATAATGAGATAACATAATCCATACAAAAAGCGATAATTAAAATTATAGCGGCAAAAAACAAAAGAATTATCAAGTATGAAAAAGGGAATTTATGTTTGTTTTTAAATTCAATTTGGCAACTAGATTGTTTAGACATAATGGCCTCCATTAAAAATTTGCGATTTAGATGTTCTCGCATAGAACAGATTTTTGAGAGTTTCATTAAAAAGTCTAGCAACTTTGATAGAAATTTATGAATTTGTGCCAAGCTGGATTTTCCAATTTGTCCAGCCTGGCGCAGGGTTTTGTTACACTTAAAAGGAGCTATGTTTAAATGCAACCATAATAAACAAGTTAACGATTTCTCCATTTGTGGAGGAACTCAGCTTTTAGCATTGCATTTTTCTCGGCTACTAAATAATTTGGTAATTGGTCAAGTGTTCCGTTTTCTAGTTGTTCACTAGTTACTTCGATCCCACCGACTTTAGTTGCTTCCAAATTATATAGAAGTGTTAATAAGCGTTCACACATTGATAAAGAGACAGCATTTTGGTCGACAGACATTTTAAGAGTTTCTAATTCTTTAAAGCTATCAGGTTCATTAGAAAACTTATTGGATGTTTGACCGTTGCCATATTTTTTGGCATAAAGTTCTGATACACCAACAGTTATTGCATGATTAATAAAATTGTTTATACTTTCTTTATCACTTTTGTTGGTTAATTGGTCTATCCAATTAAGGATAGTTCTATCACTAATTGAAACATCGATTTGTTTTGGATCTTTGTTCATGGGTGTTTTTTATCTCCTTTTGGTTTTATTATATTGCTGCAGTTTGTATTCCGCTTGTAGGATTTTGAACATAACGATCAACATATTGTGCTATTTTGCAAGCATCTTTTAATGCTGTTATGAGACAAATAGGTTCTTTTCTAATGCGATCTCTCCAAGAAGCGATATAAGCTGCATGATTTGTAACGTGTTTTTCTGTTAAGGTTAGTCCATATTTTGCGCCTATTACGATTGACGCAAATTCAGCACGCAACTCTTCTATAGCATATTCTTCAGAATATTTATCTTGTCCAAAATTACGATTTAGGCGCGAACTGTGCCCAGTGCTGTGACCTATTTCATGAAGAGCTACTCCATAAAAATCGGCGCTAGATTTAAATGAACTTCGCGGTGGTAAATGAATTGAATCGTCTGTTGGAGAGTAGTAAGCTCGTATAAATCCATCATACGAAATTGGTGCTTGTGAAGCAGAGAGAAGTTGTTCTAATGTTTCATCTCGTTGTATTTTGATTGCTTTGCTAACGGTAAAAGGTTTTATGTTTGACAGTAAGGCAGCATTAAAAACCGTATAACTCTTGAAAGGATGAATTACGTTTTCTTTAACATACTGTGCGCGTTCTGCTGGTGGTAATCTTAAAACATGTGGCGCATTTGAGTCATAGCGCTTATTTGTTTTTTTGTCAATAAATATTGAAAATTCAATTTTAACACCTTTCTTAATAGGATCTTCATCAAGATCGTCTCTAAAAACATAACCAGCTTTTTCCATTTGTTGTTGTGTTAACCATCTTGGGTCTTGATAACCTTGAAAAGCTAACCAAACTGAATTAATACCACTATAAGTTGTTTTTGAAATGGCATTCATAGGTAGGCCATAGCATTCGCTTATGTTTTGAAGACTCCAACCTTGATGCCATACAAGAGAATTTTTCTGTTCCAAGTTTTCTAAAACTTTAAGAACAGTTTCTTGTTGACGTTCAGTGAGTTTCATCAACATGTTTGTGAAATTGCTTTCATCATATTCATTCATAATAAAAACCTCCGTAATAGGGATAGTATAAAATTTTAATGAGTTTGCGGCAGTTATCCACAAAATCAAGTAAGTTATCCACATTTCAGGTAAGTTATCCACATTTATTGCCTATTTGTAAACATATCATTCATTAGTTACTATTCTAATAGTAAACAAATTGTTTGTAGATCGTTACAATCAAACAGAAGATGAAGATTTTTAATCCACTAAATCTTGATGCAGATAGCGATTGCAATTTAATTGAATGCTATTTTTAGCAAAACGTATTTAGTTGATACGTATATTATACAACATAGAATTTGTTATGTCAACTGTTTTAACAAACTTTTTTAACAAATATTTGAAAATCATAGATTTCATATTTATTACATAAAGTCATGTTGGTTTAAAACACAATAATATGTTGTTTTTAATAAAACGTATTTAGTTGATACGTATATTATACAACATAGAATTTGTTATGTCAACTGTTTTTAACAAACTTTTGGAACAAATATTTAAAAATCATAGATTTCATATTTATTATATAAAGTCATGTTGGTTTAAAACACAATAATATGTTGTTTTTAATAAAACGTATTTAGTTGATACGTATATTATACAACATAGAATTTGTTATGTCAACTGTTTTTAACAAACGTTTTAACAAATATTTGAAAATCATAGATTTCATATTTATTATATAAAGTCATGTTGGTTTAAAACACAATAATATGTTGTTTTTAACAAAACGTATTTAGTTGATACGTATATTATACAGCACAGAATTAGTTATGTCAACTGTTTTTAACAAACTTTTTTAACAAATATTTGAAAATCAAAGATTTCAAACTTTATTATATAAAGTCATGTTGGTTTGAAACATAATAATATGTTGTTTTTAATAAAACGTATTTAGTTGATACGTATATTATACAACATAGAATTTGTTATGTTAACTGTTGTTGTGGCATAGACGTTCACAAAGATTTTCTTGTTACTTGTATAACTCGTTCAGTAGGTGAATATGAAACTGAAAGCAAATTGCGTAGATTCTCTACTTTCACATGTGATATAGAAAGATTAAGAGATTGGTTGGTTGAATCTTCTTGCTATGATGTATGCATGGAATCTACAGGTGTAGTGATGTAAAGTATAGGTTAATTATCAGAGCAGATGTAATTCTGTGGGAAATCCTGCATTTAATCTAAAAAACAGGGGATTATTTTAAGTTTGATATGAAATCAAAAATTTGAGGTTGCGAATTGTGAGAATTTTTTTGCAAAGAAGGTGGGTAAATGAATTGTAGTACAACAGTTTTGAATTTAAAAAAGTGATAAAAAACGAAAAACAAAAAAAACGACTATAAAAAACTTGACTGCATTTATGTTAATTAATATAATAACACATATAATATTTTTTTGATTTTTGAAAATATTATGTACTTTGTTGATGTGGTGATAATTTGAGTGAAATAATTAAAAATAATAGAATAACAGCGCTTCTTTTTCGCGTGATCTCTTTTATGCTTTCCTTATTTGGTGTGCTTGACGTTATAGGCGTTTTTTCTGGGCATGTTGCTCCTAATCTTTTGTTATATTATACAGTGCAAAGCAACATACTGGTAATAATAATGTTTGCTATTTTAATTATATGTTCAGCAAAGGACATAAAGGAATCTGGAATTCATGGCCCATCTAGCTATTGTGAGAGACCAACGGCTATCATAATGTTAGCAATAACAGTAACAATGCTTGTTTTTTGGGTTGTTTTGGCACCGTTTATGAGTGTAGCACCTGAAATGGGGATGAATGTATTTAGCCTTTGGTCATTTCAAAATTTACAACCGCATTTAATAACACCACTCTTAATAATAATTGATTATTTTGTTTTTGAGAAGCCTGGAACGTTAACAAGGCGAGATCCTTGGATTTTTGCTGCAATTCCTCTTTCATATTTAATTCAAGCGACAATTCTTGGTTTTTCAGGAGCTAATTACGGCGTCGCTGGATTTGAACAGCATTTTCCATATTTCTTTATGGATTATTATGTTCTGGGTTGGAAAGTTGCAATATATGTAGTTGTGATTTTGATATTTTTCCTGGCCTTAGCATATGGGCTCATATGGTTTGATAAAAAACGCTTAAAATCAAAAAATAATGATACAGTTAGCGAGGCAAAATAAAACCAAAAAGGAGTGTTTCATTTCCTAGCATTTAAAAATGAAACTTGATTTTAATTAGAAAGTAAATTATACAAATACTATAATATAACAAATTAGAAAGATGAATAAAATCATGATAATTAGGCACAGCAGTATTGTTGTAAAGAAAAAATATTAAAAAGTTTAAAGGTGGGCTATGAGAGAAACTATTAAGAACAATAGAATTACAGCGTTAGTATATCGCTGTGTGGCAATCATATTATGTTTGTTTGGTTTGCTTGATGGAACGGGTTTGTTTTTAGGCAGCCCAAGTGGCGGTTCGCTTTTGTATTATACTAACCAAAGCAACATATTAGTTTTAATAGTATTTGTGATGTTGTTAATAGCTACTTTGCGCGAAATAAAAAAATCAGGGACAAAAGGCCCATCAAGTTTTTTTGAAAGAACGACAGGCATAGTTATGCTTGCAATATCGGTTACAATGCTTATATTTTGGTTTGTATTAGCACCAACATTCGTAGCAAGCGGCAATACACAGTACTTATTAACGTTTCAAAATTTCCAATTGCATTTAATTACTCCGCTTTTGATAATAGGTGATTATTTTATTTTTGAAACTCCTGGAAAACTAAAAAAAGTGGATCCATATATTTTTGCTGCGATTCCACTTCTATATTTTGTACAAGCAACAATCATAGGCTTATCTGGATATGTTTATAGAGTTGATCCTAATGGAGCAATAGAACATTTTCCATATTACTTTTTAGATTACTATAAACTAGGTTGGAAAGTTGGACTATATGTAGTATTGGTTTCTATATTTTTTATTGGATTGGCATATGGGCTTTTATTGCTTGATAAAAAAAGAGTAAAGGCTGTGATTAAAAAAATGGAAAAATCTGAATCAAACGAAACTGCGGACTCGTGAAATAACGTGGAGCGTCTAAAAAACAATATTAACACTACAACTGTTATAACTATTGTATTTGATAGGCGCTTTGTTTTAGAGAGAAGTTTGGAATTTTGTGATATCTGTTTTTTAGGATAACTAAAATTTAATATGGCGCAAAAAGGTAATCTCATTTATTTTACAAAACTTCAATAATTACATATAATAATAGTATCAAGCATAGATACTTAACAAAAGCATTCAACAATAATATTATTGTTTAAACATTAAAAAGGAGTTGCCATATGTCAGTAATGCTAAACGAATTTCTTTCAGCACCAGCTGCTATGAGAAAGGTTATAAACAACAATAAAAAAGTTATTGCAGAAATTGCAGAAGAATTTAAGGCTCGAAAAATAACGAACATTACGACGGTAGCTAGGGGGACTAGCGATAATGCTGCGACCTATTTTAAATATTTGACTGAGGCAATAGGCGGCATAATGGTTTCAAAATTTTCGCCTTCAATCAATACCATTTATGGTTCAGTAGTTAATTTGAAAGATAACATGTTGTTAGCGATATCTCAGAGTGGCATGTCAACAGACACATTAATGGTGGCGGAAAGTGCTAAAAAAACAGGTGCCTTAGTAATAGGTGTTACTAACAATCCCAATTCGCCCCTAGCCAAAGTGTGTGATTATTATATAGACTTATTAGTTGATGAAGAAGCAAGCATATCGGCTACAAAAACATTTGTTGCAGAATTAACCGCTATGTATATGCTTGCTAATAAACTTAGTGCAACAAGTGCAAAAACAAATATAGCGCTAATTCCTCCCCTCTTAGATGCCTTTATAACATTAAAAGATGATATTAGATTGTTCGCAGAAAAAACCAAACACATTGATAATTTTATAATACTTTCTAGAGGATTGTTGCAATCTGTAACTAATGAATTGTCTCTCAAACTAATGGAGACAAGCAATAAATTTTCAAGGCCTTTTTCAACATGCGAATTTATGCATGGTCCCATTTCAATAGTAAAAGAAGGAACTATAGTTGTAATGTTGGCTCCTGATTCCGAATTCTCACAGGAATTCATTAGTATGGCGACTAGATTGTCATTGTTAGGAGCTGAAATAATTGCATTCACAGACATCCCCGAAGTAAGAAAGATAGCAAAATTTTCTTTAGATATGCCATCTGGCAGAGGGATGGAATCGCCCTTTATTTACACAATGGCGGTTGAGTTGTATGCGGCATATGTGGCGGAATGTTTGGGCATAAATCCTGACACACCAAGAAATAGAAAGAAAATAACAATAACAAAATAGAAACTTACATTTTATATTTTTTTAAAAGGGAAGAGGCTAATGAAATACGCTGTAAAACTTCAGGTGTTTTTTTAGCAAAGTTTAAACATTTAAGAAATTCCTTTTCTAGCATCTTTACAAAACAATCACTATGAGGAAAGTTTTTTCCCCAGAGCAATTCATCTGCACTATATGGAGGTTTCTCTTTTTTTAGTGTGTTGACTACAATAATTGGATAAAAATGACCTTTTGATAACACAATAAAATCTTTTTCAATTGTCCAGAGTTGAGAGTTTATAAAACTTCTCAGCACCTCACTTTTGCTGTGAGGTGCGAGAATAAGTTTTTGAAGAGGTATATTAGTTGATAGTATGTCAATAATAGTATGTGAACCTAGCCCTGCTATTACAACCTGATCTGGTATAGTTGTGATAGCTTTGAATCCATCACCTATCACAAAATCAATTTTATCTGAAACTGAAAATTCAACAGCTAGCATTTTAGCTTTAGCAATACAATCTACACTTATATCGCATGCAATAACGCGTCTTGCTCGGTTTCGAAGAATGGATACAACGGAAACCATACCATGATCACAACCAATATCTGCTAGTGTGTCACAGCTTATTTGATTAATAATAGATTCAATTCTTTTGTCAATTTTAGGGGCAAGTTTATTTGTCAAAGAAATCCTTAAGACGTTTTGATTTGTTAGGGTGTTTTAGTCTTCGCAAGGCTTTAGCTTCGATCTGTCTAATTCGCTCTCTAGTAACATTAAAAACTTTTCCAACTTCTTCTAAGGTTCTAGGGCGATTATCTCGCAAACCATATCTTAATATAAGGACCATAGCTTCTCTAGGAGCTAGGGTGTTTAAGATTTCATCAACCTGTTCTTTTAACATTTTTGCTTCAGCCGTTTCCATTGGGGCCGTAACATTTGTGTCTTCAATGAAGTCGCCTAGATGACTATCATCCTCTTCTCCTATAGGAGTTTCAAGGGATACAGGGTCTTGTGCAATTCGCTGGATTTCCATAACTCGTACTTCACTAATTCCCATTGTTTCAGCAAGCTCATATTGTGTTGGTTCACGTCCCAACTGTTGTAGTAACAAACGTTGTGTTTTAACAAGTTTATTTATAGTTTCCACCATGTGGACAGGAATGCGTATTGTACGGGCTTGATCAGCAATCGATCGAGTTATAGCTTGACGAATCCACCATGTAGCATAAGTTGAAAATTTAAAGCCTTTTGTGTAATCGAATTTGTCCACTGCACGCATCAAACCCATATTCCCTTCTTGTATGAGATCTAGAAAATGCATGCCACGGCCAACGTAGCGTTTTGCTATACTAACTACTAAACGCAAATTTGAATTTATTAATCTTTCTTTAGCATCACTATCACCTTCTGCCATATACTTAGATAAAACTTGTTCTTCCTCAGATGACAATAATGGCACACGCCCAATGTCCTTTAAATACATCTTAACAGAGTCATCAATGTTAACTTCATTTAACATTTTTGCCAAAAGCAGATCACTTTTGTCGGGTGTTGTAATATCATTAATCTTAATAGCATTTTTTTCGAGTGCTTTGTGAATGTCTTCCATTTCATTAGGGTCAATATTTAATTTTTCAAAACGCGTTATTAGTTCTTCTTCGTTTATTAACCCAATAGGTCGATAAGTTTCAAGAAGTTTTTCGAGTTCCAGTTTTATTTTTAGTTCTCTATCTGTCATAGTTCCTCCATTGGTTTATTGTTTTTGATTTAGACTTTCTGTTATTGAGTGTAATTGCTCAAGTAGTTTAGACTTTTCATCTGGGTCTTGTGTTTCCTTTATGGAATTGAGAATCTCTATTTTGCGACGCAATTCTATGCGTCTTGTCAGGATATTTAATGAATTGCGATAATACCTTGATCGTTCAGAGGCGGCTATTAAATTAACTGCATCGAGCATTTTTCTTACTTCGTTGGGATAATCTGACATTAAGTCAAACAAATCTCCAGCGCGAGGTGTTTTTCGCTCTTCTATAGAATCCATAATATATTTATAAATTCTAGAATGTGGTGCATATTCAAAAAACTCTTCACGTAAATCACCTAATATAGCAGACGATTTGTCAGTAAAGTACATAGATAAAACAAACCGAGCGGCTATAATTTGTGATCTTGATTCATCAGAGATTGTACTGGGATTGATTTGCTTTTGAGCATCTTCGACCGCATCTTGCTTTTTAGCAGCATTGGATGAGTTTTTATGAAGATTGTTTAATGAATTTTTAAGTGTTGTCTCAGAGATTGCGCTAATATTTGAGATTAACTTTATATAGACATCTTGAGAAATGGAATCCAGTTTTACAAGCAAAGAAATGGCTTCCGATGTAAATTTGCGAACGTCATTTGGTACTTTCAAGTCATACCTGCTAGCTAAGGATGTTATCATAAAGTCGTACATGGGCAAAGATTTATCCACCAAAGAGGAAAAAGATTCTTTTCCCATTTTTTTGATTACGTCATCAGGATCCATCCCATCTGGGAGTGAAATTACGCGCACATCCAGTTGTACTTCCGCTAATTTATCTAAACTTTTCCAAGTGGCCTCTCGTCCTGCTGTGTCACCATCAAAACAAACGTAAACCATATCAACTAATTTTTTTAACACTTTGCATTGTTCAATGTGCAGTGCAGTTCCCATAGAAGCCACGACGTTTTTTATGCCCGCTTGATATAGACTAATAGCATCCATGTAACCTTCGACTAGTATTGCAAATTTAAAATTTTCTTTTGTTCTATTTTTTTTAAACAGATTAACACCAAATAAGGTGTTTCGTTTTAAGAACAAAGGCGTTTCTTCCGAATTTTTATATTTTGCTCCTTTAGAAGTTGAATCAATAGAGCGACCGCCAAAGGCTATAACCTTGTCAAAGGGACTCATTATCGGAATAACGAGGCGTTTTGCAAAAAAATCTATTAGATTACCATCATTAGTTTCATGGACAAGCCCCACAAATTTTAACATCTCGCGAGAGTAACCTTTTGACATAAGGTGAAGAACTAGCGTTGTAAAATCTGGTGAATATCCTATGCCAAATTCTTTGATAACTGCAGCTGAAATATTGCGTTGTTCTAGGTATTTTCTTGCCTCAATTCCTATGTTTTCATCCGCAAGACAAGAATAATAAAAGCGAGCGGCAGATCTCATTATTTCATAGCCCTCTTCTTTTTTTCGCCTGTCAGAAATTTCACTAGGTGTTTCATTTTCGGGGAGTGGCATATTAACCGAGTGTGCTAAAAATTCCAAAGCCTCTGGATACGAAAGTCTTTCATGATCCATCAAAAAAGAAATAACATTTCCAGATTTACCACAACCAAAGCAATGATAATAACCTTCATCAGGATTAATGACGAAAGAAGGCGTTTTTTCCATGTGAAAAGGACAACAAGCCTTATATTTGTTGCCTGCGCGGGCAACAAACATATATTTGCTTAGAAAATCAACAATGTTAATGCGATCTTTAAGCGATGCGATCCAATCATCAGTAAATTTAGCGATATGTTTTACACCTCTCTTTGTTGCAATCAAATATGCTTAGTATGTACTATATTAAGAACAAAATGAATTATCTAATAATGCACAAATATTGAAAAATGTTGCTTACAGTAATGCAAAAAACATTACAAGAAACATTTTGAATGGTGATAAGCGGCAATACTTAAAAACAAAGAATTAAAGAACCTAACTGCACTTATGTTAAAAACGATAAGAGTGGATTACAATATCTATATAAGGTTACCTTTATACTAATGTATATTATAACATTTATGACAAAAAAAGTATATTAATTTTAAAATATAATAAAGGTAAAACAAAAAAAATATCAAAATTAGGCGTATGCCATAAACAAAAGAACAAAAGACTAAATCTACTAAAAAGCAAGCAGCAAAGGACTATATTTGTGTTTTAAAAACCCATTGCGGAGCATGCTGCAAAACGTTTGACAAACCAACGATAACAAAAATGATTTATTTTAAATATAATGTTTTTTGGAGTTAAAAGCATAATAAAAAGCAAAATTTAACTGTCAACAAAAGCATTAAAAGCGGAAAAACTTAAAATTTAAAATTTATTCAAAATTCGTATAAAAAAGTTTGACAAAAGTAAGATGATAATATATTATATTAAAGCTGTCTAAAAAGCAGCGAGCGAACCTTGAAAATTGAATAGACGAATAAAGAACGAATGAACACATTCCACTGATGAAACATTTTAAGTTTAGGCTTAGAGTGGGGGAGTTAGTGGAGAAGCAAAGTTAATTTTTTTGAGGAATTAATAGCTT
>JAIRKT010000082.1 GCA_031259965.1 Christensenellaceae bacterium | reverse complement strand
TTTTGATTTGCAAAATAAGGTCTATGAAAATATTAAGATAGAGAATGATTAAAAACATACAAGTGACGTTATATGTTAGGAAATCTGTGTATACGCAAAAAAAAGCGGAATTCAGGATATAAGCAAAGTTGACAAACATTAATTCACCGTTGATTTTTATACGTACGTATTTTATATCATTGTTGCACTACAATAGATTAATTAGTGTCTTGCGTTCCAAAGCATAGGAGAAACAATAATTGTACGATATAAACTGCAATTAACTGTTTTCTTGTTATATGCGGTTGACAACAATGCAATTGATTATTTGACATAAATATTTACATATGTTATATTAATTACATAAATATGCGTTGCTATTGCATGCAAAAGGAGTCAATAAACATATGATTTTTGAAAAGATAAAACAGCATCTTATGGATGTTTTAGATCTTGATCCAAATTCTATAACTTTGGATAGTGATATAATAAATGATTTGGATGCAGATTCTTTAGATATTGCTCAGATGTTATTAGAATTAGAAAATAACTATAAAATAGAATTTGAAGACGATGATATTAAAACAATTCGCACAGTAGGTGATATTGTAAGGTTCATTGAAAACAATCTAAATAAAAATGGTTAAAATCAAAACTTTCATGGTCTGAACCAAAGTAGTGATTTCTAACAATAAAGGGTTTTTAGTAATAAAGTTATATTGCTAAATGTTTTTTGAGCCTATTAATTTTGGTGCTCCTAAAAATGATTGCAAAACTAGTAGTTAATCAAATATTAGTTTATACAAATATATGCATAAAAATTAATTTAGATAGTTAAGTAAAATTTGCTTTATAAAGTAGGAAAATATAAGTTTATGCAAAATTTTATAAATTAAAACAGCTCGATACTTCTGTTTTATAAGGTTGTACTAATCACTTTTGTTTTTTAGATGGCTTAAAGATTTAGTTCTGGATGCGCTTAAATTACAATCATGAATTTAAAAAGAATTAGCAAAAAAAAAGTTTAATTTTCATATAAATCGCATTCATATATAATCAAATAACAACACAGAATTGCATTGTTTTAGTAAGATAAATTTAATTATTCAATAAAGTTTACTGAGGCACCTGGAATAAAGTTGTTGTCAACCAATAAAATTTCTGTGTTTTATATTCAAGAGTGTTGATTAAATTTGCAGAAGTGTATATTTTTGATTTAAAACAAGCAACTGATAAATAGCAGATAATGCGTATTTACAAACGGAGGCAAGCACAAATGACTTTAAGGGAAGGTGATATTCGCATACCATCTGGGTGTGCAGTATCAGGCATTATAGATAAATCGCGCAAACGCTTTTCTGGAGAGGAGATAATCAAATCCATTGCGGTTATGAGAGAGCGTGGGAATGGTCTAGGTGGGGGATTCGCAGCATATGGTATTTATCCAGAATACAAAGACTATTATGCCTTTCACATCTTTTACGACAATCCAGAGATCAAAAAACAATGTGAATTGTTCATGGATGAGCATTTTGATATAATAAATTTGTCGAAAATTCCTACAAAAAAAATGTCTGAAATAAAAGATGAACCACTAATATGGCGGTATTTTGTAACGCCGCATCCAACTAAATTAAAAGCTTCACAATTAGACGAACGCGAATTTGTTGTTAAAAGCGTTTTTAAGATTAACACAGGCATAAAGGGTGCTTATGTTTTTTCTTCTGGCAAAAACATGGGCGTTTTTAAGGCGGTTGGGCATCCTGAAGATGTGGGGAGATTTTATAAATTAGAAGAATATGAAGGCCATTGTTTTACAGCACATGGAAGATATCCGACCAATACACCAGGCTGGTGGGGTGGGGCACATCCTTTTGCTCTCTTGGATTATTCAGTAATTCACAATGGTGAAATTTCCTCATACGACGCAAATAGGCGATGTATAGAAATGTATGGATATAAATGTACTTTACAAACAGATACAGAAGTAATAACATATATAGTAGATTATTTGCATCGCAAAAAGGGTTTAGATTTTAAAGAGATTGCTTCAGTTATTGCCGCACCATTTTGGAAGACAATTGAAAATTATTCAGAAGATGAAAAGAAAAAAGCAGAATATTTTAGAAATGTTTTTGCGTCGCTTCTGATAACTGGTCCATTTTCAATAATTGTTGGTTATCAAGATGGATTAGTAGCTTTGAATGATAGATTAAAATTGCGGCCTATGGTTGTAGCTGAAAAAGGTAGCAGGGTTTATATTGCAAGTGAGGAAGCTGCTGTGAGAATAATAGAGGAAGATCTAGACCATATATGGGCTCCTCGTGGTGGTGAAGCCGTTGTTATTAAAGCCTGGGAGGATAAATAAATGAATTATATCTATCCAGAATATGAGGTTGTGCGCAATTATTCGCGTTGCATAACCTGTCGAGCTTGCGAAAACCAATGTGCTAACAAAGTCCATTCTTATTTGGAATGCGAAAACAGAATGGAATCAACCGATGACAATTGTGTGAATTGTCATCGCTGTGTTTCAATTTGCCCTACGCGAGCATTAAAAATAGTAAAAAGCACACACACATTTAGAGAGAATGCCAATTGGACTGGCAAAACAATAAACGAGATATATAAGCAGGCTCAAAGTGGTGGCGTATTGTTGTCTAGTATGGGGAACCCAGAAAGTTATCCTATTTATTTTGATAAAATTCTGATTAATGCTTCACAAGTAACAAATCCTTCAATTGACCCATTGCGCGAACCGATGGAGACTAGGGTCTTTCTAGGTCGCAAAAGCCATGAGATAGTGAGAGATGCAAATAGAAAGGTTATTACCAAAACCACACCTCAATTAGATTTATCTGTACCTATAATGTTTTCAGCTATGAGTTACGGGTCTATAAGTTATAATGCGCACGAAAGTCTAGCCAAGGCATCAGAACAGTTAGGCATTTACTATAACACAGGTGAAGGCGGATTGCACGAGGATTTTTACAAATATAGTAAAAACACAATAGTGCAAGTTGCATCAGGTCGCTTTGGTGTTCACAAAGATTATTTAAACACGGCAGCCGCTATAGAGATAAAAATGGGGCAGGGTGCGAAACCTGGAATAGGTGGACATTTGCCAGGAGCAAAGATAGTTGGAGCTGTGAGCCGTACTAGAATGATTCCTGAGGGAAGCGATGCTATATCTCCTGCACCGCATCATGATATTTATTCGATAGAGGATTTGAGACAATTAGTATTTTCGCTAAAGGAGGCTACTGATTATAAAAAGCCTGTAATTGTAAAAATAGCCGCTGTACACAATGTTACTTCAATAGCAAGTGGTATTGCAAGAAGTGGAGCTGATATGATTGCAATAGATGGTTTCAGAGGTGGGACGGGTGCCGCACCTACAAAAATACGCGATAATGTTGGTATACCAATTGAGCTAGCTCTAGCCTCAGTCGACAAAAGACTTAGAGATGAAGGAATACGCGATAGTGTTTCCTTAATAGTCGGTGGGAGCATACGTAGCAGTAGTGACATAGTAAAAGCTATTGCGTTGGGTGCGGATTGTGTTTATATTGGTTCAGCGGCACTTATTGCTATGGGTTGCCATCTTTGCAGGAGTTGTCAAAGTGGTAAGTGTAATTGGGGGATAGCGACACAAGCACCTGAATTAGTTAAACGCCTAAACCCAGCTATAGCTTATCAGCGACTAGTTAATTTAGTTAGTGCCTGGGAACATGAAATTAAAGAAATGATGGGAGGCATGGGAATCAATTCTATCGAAAGCTTGAAAGGCAATCGGTTAATGCTTCGTGGCGTAGGACTCAACGAAAAAGAATTATCAATTTTAGGCATTTATCATGCGGGGGAATAAAGAGTTGTTTAATAGTAACATATTGAGGAAAATGAATAAATGAAGAGAGTATATGTAAATGAGCAGTGGTGTCTTGGATGTAGGTTATGCGAATACCATTGCGCCTTTGCTAATTCTAAAGAAAGTGATATGGTAAAGGCGCTTAAAAACAAAAAGATACATTCTAATATCCGAGTAGAAAGCAAAGGTAATATTAATTTTGCTGTTTCGTGTAGACATTGCGAGGATCCCTTGTGCATTAGAGGTTGTATAACAGGTGCTTTGCAGCGAATTAATGGACTTATAGTAGTCGATAAAAATAGATGCGTGCATTGTTATACATGCATAGTTTGTTGTCCATATGGTGCGATTTCACCATCTGAGGATGGTGCCATCCAAAAATGTGAGTTATGCGTTAAAAACAACAATGGTGTGCCTGCATGTGTTAGCGGATGCATTAACCAGGCTATTGTTTATGAGGAAAGATAAGTATGAAATATGTTATAATTGGAAATTCCGCAGCGGCCATTGGTGCTGTTGAGGGCATACGCGAAGTTGACAAAACAGGGAGCATTGTTATTATTTCAGATGAACCCTACCATACCTATTCTAGACCGTTGATCTCATATTATTTACAAGGTGTGACAGATAGTGAACGGATGAAATATAGAGAGACGGATTTTTATGAAAGAAATGGTAGCCAAACATTTTTAGGTGAATCAGCAGTAAGCATTGATCCTATCAAAAAGAAAGTTATATTAAAAAGCAAAAAAAAGATAGTATTTGATAAATTGTTGATAGCGACAGGCTCACGCGCATTTGTGCCACCTATTGAGGGCTTAGATAGTGTAAAAACAAAATTTACATTTATGAAATTTGACGATGCGCTTAAGCTAGAGAGTGTTATGAACGCAGATAGTCGCGTTTTAATAATGGGTGCAGGACTAATAGGTTTAAAGTGTGCAGAAGGGATATATAGTAAAGTTAAGTCAGTAGACATTGTTGATTTGGCGCCTCGCATTCTATCTAGCATATTAGATCAGGAAGCTGCTGAAATAGTAAAAAACAGAATCTCCGATAAAATTAATTTCAAATTATCCGCTTCTGTCAGCAAGTTTGATGGAAACATTGCATATTTTAGTGATGGCACTATCAAAGAATTTGATATTCTTATAATCGCAGTAGGCGTTAGACCAAATATTGAAATCTTTGCAGAATGTGATGGAAAAACAAACAGAGGTATTGTAACAAACAATAAACAAGAAACTAATATAAAGGATATTTATGCGGCAGGCGACGTTTGCATGAGTTATGATATTTCTTGTGGACAGGAGAGGATTCTAGCTATTTTGCCAAATGCCTACATTCAGGGCAGAACATCAGGGATTAATATGGCGGGTGGCGAGGCTTCTATAAATGATGCATTGCCACTTAACGCACTGGGACTATTTGGCACACACATGGTCACAGCAGGAAGTTATACAGGTGATAGTTATTCTGATAACAAAAGTGGATACAAAAAACTATTTGTAGAGAATGGTGTATTAAAAGGATATATCATTATAGACAACATAGATAAAGCGGGCATTTATACGGCTTTGATACGAGACAAAACTCCCTTATCTGAGGACGATTTTAATTTAATAAAAGTAAGCCCATCACTTGCTGCATTCTCTGACGCATACAGGGTTCGTATTTTAAGTGGGAATAATAAATAATGTCATGGTAAATAGGATAGGTTAGATTAATGATAATTGACGCAAAAAACATTGAATATCAGCGACTCAACAGGATGGTAAAAGATACCGATGAAGATATTGTTATAAATAATTGTATTGGGCAGAGATATATTGCATCTGGGCTTTCAAACAGAAAAATAACAATAAATGGCACACCTGGTAGTGCTCTAGCCGCTTATTTGGATGGGGCTGAAATAATGGTTCATGGAAATGTCCAAGATGCAACTGGCGATACAATGAATGATGGAATGATAATAATTCATGGGGACGCATCAGATGCATTAGGTTATGCAATGCGTGGTGGAAAAATTTACGTTAAGGGTTCAGCAGGTTATAGAACTGGAATTCATATGAAAGAATATAAGAGCAAAAAGCCAGTTATAATACTAGGTGAATCGGCTGGTAGTTTTTTAGGCGAGTATTTAGCTGGTGGGATAATAATAGTTTTAGGACTTAATTGCAAAGGATTGTCGGTTGGAAATTTTCCAGGCACTGGCATGCATGGTGGGAAAATATTTCTGCGAGGCAATAAAACGCCATCAAATTTACCACCTCAAATTTCAAAATCCCAAGCCACACAAAATGATTTAGAAGAGATAATTTGCTATATAAAAGAATTTTGCAATTTGTTTAATATAGATTATAATAAAGTTATGAGCGAAGAATTCACTGTCTTAAGACCCGACAGTCGCAATCCTTATCATCAATTATACGTATCAAACTAAATATAATAGTAAATGGAGTGATGCCTTATGGTAGATCGAGAAATACTAGATTTCATACAAGAAACGGATGTGAAGTTTATAAAGCTTTTCTTTTGTGACTTACTTGGTATACAAAAAAGCATATCAGTTGCAGCAGACCAGGCGCAGCAGGTGTTGTCTAATGGCCTTCTTTTTGACGCATCATCCATAATTGGATTTTCTGCAGGTTCTAAGTCTGACCTCTATTTAGTGCCAGATGTATCTACAATGCAAGTTTTGCCATGGCGGCCTGCGTCTGGCAGAGTAGTACGTTTCTTTTGTGATATAAAAAATCCTGATGGAAGCGATTTCATGTTTGACACACGCGCATTGCTTCGAAAGACTGTGAAAAGACTTGAGAAGAATTGTTATTTAGTTGAAATTGGAATGGAATGTGAATTCTATTTATTTAAGACAGATATCAATGGAGATCCCACAATGATTCCATATGACGATGCTAGGTGTTTTGACATAGCACCTCTTGACAAATGTGAGAATATTAGGCGTGAAATGTGCCTCACCTTGAGTGAAATGGGATTTTCGCCTGAAGTGTCACATCACGAGAGTGGCCCAGGGCAAAATGAGATAGACTTTTATTATCGTGGTTCATTGTCTGGTGCAGATACTTTTATGGCTTTCAAAAGCGCGATTAAAGCCATAGCCGCAAAAAACGGGGCTTTCGCATCTTTTATGCCTAAACCATTTTTAGACAAAAGTGGTAGCGGTCTTCACTTAAACATATCACTCAGCAAAAATGGTGAAAAAGTTTTTCCAGGAAAAAATGAGTCTTTGGGAAAACTAGGCGATAGTTTTGTCGCTGGAATTTTGTCAAGAAGTCGAGAGATTTCTGCCTATGTAAATTCAAATTTTAATTCTTATCAACGGTTAGGTGAGTTTGAAGCTCCATTGTACGTATCATGGTCAAACCAAAATCGCTCACAACTAATACGCATTCCATCTGCTAATAAAAATGATGTATGTATGGAAGTAAGAAATCCCGATCCAGCACTTAATCCATATTTAGCATTTAATTTGTTGATAAATGCTGGGCTAGAAGGCATAGAAAACAACATGTCACTTCCCGATCCAGTAGACGAGAATCTGTATGATGCAGAAGAAGATATAACTTCAAAACTAGAAAGGTTACCTGTAACATTTGATGATGCTCTAAATTTATCACGCAACAGTGAGTTTGTAAATAGAACGATTGGAAGAGAACTTAATCTTGAATATTTTAATTGCAAATCAATCGAATTGCGAGAACTTGAATCTGCAGCCGATAAAGAAGAACTTATATTTAATAACTATTTTAGGAGAATTTAGTGAAGATTCTTTTTGTATGTTCTAGTAATGTCTGTAGAAGTCCTTACTGTGAATTTGTTTTTAGCAAGATTATAAATTCTTCTAAAATCTTAACTCAAAACATCGAATGGGTGCGGTCAGCTGCTGTTTTTAATAAGAGCAAAAAACTTCATTCCAAAGCCGTGGTTGCTCTTTTAGCAGAGGGTTTTAATGAGGCTCAAATTGCTTCTTATCGTCCTATGTACAAAAGAAAGGATATTAATTTGTTTGAAGAAGCCGACATAATAATAGGTATGACAAGGTTTCATAAATTTTTGACACCTACAAAATACAAATCCAAATTTACTACTCTCTCTCAGGTTGCGTTAAAAAAATACATTCCAATCCCCGATCCATTTTTAGCTAGTAATCAAAAATCATATGACCAGATTATGTTTCAAATTAAAGACTATTTGAAAAAATATGCTACTTGTTTGCTCGAGAGTTTTACAGATCAAGAAAAACAAAATTAACAATAAAATGTTGATAACAGAGAGAAAGATATTATAAAATTAGCTTTAGTCGGACTATTTTGCTGATTATAGAAGTCACTTTTTCAAATGAAGGCTTATAGCAGTTTGTCGCGTCAGCATTTTATCAATATGCTGTAGAGATGTCATGAGAGTTACTTGTTTGCAATCTAAATCTCATAAAATATCTGAACGCTGGTTCTTGACAAGCGATGCATTCTAAGTTATAATTTACAAAGGCAAAAGGTGCTATCAATAAAATCTGTTCTATAGATTAAGTAGTACAAGTTGTTATAATACTATAGATAATATGATTTTATTGATGTAACAGATTAATTTTCCGAAGCAATTAACAAATATTATTGTTTTTTAATTGTACTAGGCATGGACAATTTATTATCTAAAATCAGATATAAAGGTTAAAATATGCATTTATGTGGCCTGTGTATGCAGCCAAAATTAAAACAATAGTAAAATATTTTGTTTACACTCTCAAATATATACAGAATTTATTAATGATATAAATGTAGAAATCAGAGAGATAATGAATTTTTGCTAGCGCTGAAATTGTTTGAAGGTTCTAATCATGACTGATAATTATTTGCCAAGAATTGCAGATGCTTCTTTAACAAGATTGTTAAGGTCCTCTGGTGCTGTTCTCATAGAGGGGCCTAAGTGGTGTGGAAAAACTACTACAGCCATGAGATTGTCAAAAAGTTTTATATTAATGGCAGATCCAGATCAGCATCTTAATTATCAAAAGATAATATCAGCGAAACCCTCATTGTTATTGGAGGGTGAAACGCCTCGCCTTATAGATGAATGGCAACTGGCACCAATACTTTGGGATGCGGTGCGGTTTATAGTAGATAAGCGCTCTGCATTTGCACAATTCATATTGACTGGATCGTCAGTACCATTGAATAATGCAACTCTTCATACGGGAACAGGTAGAATATCACGGTACAAAATGCGAACAATGAGTCTTTATGAATCTAGAGAATCAAATGGACAGGTAAGTTTGGGTGAATTGTTTAATGGAGTGGATGAGATAAAAGGATTTTCGAATCTTACAATAGAAAGGTTATCTTATGCACTTGCTCGAGGTGGTTGGCCACAATCTTTAAATTTGGATGGTGAAACATCTCTTGATATAGTTTCTAATTACGTAGAAGCGATTGTTAATAAAGATGTAAATGAAATAGATGGGATTGAAAAAAACCCTACAATTTTTCGCAAACTCATGCGATCAATAGCACGATGTAGTGCTTCAATGGCAAATAATGAAACCATAAGGCGTGACATATTAGGAGAGGATTCAACTATTTCTGCACCAACAGTTTCAAGTTATATTAATATACTAAAGCGTATTCATGTTATTGAGGACTTGATTGCATGGAATCCTGTAGTACGATCAAAAACAGCTATTAGAACTACAGATACAAGGCATTACGTTGATCCATCACTAGCCGCTGCCATTCTTCGAATAAATCATGAAGGGCTGTTAAAAGATTTTAATACTTTTGGATTATTATTTGAATCTTTGTGTGTGCGTGATCTGCGCATTTATGTTGAATCAATAGATGGTGAAGTATTTCATTATCGCGACAGCAACGGATTAGAATGCGATGCGATAGTACAATTGAAAGATGGACGATGGTGTGCAATTGAAATAAAATTAGGAAGCGGAGAAATTGATTATGGGGCAAAGAATTTATTGAAATTAGCCTCACTCGTTAACAAAAAACCCGAATTCTTAATGATTCTAACAGGTACAAATATTGCATATCGCAGGGATGATGGTGTGTTTGTTGTGCCTATTGGTTGTTTAAAAAACTAATAAAAATAACCAAAGTCGAAAATGCGTTAACCTTTAAAATCTGTAATTTTCATATATTTGGTTGTTTTAGGGGGATGATAAAAAAGTTATTAGGAAATGGGAAGTTTTCTAAAATTTTATTTGCATCTCGCACATATAGCAATAATAACTGATACAATGATTCATGCGTTTTGCCTTGCTGTATTTTGATTTAAAGTCAAAATCAACACTCTTTCTAATATTTTAGATGGTTGTTTTTACAATTGGTTAATTCAAAACGCCACAATTCATAAAATGAAATGCCCACAATTTTAAAATGATTTTAACTAAAAGGAGAAATTAAGTTGAATAGCTTGCATTTAAACTAAAAACACTCCAAAAATATTTAACTATGACTATCAGTTTTGTATTCAGTTTTAAGACTAATATAACATTATTGGATCTGAAAATCGAGAAGTTTGCATGGTTTTATACCTTTTTAATCATACTGCCTTGCAATCCAGTTAGATTCGAATTTTGTTTTTGGATTTGAGATAAATGAGCAATCAAATCTTCGATTGAGCACTTCGAATTCAAGTAGTTTTTATAATTACTGGCAGAAAAACCACGCAAATAGGGATATAAGTAAATTTAGTTATTGACAATGTATGTTTGCAAGACAACTTGCGGCATTAGTAAAAGATAAAGTGCCTAAGCAGTAAAATATGGTTTTCGCAAATATTCTTGGTTATTTTTTTAACCAACGGGCATGTGTTGCTTATGACGCAGTGGTATTTATTGACTTGCTTAAAACTTAAATAGAAATCAGGCGATGCGTGACGTTGTTTCTTTTCAAGAGGACAATATTGCAAGCAAATTTAAATATTTGTCGCTCTGTAAAAGCAAGTTTATAAAAATGCTTAGCACTGTTGCACCCGCCATTACGGGATCGATGTTTATTTAGTTATTAAACGATATAAAAACAAAGGTAATAATATGTCGGACCTGCGTAGTGACAAACGAATAATGAAAAAATCAACTTATTCAGGCACAGATAAAGCAAAAAGGAGGAAGCGTCTGCATTAGTGCAACAGGACAAAAATCTATACACGACATATTTAATCGGCATCGAATGACTGGACGATCAGTTCACAGATGGTGCGACGACGTACGACGAGTATATCGCAAAAATAAAGGAAGTCGTGATAAACTTTAAGGACGAATACGCAATCCTGTAGTGGGAATGGGCGATTAAAAAAGAAAGGAGGCACAAACGGTGGCAAAGAATAAGAAAGACAACGAGAATAAAATCGTGGTGTTCCAAGACGAAAACGGAATAACCAACGTTTCCGTTCGTTTTGTCGATGAGGATTTGTGGCTTACACAGAGTCAGATTGCCGAAATATACGATACCACAAAACAAAACATAGGACAACATATAAAAAATATAATTGCAGACGGGGAACTCACCGAGGTTTCAGTTGTAAAGGATTTCTTTATAACTGCCGCAGACGGCAAAAATTACAATACCATGCATTATAACCTAGATATGGTAATTGCGCTTGGATACCGCGTTCAGTCGCAAATTGCAACGAGGTTTAGACAGTGGGCGACAAAGCGTCTCCATGAGTTTATACAAAAAGGCTTTACGATGGATGACGAGCGATTGAAGCAGGGTGGCAATCGCTATTTCCGTGAATTGCTTCAACGCATAAGGGATATTCGTTCGAGCGAGCGAAATTTTTATCAGCAAGTCACGGACATTTATGCAACGGCAATTGACTATAACCAGCATGCCGATTTAACGAAAGAATTTTTTGCCACGGTGCAAAACAAACTACACTATGCAGTCCATGAGCATACGGCGGCAGAAGTTATCTACAAACGGGTGGACAATGAAAAGCCGATGGTTGGCATGACTAATTTCAAAGGCGATTATATAACGAAGGACGACGTGAAAATCGCCAAAAACTATTTATCGGAAATAGAATTGCAACGGCTAAACTTACTTGTTTCGGGATATTTGGAGTTTGCTGAATTGCAGGCACTCGAAATGAAACCCATGAAAATGGCTGATTGGGTGGCGTTTTTAGATAATCAAATTATTTTCACACAAAGAAAATTGCTAATTGGCAATGGCAAAATCTCGCACGATGAAGCAATGAAAAAAGCGGAAGCGGAGTTTATAATTTATCGCGAACGGGAAATGAAACAATTTGTTAGCGACTTCGACAAAGCGATTAAATTGATTTCTAACAAGCTGAAAAAAAACGACGAAGAATAACCTCACGTTGAGGATAGCTTCCTAACCCAAATTTCTTTAAATTTTATCCATCAACAAGTTTTGGTGAAGTTACAGATTTTTATTACTATGGATTTTCGTTTTTAGTGTCAGAAATTGCATATGAAATTGGCTTAATTGATATTTTAGTAGAATCATTCGGTAGTCTAGGTTATGACATTTTTTGTTATTACGACTTATATTATACAAAAAGGTAATGTTCTACATGGCATCGAAGATTGGTTAAAAAAAACCAAGTTTAATAACATGCAAGCAAACATAACATCGCAAAATAGCAGTATAATTTTTAATGATATTACAAAATCAAAAATGCATAGATTTTTCAAAAAATGGCATGAGCATTGTTCATTTGGAAAAAAGCGTTTTATGATGTTACATCCATTTCATCCTATTCAGAAGAAATAATAGACGTCGAATATGGATACAATCGTGATGGGGAGCATCTTGCACAATTTAATATAGGGATGTTTTGCGACAAGGTTAGTGGTCTTCCGATATATTATAGTAAGTATAATGGATCTATTAATGACAAGGCAAATCTTAATTACATTTTTAAAAATGCTAAGAGTATTGGTATAACTGATGTTGATATTATTATGGATACAGAGTTTTGCATTCCAAAGTCATTCAAAAAGCTTAGCACATTCTGTAATACTTTTATAGTAAGAATGCCATCACAACATAAAGAAATTGAAAAAATGCGAATTAATAATAGTCATATTGCTAAAAACTATAACTACTTTTTATCTGATTGCAAAACGTTTTGAACATGGGAAAAATGTTCTATAGATGAAATAGATGGTAGAATTATTTTATATTATTATCAAAAGAATGATTGCGATAAATTAACAAATCTAAATGATACGATAGTGGAATAAAAAGAAAAATTAAAAGAGATAAATAAATTTTTAACCGCTGTAAAAAAGAAATATTCAAAACATTTCAAGATAAGTGAACATCTTACAGATTCTGGATTTGATTATTGTGAAGACGTGGATAAACTTAATGCATTAGCTGCGGAGAATGGATGTTTTAGCTTTTATACAAATGATATGGATTCGGAAATAGATAAAATATTAATTTGATATAAACAAAAGACATGATTGAAAGGATGTTTGCACAAATCAAAGTTGAAATGTTTGGGGATCGAATGAATACATACGATTCCAAAACGACTGATGGCAAAATTCGCAATATTCATAGCCTCGATATTAAGAACTTACATGGTAAAGAAACTCCACAACTATGCGCACAAAAAATGTTTGTCCATGAGTCGGATATTTGAAAAACTCGCAAACATTATAGTCGTTTCTTCAAATGGAAAATATAAATTATTGAATGCCTTAACAAAAGAGCAAAGAGAGATACTATCAATCTTTAATCTATGTGAGAAATTGGTAGAAAATATTTCATCAAAAACTTAATAAAATTACGTTGATTTTATTAGAAAAGAGGTTATACGATATTTAGTGATGAATTTAGGTTATAAAAACATAGTGAAGAAGCAATTTCAATGATAAAAATAATGAATGACTTTCATTCAGATATAAATCGCATAACTGATGCGTTTTTGAAGTACAAACATAAAATTAACATGTTTGAAAAAAACTAAATCTATACTAATTGAGATGATTAAAAATGGCATTAAAAGGCGCTATGGAGTTAGGTGTGTAAGATTCCACCTTTCTCAAAAAATGTTGGCAAACTGTTAACTAATCAAGTGGTACAAATACTTATTTACGACAAATTTTTGTATAATTTATTTTTGGAATTTTAAAAAAAAATCCAAAATTCATGTTTGTCATGTGGGCTTTTAATCAAAATCTAAATGGTTTTATTTATTAATGTGTCTGCTTAAAAATATACTATGATACTAAAATTTTAAAGGTTGTGTGAGATGTTAAATTGTGAATGTTATTTGGTTTTTAAATCGGTTAAATAGTCTGATATTCTAATATAATCGTCTAATGAAAGTGCTTCACCTCGTATCATTTCAGAATAGTTCATTGACTCAAACCCAGATCTTAGTGTTTCTTTTGGAATGCAAAATGAGGCGGATATATTGTTTATAAATGTTTTGCGTCTCATAGCAAAACCTGAGTGTATAAGTCTACGCAATTGTTTAATGTCTTTAACATCAACTGGGGCGTTTCTTCGTTCGATATTTACTACAGCGCTATCAACAATTGGAGAAGGTCTAAAACTAGTACGGTTTATAATTCGTGTTATTTTAGCATTACCAAATAATTGAACGGCTAATGTTATTGCACCATATTCAGGTGTATTGTGTCTAGCGGTCAAACGATATGCGACCTCCTTTTGCATTGTTAGTGTAAGAGATTTGACAGGCAAAGAACTTTCAATAAATCTCATTAAGATCGGTGTTGTGATGTAATATGGGAGATTTGAAACTACAACAAATTCACTATTTACAATAGTAGAAAATTCTTTATCGGATAATCGCAAAACATCACGATAGTCTACTTTGATATTTGACCTGTTTTTCAGCATTATATCCAATATGGGCTTTAGTTGAGGGTCTATTTCAAAGGCGTAAACAGCTTTTGCGATTTCGGACAGTGCAATTGTTAGGGTGCCAGCTCCAGCTCCGATTTCAACTATTGTATCATCTTTTGTAGCATTAGAATCAAGAGCGATAGAATTTAACAGATTGGTGTCGGTTATGAAATTTTGGCCCAGTAATTTTTTAAATTTAAATTTATGTTGTTTAAGGATGTCGAATACTGATTTGTTCATTGTTCCTCTAAATATAAAAAGTGTAATACTAGTTCAATATTACCTAGTAATGTTAGTTGTTAAGTTTTGTGAATAGTCTGAGTGCGTTGGCATTAGTTTCGCTAATGATATTGCGTTCAGGAAACCATTCTTGCAATTTTGATGCAACAAAATTAATGTATTTGGGATAATTAGTTGTGCCTCTAAATGGAACTGGTGTCATGTAAGGACAATCAGTTTCTAAGAGTAATGAATCAATCGGGATATGAGATAACACATCTTTTTTATCAAGATTATTTTTAAATGTTATAGCGCCACCTACTGAAAAATAGACAGGATAGATATTTAAAAATTGATGTACCATATCACTATCGCCCGAAAAACAGTGCAAAACCAGTCCGTTATTCAGATAGTGGAGATTAGTTTTTAAAAGTTTTAGCATATCTTCAAACGCATCTCTTAGATGAATTATAACTGGGAGTTTCAAAGCAGATGCTAATTCCAACTGTTCTACAAAAACACGCTTTTGTACAGCCCTTTCACTGTGATTGTAATAATAATCTAATCCGATTTCACCGATAGCAACAAGTTTAGGATTAGTTGCTACACTAGAAAAATAGTCATAGTTAGAAGTATGTGCATTGCTAGCGTCATGTGGGTGAATCCCCACTGAACAATAAATAGATTTATAGGTGTTTGCTAATTTTACAGATGTTTCACTAGATTGTTGGCAATAACCCACATTAATAATTTTGGATAAACCATCACTTTCCATATTAGAGACAATATCTGATACAGATGAATACAGGCGCTCATCGTTTAGGTGAGCGTGGGTGTCAATAATTCTCATGAAATTGGGCTACCACCCTCTACTGGTTTTTCAGGCGATATAAGTACAACATTTCCAGACGAATTCTGTGCACAAAGCAGCATCCCTTCAGATAGAATTCCACAAAGCTTTGTAGGGGTTAAATTGACAATAACAGTTACACATTTATTTAACAGTTCTTCAGGTGTGTAATATTTAGCAATCCCACTAACTATTGTGCGTGTTTCATATCCTATGTCAACAGAGAGTTTTAATAATTTTTGGCTCTTTTTTACAGCCTCAGCACTTTTAATAATGCCTGCGCGCAAGTCCATTTTAGTAAATTCGTCATAATTAATTAGTGGCTTTGCTGCTGGCGTTTCGGTTTTAGTGTTTGTATCTATTTGTGAGCTTTCATTATGTTCCATGTTTAACTCCAGTTTTACTTTAATTATTTCAGCTTCAATATCAATTCTATCAAAGAGTTTGTCAATAATCTTGACTTCAGAACCTGGTGTTAGTCCACCAAATTTAACTGCGTCCTTAAAAAGTTTGGGTGAGGTGCAAGAGAGGCTTGCAAGTATCTTTTCGGGCGTCTCAATCAAAAATGGTTTTAAAAGAACAGCAATTAAGCGCAAGGATTCAGCGAGATTATATAATACGCTAGATAGTCGACCGTTGGAATTTGGATCTTTTGCTAAAATCCATGGTGTGGTTTCGTCTATATATTTGTTTGCCCTATTGACTAATTTCCATATTTCTGCTATTGCTTCATGTATTGCTAACTGATCGATATGGTTTTTTACTTTATCATAAACTGAATTTGCTGTTTTTATCAGATCATCGTCAAAATAACCTGGCGTGGTTG
Source organism: Christensenellaceae bacterium (assembly GCA_031259965.1). GTDB lineage: Bacteria > Bacillota > Clostridia > Christensenellales > DTU072 > JAITLB01. Next base: position 17,239 of record JAIRKT010000082.1, on the reverse strand, counting down.
GTTGTGGACATATTCCGCAAAAATATTTGTGAATCATCATCGCAGTTCTGCTCATGAGATTGCCGAGTCCATTACACAACTCCGCATTTCTTCTTGATAAGAATGTTTCGAGTGAATAGTTTGTATCGTTTCCAAATATTATATCACGCAATAGATAATATCTAACGGAATCCACACCATATTTAGCGGTTAAAACAAAAGGATCAACTATATTTCCTTTTGACTTAGACATTTTCTCATCACCAAAATATATCCAACCATGTCCGAATATTTTCTTTGGCAAAGGTATATCGAGTGCCATTAATAGGGCAGGCCATATAAGAGCATGAAATCTTACAATTTCTTTTCCTACCATGTGTAGATCTGCGGGCCAATATTTTTTAAACAAAGAATCATCGGAACTTTCATATCCTAATGCTGTTATGTAATTAGTTAAAGCATCGATCCAGACATATATGATGTGATTTTTGTCAAAAGGCACTTCAATCCCCCACTTAGAGGTGGCGCGGCTTACACATACATCTTGAAGCCCTGGACGCAAGAAATTATTTATCATTTCGTTTCGTCTAGAAACAGGTAAAAGAAAATCAGGATTTTCATTTAGCAAATCCTCAAGTTGTTTTTGATATTTAGATAATCTGAAAAAATAACATTCCTCTTTTTCAATTTCAGTAGCTCTTCCACAATCAGGACATTTACCATCTACAAGTTGGGATTCAGTCCAAAATGCCTCACAAGGTCTACAATAATGGCCCTCGTAGTTAGACTTGTAAATGTCGCCTTTTTCATACAATTTTGTAAAGATTTTTTGCACAGCAACCTTGTGATAATCGTCTGTAGTTCGAATAAACTTGTCATATTTGATGCCCAACAACTCCCAAACTTTTTTAAGGAGTGCAACTTTCCCATCTATATATTCCTGCACATTAGTTAGGCCATCAGCTTGCGCGGCTTTTTCTATTTTTTGTCCATGTTCATCGGTGCCTGTTAAGAAAAAAGTATCGTAGCCCTCCATTTTTTTGAAGCGCGCAAGGGCATCGCATACTACAGAGGTATAGCATGTTCCTAAATGCCAGGTGCCACTGGGATAGTAAATTGGTGTTGTTATATAATATGTTTTTTTCATATAATCTCCATAGTAATGAGAATTTTGTAATAGTATGCTGTTCTTCACTATTTTGCAAAATTGTGTTAATCAATATCTGCTGCTTGAGTAAGAACACCATTTTCAGCGGCGATGAGGTATTCAGTATTGAATGAACCATTGTAATTCAACTTGAAATCTTCAATGCTAAGTGGAATTCCATTGTGTATATGGGCGTTTGCTTTATTGAGCATTGCAATTCCACGTTTTTTAGCAAGTTCTATCATCTCTGGGAATGAAAAAGATACTGCATCACTGAATCGTTCTTTATAGATACTTCTATAAGGCCGTTTTTCCATGTTTAAATAATCATAAGTTGAATCGAGTTTTCTTGGTCTTAATACAGATAACAACAAGTGATCTGCTTTTAGTTTAGCATCTATCTTGCGCATCATCCAGAATCTCAAAGAACCATTGCGATTACGGTGACATAGGAATAGTAATAATTTAAAATAAAAGTATGACTTCCTCATATCTGAAATATTTAATACAAGGTTAAAGACATCTTTGTTAACATCTAGAAAAAATTTTCTAATTGTTTTTCTTACTCGTTTTGTGTTTTTAAAAAGGTAAAAGCTATCTGCCTTTTTGCCTTTTAAGTAGATCCTCCCTACAAAAACGTCCATTTCAGTTTCGACTATAGCATGTATTACATTAGAAAGAGAGGGTGCGTATTTGCGTTTTAATCTATTTTCAATATAGTAATACACATATGGATGAATTGTTGAATCAGATGTGTAATGTGTCAAAAAACCCATGTAATATGCGTATAGAGAATCATCTTTATTAGATGTTAAGTAATCAGCAGTTCTATTTAAACTCTCAAAAACCGCCTCGATATGCAATCTATCACCTTCCTCTCTCTTAATTGGGTCTGGATCAAAAACAAGGCCCATTAATATATCAGGGCCAAGGCTACCGAGAAAATATTCTTTTTCATATTTGGTAAGTATTGACTTAGTGGCGCTATCGAGTGAGTCTCGAACAACTTCAGCAATATATTTATGAGTGAGTGCATTTGGCATATAATTGAAGTTCCACAATCCAGATATTATAGAGTAAAAGGTTTCACAAATTCTGAGTATTTAAATTTTATCAAAAGTATGTCAAAAATGCAAGTTTTAAAACAACAATATAAAGGGTTTAGACAAAAACTCTAGCAAATGAGGCATTGTTATTAATAAAGTTCATTGTCAAAACTTTGTTTACTATTTTGTTTACTATTTAAATATCATATAATTAAGTGTTGACCTATTAAAAATTATATGGTATCATAAAATAAAGATTTAGATTTAAATCTGTACAACTAAATACAATGTTTTTAAATGCAATGATAGGAATCGTTTTTTAGCGTATTAACAAGGACTTGTCCACAGAGAAAATCGGGTTGGTGTGACGATTGACAAAAATTGATAGTATCTCATCCTGGAGCAGCTAGCGGAACACTTTTGTTTATAAGGTAAGTATGCTGTGCCGGTTTTTCTCTCCGTTAAAAGAGGGCTCATCGAATCTAGTTCCGTGAGTGTGAGTGCGTGCATTTAAATGCGCGAAGTTAGGTGGTACCGCGGTTTATCTCCGTCCTGACGCTTTGTAAAAGGCTTGTTATGGACGGTTTTTTGATTTCATCCATAGATAGTCTTCAATCTAATTTTATGGAGATATAAAATGGAGAATAATAGAATTATTATCTTTGACACGACGCTACGCGACGGAGAACAAACACCTGGTGTTAATCTAAATTTAACAGAAAAATTAGAAATTGCAAAGCAATTAGAAGCGCTAGGCGTAGATATAATAGAAGCTGGTTTTCCAGCTGCGTCAAATGGCGATTACCTTGCGGTAAAAGGTGTGGCATCTGCTGTTAATTGTTCTGTAGCTGCCCTGTGTAGATGTCTTAAATCCGATATAGATAGAGGCTGGGATGCCGTCAAATTGGCAAAAAAACCACGACTGCATTTATTTTTAGCTACCTCCGAAATTCACATGAAGTACAAACTAAAATCAACGCCTGACGAAGTATTTGAGCGCGCTACTAGTTGTGTAGCTTATGCAAAAAGCTTATGTTCAGATATAGAATTTTCATGCGAAGATGCAAGCAGAAGTGATTTATCGTTCATATGCAAAATATTAGAGGCAGTTATAGATGCAGGGGCCACTACTGTTAATATACCAGACACAGTAGGATATAAAATACCAAACGAATTTGGATCATTTATTGCTGCAATTAAGGCGAACGTTCCCAATATTGCAAAGGCAGTTATAAGCGTTCATTGTCATAACGATTTAGGATTAGCTGTTTCAAACACAATATCTGCAATTCAAAACGGAGCACGTCAAATTGAAACCACTGTAAATGGGATTGGTGAGAGGGCTGGCAATTGTGCTGTTGAAGAAGTGATAATGGCCCTAACTACACGAAAAGACTTAATTAATTTAACTCACAATATAGACACTTCTCTTATATACAGGAGTAGTAAAATAATTTCAAAATTGACGGGTGTGCCAATACATGTCTGTAAGCCAATAGTGGGTGATAATGCGTTTGCTCATGAATCTGGAATACATCAGCATGGGGTTTTAGCAAATCCATTAACATATGAAATAATGACACCACAATCAGTAGGCAAGACAGAAAGCACTTTAGTGCTTGGCAAACTGTCTGGAAGGCATGCCTTTAGTGCCCATTTGGAATCCCTAGGATATCATTTATCAAAGGGAGAAATAGACGAAGCTTTTACTAGATTTAAGGAATTGGCTGATAAGAAAAAAAAGATTACGAATGAAGATATAGAAGCTATTGCATTAGATAACAAATCAAATATTCCGCAGATATACAAATTAGAAAATTTCAAATTAACAACAGGTGCTAATCAATTATCTAGCATAGAAATAGAAATTAAATATGGTGACAAAGTTTTAAGTGAAGTTTACACAGCGGATGGCCCAATAACTACAACATATAGTGCGCTTGCAAAGTTGACAGAAGAAAAATGGCCACTTGCTTCATATGATATTAAAGCTATTCCTGAGGGTGATGATGCACTAGGTGAAGTAATTGTTAGACTCAAGAAAAACGGCCGCCAATTTACCGGGAAGAGCGTTTCGCATAATATAATAGAAGCTTCTATTCTGGCCTATTTGGATTGTGTGAATCGTGCTCTGGCGGAAGAGCAGGATCTGAATGTTTTATTCTAGGAGAGAGAACTATGGCTATGACTATGACGCAAAAAATAATGGCTACTAAAGCCTTAAAAGAGCGAGTTGAAGTAGGTGAATTAACGGAATGCAACATTGATTTAGTGTTTGGCAATGACATAACAGCGCCTGTCGCAATAGATGAATTCTATAAAATGGGGACAGCTGATGTTTTTGATAAAAACAAAGTTGCACTAATACCAGATCATTTCACACCCAATAAGGATATCGCAGCAGCAACGCTTGCAAAAAAAGTAAGAGAGTTTGCTAAAAAACATAATATTAAACACTATTACGAAGTCGGACGTGTGGGCGTTGAACATGCTCTCCTGCCAGAGCTTGGTTTGATAAAGCCAGGAGACTTAGTGATAGGAGCGGATTCGCATACATGCACGCACGGAGCATTAAATGCTTTTGCAACTGGGGTGGGATCAACTGATATGGCTTATGGAATGGCCACAGGTCGTTGTTGGTTTAAAATACCTGAGGCTATTAAAATATTGGTGAGAGGCCAGAAAAATAGTTATGTCTGTGGCAAGGATGCAATTCTATGGATAATTGGAAAGCTGGGTGTTGATGGGGCTAGGTATAAGTCGCTTGAGTTCTACGGCGAAATATCAGAATTTACAATGGACGATCGTTTTACAATATCGAATATGGCAATAGAAGCTGGGGCAAAAAACGGCATATTTCCATCTGATAAAACAACTCGTGCTTATTTAAAAGACAAAGGAATAAAGGATTATGTAGAATATTTGCCAGACAAGAATGCAAATTACTCTGATGAAATTGTGATTAATTTATCTAAGTTAGAACCTATCGTAGCATTTCCGCATCTGCCTGAGAATGCTAAAGGAATATCTGAAACAGAGGATATGAAAATCAAAATTGATCAGGTTGTTATAGGCTCATGCACAAATGGACGAATTGAAGATATGAGGATGGCTGCAAAAATTTTAAAAGGCAAAAGAATTAATGATAAAGTGCGCTGTATAATAATCCCCGCAACACAAAACGTCTGGAGACAATGTGTAGTTGAGGGATTAATGACAATCTTTATTGATTCTGGAGCGGCAGTATCAACACCTACTTGTGGACCATGTTTGGGTGGACATATGGGAATTTTAGCCGAAGGCGAAAAATGCGTATCAACAACTAACAGAAATTTTGTAGGTAGAATGGGACATATTAAAAGCGAAATTTATCTGGCATCACCTGCAGTAGCCGCTGCTTCTGCGGTTGCAGGTATAATATGTGGTCCTAACTATATTAACTGACAGGAGACAAAAAATGATAGCAAAAGGAAGAGTGCATTTATATGGCAATCATATAGACACAGATGTTATAATACCAGCTCGTGTTTTAAACAATCCAGATCCTAAAAATTTAGCAGCACATTGTATGGAAGATATAGATCCCAGTTTTTCAATAAGAGTGAGAGCTGGCGACATAATTGTAGCAGGGATTAACTTTGGATGTGGATCGAGCAGGGAACATGCTCCAATTGCCATTAAGGCATCAGGCATACAATGTGTTATAGCAGAAAATTTTGCAAGGATTTTTTATAGAAATTCTATAAATATAGGACTTCCTCTTTTAGAGTCAAAGGAAGCGTCGCATGATATAAAAGATTCTGACGAACTGGAAATTGATTATGAAAATGGAAAAATACTAAATTTAACGAGTGGTAAAAAATACCAAGCACTAAAATTTCCAGAATTTGTAAGAAACATAATTAAAGTTGGAGGTCTAGTTAATTATGCTAAAATTTACGTCAACAAACAATTTTAAAAATAGATGAAGGGGTGCATTCAAAATGAATAAAAAAAATACTACGCAAAATGAATATAAGATTGCGCTTTTGCCTGGTGATGGAATAGGACCAGCAATTGTTAATGCAACAGCCAAGATAATAAATAAAATTGCTACACAGTTAGAGTTTAAAGTTATTTTTAAATCAGCGCCTATAGGTGGAGCTGCAATTGATTCGAGAGGCTGTCCACTACCTGATGAAACAGTTGATCTTTGCAAATCGTGTGATGCAGTTTTAATGGGTGCCGTAGGTGGACCAAAATGGGACAATCTTACAGGTAATATGCGTCCAGAAAAAGGGATATTAGGGATAAGGCGTGAACTGGGCCTTTTCGCTAATTTAAGGCCAGCCATTGTTTATAATGCTTTAAAGGCGGCATCACCATTAAAAGATAGCATTCTAGGTGATGGCATAGATATAATGGTTGTAAGAGAATTAACTGGTGGTATTTATTTTGGAAAGAGAAGGTCTGTATATAGAGATGAAGAATGCATAGCTGCCTATGATACTGAGGAATATACAGCATATGAAATAGAACGAATTGCAAGAGTTGCATTTAATGTGGCCCGCAAACGAAAAAAAATGGTATGTTCTGTAGATAAGGCAAATGTACTTGACTCATCTATGTTATGGCGTACTACTGTGCAAAGGATTTCAAAAGAATTTGATGATGTTGAATTGTCACATATGTATGTTGATAACGCAGCAATGCAACTAATACGAAATCCAAGACAATTTGATGTTGTATTAACTAACAATATGTTTGGTGATATTTTGTCAGATGAAGCATCGCAAATTACAGGATCTATCGGTATGCTGCCATCTGCGTCGATCGGGAGCAGCTCTCTTGGTTTGTATGAGCCGATACATGGATCGGCCCCTGATATAGCACATCTTAATATAGCAAATCCAATAGCAACTATATTATCTGCTTCTATGATGTTCAGATATTCATTGTCAGAAATTGAAGCTGCCGACAGAATAGAAAAAGCGGTTATTAAATTTCTTAATTTGGGATATAGAACCAAAGATATTGCGAGTGGTTCAGAGGTGGCGCTTAATACGGACGAGGCTACTAATTACATTCTAGATTTAATATAAAAGAGATGGGTCTATTTTTTTGTTTTAGATTTAGTAATTAGACCTGCGATAAAACCCAAGAATACTGCGGTTGATAAGCAAAGGGTTATTGATTCTAGCCCACCAGACACTGCACCGATTATGCCATGTTTAGAGGCGTTTTCTATTGCGCCGCGTGCTAATAAACTCCCAAAACCAGTAATGGGCACAGTAGCCCCCGTTTTGCCAAATGCTATTATATACTTATACAAACCACTAACTTCCAAAATTGCACCTAACAGCAAAAAAAGAACTAGTATTTTAGCTGTCGTAATTTTGGTTGTGTTTAATATTACTTGACCACATAGGCATATAACGCCACCTACTACAAATATTCTTAGATAGATTAAAAACATAAATTTATTATATCCTTTCAAATGCTATGGCATGTGAGATTGCTGGAATCGTTTGATTTTGAAGGGATGAAGTTTTAGATAATAAGGCGCCAGTTGTTATTAGTAATACGCGTCTATAACTTTTATCCAATAACTTTTTATAAATATATCCATTAAATACAAGCGTTGCGCAAGCAGTCCCACTACCTCCCTGCCCCATACTATCATTTGTTGTATTGAATATAAGGACGCCACAATCAGAGTAGATTTTCCCATCAATTTTTAAATTATTTTTTTTTGCTAATAGTTTCAAAAGATCGGCCCCCCTTTTCCCCAAATCTCCAGTCAAAATGAGGTCGTAATATGATGGATTGCGGTTTAGAGCGCTGAGATGTGCAGACAATGTAGAGAATGCTGCTGGGGCCATTGCTGCGCCCATATCATTTACGTCCTTTACTCCAAAATCAACAACCTTTCCAATCGTAGCAGATTCAATTCTAATGTTGCCTTTTAAAGTGTTTAACAGCATGGCGCCAGCGCCGGTAGTGGTCCATTGAGATTGTGGCGCTCTGGGCGTTCCCAATTCTAAAGGGAATCTGAATTGTCGTTCTGCAGTTGAAAAATGACTACTTGTAGAGCAAATTACTCTTTGGACATGATTGCTTTCGATGAAGTTTGCGCCTATTATGATTGATAATCCATAACTCGCACATGCGGCATATACACCCAAAAATGGAATGTTTAATTCTCGCATTGCAAAGTTTGTTGCATAAAGCTCATTGTTTAAATCGCCTCCTATGCAAAGATCAATTTCGCTCGGCTTAAGATTCGTTTTGTTTAGCAATAGAAGAACAGCACTCGCATGTAGCTTGCTCTCTAAAATTTCATAACTTTTTTGTCCCAATAAATCATCATTTAAATTTTTATCAAAATAATGTCCCAAAGGTCCAGTAGATTCTTTGGGACCAGCAATTGAAGTTGTCGCGTCAATCATGATTTTCTTTTTATAGGTTATTGTATGATTAATCATATGAGAGGTGCTCCACTAAAGACTAATGTAAAAAAACCAATTAGCACGGAAATAACAATCCCAGTAACGAGTACTGGCCCTGCAATGATAAACATATTTGAACAAAGACCACCTATTATTCCTTCACGTCTATGTTCTATGGCGGGTGATATTATTGAATTAGCAAAACCTGTTATTGGAATTATAGCACCCGCCCCACCAAACTCACTGATTTTGTCGTATACACCTATGCAAGTTAGAGTTGATGCAATCAAAAACAAGGATACAGAGACAAGACTTTTAATTGTTGATTCGGATAGATGAGGAAGCCATAACATGTATACATCGTTAATGCCCTGCCCCAGACAACAAATTAATCCACCAACAATAAAAGAGGAGAGCATTGTAGAGATGTGTTTTGTTTTTGGGGTGTTAGATGCCACTAGTTTTAAATATTCTTTATTGTGAGCATTCATCATTGCCATCCAAAATCCCAGTTTTTATAGGGTTATAAATTTCTTCCTTTTCTTCAGATTTATTTGGAGATCTGTATTTCATGCTAGATGTTTTTGACAAAATAATAAATTTTAAACATGAAAAAGGACTAACTGCGTTGGTTTTGAGAAATTTATGACTTTCTCGACAAAATATAGTGCTCATTATAAATTTGTCTCTATGATGGAATTAAACAAAAAAGCCTGTGTTTTATCAAATTTTAGTGATTAAAGTTTGGAATTTTTAAAGTTCTTTGTATTGTGCAAAACGATATTGACCTTCTGTTAGTAAACTAAATTGGCAAAGGTGTCATCGATTATATAAATCTCATTTTTAGTAGGTATTTGATTTGCTGGATGATATCTGTTGTAAATAATAAATTCATTACTAACGAAGTCATCTGTGTTAAGAATAATGTCACTATTTGCGACATCAATAATTTGCAATTGCACTTCACGTATAGTAACAGTACCATCTCTATTTTTTGTTAGCATGTCTAAAACGGCTTTGTTGTCCTCAGTTAATGCTTTAATTACAGAAAAACTTAGTACAACGGCCTTAAGGTATTGTCTTTGAATGATTTCAGCAGAGATGTCAATATTTAAATAAATATTTGAGTTGAGCTCATCAACAGAAAAATAGAGATAATATTTAGAAGATTTCTTGTCATAATCTGCTTTTATAAAAGTCGAATTAAAATCCGCATAATTTGCACTTATTTCATACACCAGTTTGTTTTGATAAAGCAATTCTATTAAATTACTGTATGCATCATCAAGGGTCAAAATGGCTAGATAATTGCTAGCCAAATCTATAACTATGTTTTGAGTGTTTTCCTCTTTCAAAATGTTAACAACTCTTCCGTTAGCATAATTTTCCTCAGAATTATCATCAGCAATATCCGTTGCATTTGTGATAATTGATCCAATAACACAATTTAATGTTGCATCATGAGGCATTGAAATCTCTACAATTGTGTTATTAGATCGAATAATTTGACCAGATATGCGAACAGACTTGATTACATTTTTTCGACTCATCGAATCAGTATAATAAGATGGTACAGTGTTAGTAGGCGCTTTGTATTTGTAATCACCAGCCTTTGTGGAGTATTGTTGATAACTATTAAATATACCAAAAATGCCAACAAGTAGTAACGAACTCAATAAGGAGATTAAACAAATTTGAATAATTAGCAATGCTATTTTCTTAGATGATTTAATATTCATATTTCACGATACCCTCAGTAGATTAACAATTTTAGATTTTCCATAAATAATAAGAGGTGCAAGTGAAACGAAGCAAACTGCGATTGCAATTATTGCAGAGGGAAACAGATATATGTCGAAATTTATAGGGAAGATTAGTATGTTTATGAAACTATTTGAAGTAGCAACGATAAAAGTCATGATTAATGTTGAAATAGGTAATGCATATCCTATAGATGTAAAAATACACGACAATATTTCTGACAAAAACATGGCAATCACATGGGGTGTTGTTGCACCAAATGATTTTCTAATACCAATTTCGCTTGCACGTTCTTTAATTGTAATATATATGATAATTATTGAAATCAAACACAATATAATCGTTACAATAGTTAGAAGCAGGTCAAGAGTTTGGCTTGATGCGGCCTGCACATAAGTATAACTTCTTTTTTCAGATTCTGCAGTTGTTAATCTAACGCTTTGATAGTTTGAATTGTTTAATATGGTTGTTTGCATGGATTGGAGTGTGTCTAAACTTATTCGACCATCAAAGAATATGAGTAATTTACTAACTCTAGTAGACTCTGTATTGTTATATGTGATTATTGGGATTTTAAAACGTCCTGTTGAAAACTCGGTTTCATAGATAGTATAATATTCCAAAACTCTTAAAATGTCTGGAGTGTTAGATAAAATGCCAACAATTTCATACACAGTGCCAGAGCCATCAAAATCAATTTTTTCACCAATTATATTTGATCCCTCCTCAAAGAGGAATTTTCCAATTGCATCATGGATGAGTATAGCGTTGCGATTAAGAAGTATGTCATTTTCGTTAATCAGACGGCCAGCGATAAGTCTTGAATATTCTGTTGCCCCATACTGATCAGCAGATGGTAAAATCATTTTTTCTTGTAATTTTCCTACGCTTAGCATGTTGAAAGAATAGGATTTGCCTTTTAATCCAGAGCTCCATAGGCTTTTTTCACTAAAAAAGTTATAGGTGGATGCCGTGAAAAATTCCCCGAGTTCTTCAACATTAGAATAAGTAACTTCAGCACTATCAACATTCATAAAAACAGTATTTTCACTAGTATTTTTAAATGAGGCTGTAGCCCTTTCCACAAGCAGATAAGAAATAAATCCACTCACGGTCAAACAAATAATTGCAATTGTAAGGCTCAATATAATTAATATAGTCCGCGTTTTGTTTGCATTTAATCGAGAGAATACAGATGCACCCAAAAAATCAGTTTTCATACAGGCCCTCGCTATTCATTGTGAGTTTTCGTGTGGAAATTTGTGAAACTTCAGGGTCATGGGTAACTATGATAATGGCCACATTGAGATTTTTATTGAGATTTTTTAAAATATCTAACACCGAATTGCGGGAAATGTAATCCAGGTTTCCTGTAGGTTCATCGGCAAAAATAATGGATGGCCTGTTCACAAGTGCTCTTGCAATAGCAACACGCTGTTTCTCACCACCAGATAGAGTATCTATTTTTTCTGATTTTAAATGACTAATCCCCAAATTACTAAGCAGATTTGCAACAGTTCTGATTGCTTCTCCTGGATCGATTTTGGATGCGTATTGTAGTGGCATTGCAACATTATGTTCAACGCTAAATCCATTTAGTAGATTAAAACTTTGAAAAACAAATCCAAAATACTCGTTTCTAAGTCTGGCTACATCATGTTTTCTTGTATGTACTAAGGTTCCATTAAAGTAATATTTGCCACTATCGGGGCGCTCAAATAATGCCATTATATTGAGCAAAGTGCTTTTTCCAATCCCTGATTGGCCCATGATTGACAGGAAATCACCTTCGGAAACATTGAGATTAATGTTCTTCAGAATTTGTTTGTTTCGATACGACTTAGAAATGCCTTCTAAACTAATAAGCAGATTTGACATAAAGCAAAACCCCACTTAAATTAAAATTAACATAATCGCACCAAACATATTTGATTTGAACATAGTTATAGTAACAGATTCCAAATTGGATTTGGAGCTCGTATACTTTTGAATCTTTTACACACAAAAACGCATATACTTTATCTAATACTTGGTAACTGGTAGTTTCGATATATAACACAGATGGATTAATAGCAAATGAAGTTTCTGTGGCATAACCAGTAGGAGAGAATTCAATATAGCCTGCACTAACAAAATACAAATCATCATTTTGTATTTTTAGCGTTGCTTTAACGCAATCATCAACTACTTCTAGATAATCTATAAAAACTAATTCAGCCGTTGTTACCTTGATACCATTTTTGAACACATCAAATTTATCCCCAACCACATATTCGCTTTTTTTGTAAATATTAATATCAAATTGGGCATATAGTTCAGACAATATTTTAATTGTTATTTTCTCGCTAGTTTTATCCACCACAATCCCATCAACAGTGCTTTCAAAATCGGAATTGTCAAGTTTGCCTAAAACGTCTCCTGCATTGACGCGAGTTCCTATACCTACTGTAATCTCATCGAGAAAAACCTCTTCAAAAGATAATTCAGAGTCATAATACGTCTTAGAAGAACGCAAATCAGTAAAACTAAAAAAAGTCTGATTAGTCATTTTTACTTCTGTGTAGCCAGTTAGTTGTGGCACTTCTTCATCACCCTGGTTTTGTTGATTAGCAGAGTCCTCAGTGGGATAATATTCGTTATAACTAACAGTAGCAAAGCTTGTTTTTACTGCAACAATAATACCAACCATACCCGCTAAAAGTATAGATATAATTATAAGTTGAAAAACTGATTTTTTCATATTTACCATCCTCCATTTATTATAGCAGTGAGAATGATGAAAATCAAAGGATACACTACTATACTTAAGACATAAACAAACATTGAATTTTTACCTATCAAAAGAATTGGTTTAAAAATGTTACAGTTATTCAATGATTGTAATTTACTGGTTTTATTCTTATATAAAGTGCGGCCCAAAATGCCGCCTAAAAAATAGAAAAAAACAGATGGCATTAATTTCCATTCATCTAAGTATTCCAAATTAAGCTGTTGAGATATTCCAAACCATCTTAAAGGATTTATTTCAAAATTTAAATTGAAAACAAAATACAAGCCAGTTAGAATTAATAACAGAAATGCAAGTAATGCATGAAACAAAAATGGTGTGGCTTTAACTATTTGAAAGAAAAATATGTAAAATGCGTAACCTAAAAAAATTCCAAAATTTAGCATTACTGGATACTTTAAATATGTTTGACAAATTATGGCAATGAGATAAAGAATTATAAAAAAAACAAAAGTAATAAGTGCGCGCCTATAATTATTGCGCGAAAAAGTAAATGAAATACCAGCCATCAAAAAAAAGATACACCATCCAACTGGCATCGCCGTAAGATTAAAAGGATTTTCATATAAAAAATTATTTGTGAACACACCAAACGATCTTAATCTGTCTGAAAGTTTAGAGGAATTCCAGATGCCACAATAGATGTAACGATAAAAAAACCAACATAAATGTTGCAGGCACATTAATATGATCAATATGCCTCGTGTAAAATCTAATTCAAATATTCGTTGGTTTTTAACTATCGGAGTTTGTTTGCTCATTTCGAACCCTTGCAGCTAATGCATCGTAATCATTAAAATGTATTGTTGCCAGACTAACTTCATACACTTTTTCAGTATCTCCATTTTCAGTATATTGCATTATTAAATTATCTGATGCAACTTGACAATCATCACGCGTGTGTGAAACATCAATTTTTAAAAGCATGCCTCCTAAAAGGCATTGTAGGCTTGTAAGGTTATGATTAGTGTTCTCAATAGATAATGGGATAATTTCTTCATCGTAGACATTTTTAGATTGTCTTCTTAAAATAACAAGTTCTATATTATCAAGTTTTAATACTTCACTATAAAAGCGGAATCCAGTGATAGTTATGAATTTATCATCATCCTCATCAAAGCCTGACCCTCCGAAACCAGCGTCGTCAAAATAGAGACCAACGTTAAAAATTGACATTCCATCATGGCCTGAGTATTGTGCTCTTGTCCATGTTGGATAGTCTGATGATCTAATTATGGGACATTCATAAAACAGCATAACTGTTTCAAATTTTTCAAGAATCTTAATATTTACGTGTACAGGTATGATTTCGTTTAAAATAGTGAATTGCAAATCAGTTATTTTTCGTATAATACCTTTTGATGTCCAATCATCTAACGTACTTATTTCAAATTCAAATGTTAATACAAACAATCTAGTATCTTTAGACTCATAATAAGTTTGAAAGCATTGTCTCTGAATACTATAGATATCAAGATCTTCAATATTTTCACCTGATATATCTGACAGATATAATCTATCATTTGATGGTTTTGGACCTGTATTGTACATTGATAAACTTGCTGAAACAACGACAGGAATTGTAAACCTAGCAGAAGTTTCTTTATTGACAAAAACTGTGATATCCGTGGAATCGGGTTGCTTGTCTATAAGAAAATCTGGGATATATGCGCTTAAATTGGGTACATCCCGGGTACATGATGTAGTCTGAAAGGTAATAAAAAAAACACTAATTAGTATCCATACAACAATTGAAAATCTGCGAAGTCTACTCATTTTTCCACTCAAACCTTGCTAATTTCAACAGTGACAGATGCGTCAAAATCAAAAGTTTCGAAAAAACCGGATTCAGATGGAACTTTTGTTGTAGAATAATCGCTATGTGAGACAAAGTTTCCGTGTTTATCTTTATTTACTTTGCGTGTTACCTTTCTAACATACAAATAGTATTCTTGAACAACCCCCGACGCGTATGCCTTTAGAAGTTGATCCTCTTTCTCTGCTGATATAACAAACGTACCATTTTTTGCAAATTTACGACTTGTTGTTTCTCCCCATTTCCATCCACCTCCAAACTTTCCTATAGCAAATCCAACCTTTATTTCAGCATCAATTCCGAATGAGTATAAAACCTCTTCTGAGGTTAATTTATCAAATCCTATTTGTAGTGTTGTTTCGTATCCTTTTGTATGGTATGCCGTTATGCTCGAGATGTCCACATTATGCGGTTCTTTATCAGTTTTAAACAGATAATACTCGAATCGTTCCTCTTGATCGTTGCTAGCCCATACCTCTCTGTTTTCAGCAGCAAGTTCATATGTAGGAAAAGCATTTTCTGGATTGAACCATATTGCAAGGTCTTGTGGGTCTAATTCTGGTGTTTGTAAAGCGACAGCAATACGTGTGGGTTGATAAAACAGCACACAAAGGATTAACAAAAAAACAATTAATATTGTAGTACCAAAGAACATGGATTTTTTAATTTCAAATTGTTTCATATGTTTTATCTCCTTTAATTAATTTTGGTAAGTTTAAAGTATTCTGATTCATTTGTTGAATAGGTGATCTTTTCATAAACCTCCCATCGGGATTCTATGAAATATTCTTCTGTTGCAACAACCTCACTTGTTACATTGCCTTTCTTATCTTTTGCATACACATTTCTTGTTCCATAATAATCGTATGATCTATAAAGTTGAATAAATTGCAGGAATACAACTTGTTTATCATTATAGCATCGCTAGTTTTGTTTGTCAAGGACATATTGAAAAAACGTGTGCCCAATATAATGATATTAGAAAAAGAAATATTTATCATCCAATTCTGAGATAAAATGCACATTTTCGAATAAAAAGGGCTAACATTGTTAAAGCATTGATGGTATGGTAAAGCACTACATAGAAGAGTTAAGAAAGGCAAGTAAAATTTGTTTGTGTAAATTTGTAAATTTGTAAAGACTGATTGCATTGGCAACAAAAGATTTTAGCGTGACATTAGAAATCTGGGGGGGGGGAGGCGTGAGTTTTATAGTCCAAAACCCAACGGCAGATAGTATGAGGTTTTGCACCAAACAGCTTTGCAATCAAGGTGCTAGAAATACCTTTAATATGCAGAGCTAATGCAATTGCCTTGTCGTTGTCAGAATAGCGTGGAGGCTTAGTAAATTGATAATGACAAAATGAGCACTTGTATGATTGAATATTTTCAAAGCGCTTTCCATTTTTTATAGTATTTAATTTTTTGCATAAAGGGCATGGTGGGTTTTTGTTCATAGAAAAAAATCCTAACTAGTAATTTTTACTGATTATAACATAATAGCATAATTTTCACAAGATTAAATCAAATTGTAGCATTAAAGTTAATATGTAACTAATCTAAAAAATGTCAGTAAAGTAGTAAAAAAAATATAGTTAACAGATAGTTTTAGAAAATAATGGAGCATCCTAAAAAGCAATAACAAAAAAGAGGATGTTATTGCAGAAATATGTTTGTTTTTTTGCATATAAAACTTACTAATTGTAAATACCTTTATTATGAACGTATAATCACGGCTGTATTAAATTTCATACCCGAGTTTTGAAAAAGAAGTTTAATTTTTTAACTATTTAGAATTATAGCAGGAGTATCTTTACTTTAAGCTAGATATTTTGCATCCTGAAATTCACGTTTTTTACCGTATATTTTTACATTCAAAATTATTGTTTTTATCCCAAATATTTTTGATAAATATATGATTTAATCTACACATTATTTTGGTATTAATTTTTTCAAATTACAGTTTAATATCTAGATATTTCCAATTCTGCTGTTTTTTTCTAATTCAACCTAAAATCCCATTTTGTAACTAGGTTGGTGTTTTTACATCGAATGCAGTTAGTATCTCCCTCTGTGTTGCACCCACTTCTGAATAAATTTTTCCATAATACCCTGAATATTTTCCTAAATCCCCGATTTTGTACGCGGTTACGAATTTTTAATGATTATATGCTATTTTAAGAGCACTTAATATATCTCTTTGCTTTTTTGTCAATTTTGGATACACATCTTTATATTTACCATTGAATTTTATTTTGTATATTCCTTTAATGGA
>JAIRKT010000114.1 GCA_031259965.1 Christensenellaceae bacterium | reverse complement strand
CATATACTAGCAAAATAACTAATATTAAATATGATTTAAATTTTAAAATGCTAAAAAAAAATTAATCTCTATTGATTAATTTTTTCTGGGATGTAAATTTAGGTTTCTGGTTGTCCCCTTAAATATATAAGTGATGGTATAGAATACATAGAAACAGGGTTTTTTGATTTTTGCAGTGAGGACCTTCTGGAGAATGGCTTGATTATAAATGAAGATATTCTTGATATGCAACAACAAATAAATGACAAGCATAACATACAAAAGGAGTAATTATCAACATGGCAAATAAGGCATTAAAACTAATGTAGTAAAGAGGCAGAACTTTTATTGATAATATTTGAGGTGTTTGTGAATAAATTAAAATTATAAATGCAAAAAAGTGTTAAAACTGCTATCAAATAGCAACAAAAACTAATATTGAAACTGGATATATTCAATGCAAGAAGAAAAAATCTTAGTATATTAATAATAATCCACAATAAAACATAAAGGAGAGAAAAATTGCAATCACAAAAAGCATATAAAATGCCAAAATTTTGTTACATATTTATTCCACTTGCCATAATTTCAATAATAGGATTATCGGTATTCGTGGTAATTTTGTCGATCCCAGAAAAAGATGATCAGGACACAATTTACACTTTTCCTGAGGAAATTGGAGTGATGTTTGACAAAACAAGATACAAGGAAATTCCACTAATAAGAAAGGAAATTACTACGTATAATGAGTATTATGCAAGTGCAGTTTTTGATGGCGAAGAGAATATCAATATTTTAGTTAATAGTTTAGCAAATATCAAATTAGGGGACAAAATATCTAATGGTAGTTTGCTAGGATACAAAAATGGAGAAGAAGTATTATCTTCAGTAAATGGAATAATTTTATATATAGAGCAAAAAGGAGATAATAGTTATAACATAACATGCTTCAATTCGGAATCCTATTATATTGAAATTGACATTCCCCAGTACGATTATTATAAATATAATATTACATACACATCCAAATTTGAATACATATTAGATAATGAAATTCCAACACCATTGGTAATTGAAAAAATTGAATATCAAGTTGTTAATGGTTCTGTAACTTTAATTTGCATGCCATCAGAGATTGATTATTTAATTATGCCAGGTGCTTCTGTCAAGGTAAGATACAAAACAGGTGTAGATGAGTGTAGAGTTTTTGTAGGAATAGATGGGTTTACAGAAAATATGATTAATCCATATAAAGGAGAAAACTCATACTTCTCTTGTTTTGTAGAGAGCAGTGATGGGTATTTAGAATTAGAAGTAAAATTTGGACGACAGATAGGGAGTTTAGTTGGAATATATTTAGACGATCCGACTATTGAAAAAATATTTGTGAGGCAGAGATGAACGTTAAAGTTGAAAACATCTGCAAATCATTTAAAGACAAAAAAGTTTTGAACAATATTAATTTGCAGATTTGCAATGCTAGTTTTTTTGGTATTAAGGGAAATTCAGGGTGTGGAAAAAGTACTTTGCTTAATATTATAGGGCTTCTTGACAAACCAGATTTTGGAAATCTTTATTTTGATGATATTTCTATAAACTTTAAAAAACAATCTAAGCTAGCATTTTACAGAGGGAATAAAATAGGTTTTATATTCCAATCATATAACCTTATGCCCAAATTGTCTGTTCATGAAAATATAATGTTACCCTTTTTGTGTTTAAACAAAGACAGGTTTGACAGTTCACTATTTGACAAACTGATAGAAACATTTAAAATCAAGGAATTATTATACAAACAATCGGATGTTTTGAGTGGTGGAGAGAAGCAACGTGTAGCTGCAGCGCGTGCCTTGGTAACAAGTCCCGATTTAATAATTTGTGACGAACCTACTGGGAATTTGGATAGTAATAATGCAAGATACATGATGGAGTTATTAAGAGATATTTGTATTAGTGAAAAGAAAACAATTATTATGGTCACGCATAGCAACGAATATGATTCATTTTTTGATAACTTTTATAGTTTTGGAGAAACAATATAATGCTCAATATTATGCGAAACTCAATTAGCATATTTAAAACGCATAAAGTCAGAACATTTTTAACTATAGTAGGTATTATAATAGCTACTACAGTATATTTGGTTGTGAATGTTTATGCTGATGCCTTAATATCAACACTTTCAGACATATACGAGGGTTTTGATAGTCATACAATTTTAATTAGAGATTATCTGGATAAAAACGCCCTTAAAGAAATCAAAGCGCGTTATGAAAAAGAAAATTATTCCTGTTTTAATAAAGGGTATACTGTAAATATTCATATAGCTGATGATAATGTAAATTTTGATGTTGAAGCGGAGCTGACTTTTGTAAAATTAGATTTTCACAATTATTCATTGCCAAGTATTGATCGATATGATGGAACTGAAAGAACCAAAATATTATATGGAAGGGCTTTTAATCAAGATGATTTAAAAGATGAAATAGGTGTTACGATAATACATTCTGGTTTTGCAAAATTACTATTTGGAGATAACAACCCACTTGGACAATACATCAAAACAGACACATCTTTGCCAGTTAAAAGATATATGGTGGTTGGCATATTGTCTGACACGCCTGATGTTTTGCGAACTATTGATACCTATAACAAGTGGCAAGCGGGGTTAAAAGATGAAAAAACACCTTTTGTTCCTTTATATACACCAGTTGAATATGGGGAAAACAAATGGGAAAGTGCAGATGATACTATTATTACGTTTAGAGACAGCGATAATGTACTTGGTGCTTGGTATAATATTAGACGTGGGATGAAGTGGGAAAACGCCTATACAAGAGAATCTGTTTTTAACGAGATAAGCGAGTCAACCAAGGAATTTGCTGAGATAGTAAATTTGATTGTATTAGTTATAATGTTAACTACGGGTCTTAGTCTGTCAATAATATTAATATTTTCATTTAAAGAGCGATTACCAGAAATAGGAATAAAAAAGGCGCTAGGGGCTAATGATGGGGTGATATTGTTTCAGTTTTTCATAGAAAACATTGTGATGGGTTTGCTAGGTGCTTTATGTGGGTTAGCCGTAGGATTGTTTGTCTTAATTACAACGGCACCATTTGCTTTGCAAACTACGGTAGTAACTATGTTTAGACATATAACCTGGGATAGGCTCTTAGTGCCTATTCTAATGTCAGCTAGTGTAACTAGTGCATTTGGATTTATCCCTTCTTTATGGGGTGTGAAGCAAAATATAATGAGTGTGTTGCGATATGAATGAAAAGAAAAAGCTTATATTACAGGTCATAGGTGCGTCAACTATTTTAATACTAATATTTGTCGCAGGGTTTCTTTCTTTTTTGTATGATGTTCCAGAGACTTCCGCTAATTTTTTATTGGAAAACAATATTGAATTAGGATATGAAAGAGAGGATTTTATGCGAGATGGTGGAAATATTTTTGGATACTATGTAGAATATTATGGTGATGATTATGATGGCCAGATAGGAATGCCTGAAGAAGAAAACATTATAATTAATGAAGAAGTTACTTTGCTAATAAAAGCTGGTGATATGATAAAGAAAGGTGTGGCTGTTGCACGGAGCAATCTTTCAAATGAGCTCTTTTATGCTGATGAATATGATGGTTACAGAGTAGGATACATTGAGCATACTGCGTATGGAGAACTTATAAACATATACAATCCCCAGACGATAGTAGTAAATTTTGAAATGCCAGTTAAGGAGTATAAAGCACTGGCTGAAGATGGTTTGGAAATAAAAATACTATTTAGTTATGAGACCATTAATTTTACAGATTATACTTACAAACTCGCATCAAATGGCAGGTCATATTTATTTGAATTATCTGGAATTGAAGGAACATTTGATAGAGGATTATTAGTTAATGTCAGAGCTATTCGACTAATCGTTCATAAATACGCAAGAATTCGAAAGGATTATATAGTGTCGATCAAAAATGATATAGCATATGTTCATGTAATGATTAATGACCGGAGTGGTAACACTACAGGAACTACTTTGACGCCTGTTAAAATATTAAGAGAGGATAATCTCTACTATTATGTAGAAAATGATGACATTGATTTTAGAAATCAGGGAATAATGGGTCCTTTTTAGGTGGAATGTGTATAGTGCTTTTAATTTAGTTCATATTGGATATATTCTTTTACTGCCGCTTGTTTTGGTATTAGGGTATTATGCTTTAAAGAGAAGCCCTCCCGGGAGAAGAACAGTAGTATTATTGTTATGCCTTTTTGTATGTGCTGTGTTTGAGTTTTATGACATGTTTTCGAACTTGAAATACGGTCCAAAAACAATTTTTTTAAACATGCCTTTATATGCATGTGATCTAAATATTTTTATTTTAATATTTGCGTTACTTAAGAAAGGCAAAAAACAGATAATAAATAAATTCATACTATATTATTGTACAACAGGACCAATATTCACATTGTTAGTGCCAATGATAAATGAGGGAGTTTACAGTTGGCATTCAAACGAAATAGCAGGCACATTCATTCCACATATTTTATATGTCGTAGTTTCTATTCTATATTTAATATTCAATGCGGAGTTTATTAGTTATAGAAAACCATACAAGCCATTTTTAAGCATGATAATAATGATAAGTTTAGTACATATCATTAATTTAATTTTAATTAAGACAAACTTAAATGCGGCGGCAAATTATATGTTTACAATGAATGCGGAGCAAATAGAATTTGTAAGCGTGGCAAGCAGATTTTTGGGGAGTGAAAGCCCAATTATTAGAAATTATTTTGTCATGTGTTTAGGATATTTAATGCTTACAATAGCAGCATATTTTGTCCATAGAGCATATTGCGTGTTAGCAGGCAGGAAAAGAGATTTTTTCCAAAGGAGTAGAGTGCAATGAAAAACCATGAAAAGTATAAACGCTCATTAGTGTATTATGTAGTAATACCACTTATAATTCTGATCTTAATAAGTTTGACCGCATATATAATATGGTATAATATGCCAGCAGAGCCCGAAAATAGAAATTATCGTTACAATACAACGGATTCACCAATCATTTATGAGCCTTCATTTAATATTACAGAGTATAAAGAGTTTAATGTCTATTATAAGAAGATGGGTTCATATGAGAGAGTGGAAGGCTCGATGCAGTTTAACGAGGATATAATGTACACAAATCACATTATTACTAAACAAGCTAAGGCATTGGTGCCAGGTTTAAAACTTAAAAAAACTACCATACTAGGGAGCAATGAAAACAACAAGTTTGTCTATGCAGGAGTTAATGGAATAGTAGAATCTATATTGCCATATGGTGATTCGCAATATTTGGTTTCATGCTTCAATGCAGAGAGCGTAACTTTTGAAACAAGCATATATCAAACCGAATTTTATGAATACAAAATAGATTATGATACGACTTTTCAATATCTTTTACCAAACGAGAATGCCTACGATTTAGAAATTACAGAAATAGATTATGATGTAAAACATGGATATTATGGTATAAAACTTATGCCAAAAACTGTTAATAACATGCTTTTACCTGGTAGTGATATATCGTTGCGTATACGAACTGGAACTGATGATTGTCCAACCTACATAAAGAAAGAAGCCATAGAGGGCCGAGGATTAGAAGAAAATGTTTTCATGTCATTTTATGTATATGTCAATGGAGAATATCAACAAAGGTCTGGTCTAGTGGGAAGGACCTATGGTGATCTAGTAGGATTATATATTCTTAATAACTGGTTTCCGCTTGTCACAAAAATATATATAAAGGTGACAAAAGAAAACTGAATTATGTTATATGAGGGTTGTTCTAAAATTTTAAAGCAAGCTTTAATTATGCATAAAAAAGTTAAAATAGTTAAAAAAATAGGAAAATTCCAGATATGAAAATAAAATCCGCAACCAACTATTATAAGAAACCAACTATTGTAGCATAACATAGTGGAACAAATATTAAGGTAATATTCTTTGTTAAGGGGACAACCAGAAACCTAAATTTACATCCCAGAAAAAATTAATCAACAGAGATTAATTTCTTTTTAGTATTTTAAAATTTAAATCATATTTAATATTATTTATTTTGCCAGTATATGTTGACATTTAATTGCTAATTTTGATATAATATTAATTAATTTTTGATGAGGCTTTAATTACATGCAAACAATATTCCTTACCCCACCACACCATAAAAACAGATTCTATAAAAAACTAAAATTCATAGAGTCGTTTATTGATTTCAAATTGATTGCTGATAAAATTGATAGTGTTATCCTTGATGGAAAAGATTTATCTCTTGGAGGACGGCCTAGATACGCTACAAAAAAAATGATAAAAATTTTATTTATGAAATGGTATAAAAATT
>JAIRKT010000091.1 GCA_031259965.1 Christensenellaceae bacterium | reverse complement strand
TAAAAAAAATATCAGGCCTGAAATTCCAAAAATGTTTGATTGTATTCCAAAAAAATCCTTATGCAAGATAAATTCCAAAAATGTTTATTAAGATAATTTTGACTATGAAAATCCGTGATTCCCGTAAACCAACAGTCGTGGCACCTGGTGCTGGCCTTAACAACATCCCTAATATTAGCAACGTAACTGGTGGACATTCTGGAACTAGTTATGCAGCGCCATTTGTTACTGGAGTGGTTGCAGCACAACTACAGCGCGAGCCTAACGAAATATTAAAACCTGAAGGGGTGCTCGGCACGTTAGTATGCGCAGCACAACCACTTCCAAGTGCTACTGGAACATTTGACAATAAATCTGGCTTTGGACTTGTCTATTTTAGTTCTATGTCTGGCATTGATATGCTTGGTCAGTATTTTAGTGTCTCCACAGACAACACAGGCAATATTGTCGCTACAAAACAAATTATTGGGTTAGCTAATAGAACAGTAAAGGTATGCCTTGTTTGGCTTGCTAATTCGAGGCAAACAACCACGTCAGGTACTCCTAGCGTAAGTTTCACTGACTATGACCTAAAAGTATATGATTCAAACGGCAATCTCATAGGACAGTCAATTGGATTAACCAACATGGAAGTTGTCACCTTCCAAACGACATCGGCCATAATTGCATTGTATGATGCAAATGTCTATCAATTCAGTAACAAGAAGAATTCATATACAGATTTTGGTTTTATGGGCGCTGGTTTTATATTTTAACAGATACTTAAATTTGCATTTCATTCTAATTTTTTAAGGAGATTATTATCATGAAGAAAAATTTTAACTTACTTTTAAAAAAGTTTATTACTGGTTTAGCACTATTATTGTTCTTATCCTTTGCTTTTTCGATGTCATCCTGTGTATACAATACAAGCGATGAAAACGGCAAGGATATAAATCCAGATGCAAGACCACTATCAGGAGACAATATTAATCTATATGGACAGTTGATTGACATTGAAGGCCTCGTTTTTAAAAATGTTGTTCTCGACAAGAAGGTTATCACATTCAATACCAATCAGGAATTTATTGAGTTTTTGCAGTCCATTAACTCAGATTTAACTGCTGACAATGCTTTAGTTAGTCAGTTATCTGCAACTTACAATGATGAATTTTTCAGTGAGAACATAATATGTTACACACAGTTTTGGTATTCCTCATCCGAGTTTGATGCTTCCGAAGGCAAATTCAATTTCATTGATATTTATGAAAGTGATGATCTAAAAACGAAATATATTGTATTTGATTTAGCAATTCCACAAGATGTTTCAACAGATGATCTTAGATTTAATAATATCCTGATCAAAACCAACAAAAGCGAAATAACAGATCTTTCATATGAAGTTAGAGTTGTTAACAGATTAGACGAACCAAGTGATAGTTATTATTACGAAGCCTATGAAGTTTAGTATTTTTTAATCCTTGTACTTTAAGAGGCTCATCTTTACTGGTGGGCCTCTTTTGTTGTTTTGCAAAAATTCAAAAAAACAACCTTCAAAAAACCAATTTACAATAAAAACTAAGTGCCATTTTCATGCCAATTAACTCTCTTTTTGCTCTCTTTTCCTATTTAATTTTATCTCACTCCTAAAGTCTACAGGCCTTTCATTTATGTTTTTCGACCTTTAGTAATTTTTTATACTATGCAACACTTTTTATTTTTTTGTTACCATCCAGTATGCCTTAAAGCTTGTATATTGTTTACTAATATAATCGTAATATTTGGAATAAATTATAAACTAATACATATAGCTATCCATATATACTATTTATGTCTACTAAATGTGATCATTTTCAAAATCAAACTATTTACATAAGAAAAATGATGCTTTCTGCATATTCTAACCTTAAACTTTCTTGTAATAAATTCTATTGCATTTTTATTACCCTCGGGTAAATAAAAAAGTAAACATTTTAAGTTTTTTTTGCTACAAATTAATTGCATTTTAAATTTTAATATGATACAATTTTGTCAGAACAGGTTAACAATAATTCCTTAAACTGGATAATATTATTTTAATATAAACAATTTATGTGTATTATTAATTTATGTAGCGATATATTAAATCTTAACAACAACAATGACTTATTAGAATGCTTACTGTGCATCTGCTAAACAAAATATGACAGGGTTTATTTTATAATATTTAGTCCCTTCTCTATCATTGCAAAAAATACATTTTGTAAGACAATATTTCAAATGTTGTTTGTTAAATTGAATGTCAACGTAATATATTTAAATTTACTTTAACTTTTTCTTCTTCATGTATTCTGTATTTGTCTTAAATCCAAACACGAAGTCTACTTTGTTTTTGCTTTTGTCGTCTTATGGAATATAAATTTACATATTAAAGGAACTTAATGACACAATGAATTTTTATTATTTGAAAGGCGGTATATGCTAATCACAACGAAAAAATTTCTAAAAAAGCACAACTTCTTCATCTATTTTGTGACAATTGCTTTTATTGCAACCTTCATGCTTGTTGGTATTGCACTTATTGCATGCATAAATAATGAATTAATTTTTGCAATCCCAGACTCACCTGAATATAACGTTAACAAAACAGTAACTGCAACTAAATTTACAACCTATGATGGACCATCTATTATGAAATCATCAGAGGACATGAAAGTTAATGTTGAAGGACATGATCTTTTTGTTTACGAAACGAGAGTTAATAATAAAAGGAGCTTTTCTTTCTCACAACCACTAACTAAAGGTTATGTGGTTTCATTTGATTTCGAAGGCTCAATAACAGTTACAATATTAGTCTCTAACTGTGAAAACTTAACTAATGTTACGGTTCGTCCACTAGCATATGACATCAACACTTTTGTAGTTGAAAACAAAATTGTCTTTAAACTCGATTATCCAGCAGATTACACTGTTGAATTTAGCAAAGGAGCTGACGATATTGCATCAAACAATACACTGCACATTTTTGCAAACGAAATCGAAGTCAACCCTATCAATGAGTCCAGCATCCCAGATGATACAATTTACATAGGACCTGGCATTTATGATGCGAGTGCTATTCCTTTGAAAACAGGCCAAACTTTATACTTAGCAGGTGGAGCATACGTGTTCGGCCAAATCCGTGCTGAATATGCAGAAAACATTACAATAAAAGGACGAGGAATTATTAGTGGATCAATTTACGACAGATCGGAATTAGTTCAATCGGTTATTCCTATTGAATTTGCGGATTCAAAAAATATAAACATAACTGGCATAACTATCCTAGACCCTGCAGGAATTGCAATTGCTCTAATTAGATGCATTGACTCTAATGTTAGGGGAGTTAACATAATTACAGCAAGGGCCAACTGTGATGGTATCTCCATACAATCGTGCGTAAACATACTAGTATCTGACTGCTTTGTTAGAAGCTGGTCGGATAGTTTAGTAGTAAAAGATAAGTATGGTGAATCCAGTACTAACATTGTATTTGAGAATTCTACAATTTGGACAGATTTAAATGAAAGTTGCAAAGTAGGATATGAAACCAACGGCTCTCTTATTAAAAATGTCACCTTTAGAGATATTACTATATTACATAATTTCCACAAGGCTGTAATGGCAGTTCACAATGCTGATAAAGCACATATTTCAGATGTATATTTTCTAAATATTACAATCGAAGACGCACAAACAATCGGTGATTTAACTGATAATCATGACGATTATATAATAGAAGTTGAAATTGGCAAGCACGATAAATGGAGCGTAACTGCTAAGCGAGGCCCCATCACTAATGTCACTTTTAGCAATATAAATATCATTACTACTGTTAATTCAGCCGCTATTAGACTAACTGGTGAAGATTCTGATGCCTCTTTAACACAAGCTATTTTCAACAATTTATATATTTCAGATTCACAAGTTCAATCAACAGATGATCTCCTTTTTAGCACCAATGATTATATCAATGACGTTCTTTTTGGCTCTCAAGGTTCATTTACAAATGGCGCACGGATTAAGTATCCATATAATTTGAAAATATTGAATTCCAATGTTTCGTTTAAGAATATTCCCACTAAATTACAGTTTGGCGTCGAGGTTCCGGCTTTTACCACTCCAATTTCACAGGCACCATTTGCAGATGATAAAATCAATTTAGATGCAGCAGACATATCTATTACACACAATGTTGGTTTTGATCACGTTAATTATGATGATGGTAGTTGGGTTGTAGACAAAAACTCCGCTAAAAATTTGTTCGATAATGATTTGCAAACTAAATGGGATGCTCCCGCATGGTCTGGAGTCAACAATGAATATGCGGCTATCTCAATCACATTCAACAAAAGCAACGTAATTCCAGGAATTGTACGTCTTCATCTAGATCCCACAAATGCCTATTCTATTGAATACAGAATACGCATATATAATAAAAGTAGTTCAGATAAAGGATTTCTTTTCTTAAAAGAAGTCTATTCAAAAACATCACCAACAGTTGGTAATTATCTTGACATTGTAATACCAAAAAGCGAAAGCTACACGCTACAGCTTAGAATATATAAAGGAAGTGGTATTTTGGGAGCTAAAACCCTATCACTTAACGAAATTCTTATATTACCTCTTAGTCTAACAACCAACCAACCTGTTACAGCCAGCGATAGTAATGAAATCTACTTAAGCGACTATTTAACGGATGGAAATTTGAATACGTACTGGGAATCAATCTATGAAAATGCTAATATAGTAATACCATTTTCTAGTGAGGGAATTATCTATAGTGTTTGTGACATAATACTTCATCTCCCTCCATCTAAGATATGGGATCTCCGCTATGAACTAATTTCAATCAAGTTTAGCTTAAATGGACATGATTTTTATAACTTCTTTGCAGATGCATCTTATTGCTTTGATCCTGAAAAAGGCAATTTTGTCACTATTCATTTAGACACACCAATACAAGCCACACATATTTATGTTGAAATTTTAGAAACTAGTACTCAATATGGTGCTCAATTATCAGAAATTTTTGTCTATGGTACACCTGTTGAATCCGAGATTAATAATATCTAATATTTTAATCTCGCTTTTTATAACCATCATTTTTTGCAAATATTCCACTTTTCTCTCCATTTTTTAATTTTAATCCAAACCCATTTTCAATAACTCCTACATACTTATATAACTCCTAGCATGACAATAAGCTTTTAAAGATACTCTACTATATCAGTATCCTTAATTTTTCGTTGCTAGATTTCAATAGATGTTATTAATAATTATTCCTCTTATTTGACAATTTGCATTTATTTTGATAAAATCAATTATAATTATACAAATTACAATTTAGACAGGAATTTTTATGGAAGACTTCTTAAAATTACAAGACCTCTATTCTGCAGAATTAAATGCATTAATAGATTTTGGAATTGAACTCAAATCAAAACTTAAAAACAAAGAAAAACATGAATACTTGAAAGATAAGATCATGGGTATGATATTTACCAAATCCTCGACTCGCACACGTGTGGCATTTGAGACTGGTATAATCCAACTAGGTGGGCGTGCTATATTTCTTAGCAGTCAAGATATACAATTAGGACGTGGCGAATCTATCGCGGATACTGCTCGAGTTTTAGAACGTTATCTGGATTTGATCATGATACGAACATATAAGCAGAGTGATGTTGAAGATTTAGCAAAATTCGCCAATATTCCTGTTATTAATGGTTTAACCGATTACTGCCATCCATCACAGGTTGTGGCCGACTTAATGACTTTAAAAGAATATAAGGGTACTTTGAAAGGCAAAAAATTATGCTACATTGGCGATGGTAATAACGTAGCTAATTCTCTAATCGTTGGTTGCATAAAAACGGGTGTTGCAATTTCTCTAGCATGTCCAGAAAAATATTCACCAGATCCCAAACTCCTAGCATGGGCTAGGCATGAAGGTGATATCGAATTAACAGAGGATATCCAAAAGGCCGTCCGCGATGCTGACGCTTTGTACACAGATGTCTGGGCATCGATGGGACAAGAAAACGAGGCTGCCATCAGACAACGGATTTTTAAAGAATATCAAATCAACAACAAAATTCTTCAAATGGCCGCAAAAGACGCTATTGTTCTCCACTGTCTTCCTGCGCATAAAGGTGAGGAAATATCTGAGAACACTTTTGAAGAACACGCAAAAGAAATCTTCGATGAAGCAGAAAATCGATTGCACGCACACAAAGCTATTATGGCGGCTTTGTTTATAAAGGATTTTGGGCTTTCAAAGAAAACAGACTAGTTCTCTTTTAATGATTTCAATTTTTCATAAGCCCTGCGCTTTGTTTTATGATTTTTAACCAAAATGCAACTATACAAAATCATGTGGTTCAATAACTCTACCATCCTTTAGTGAAAAAACAAGTCGTTTATTAACGCCTAATTCTTCATATAGAATAGTGTAGATTTTTCCTTTTAAGTCCACAGATTGTATCTTTATATTAGTTTCTTGTAACATATAATCAAACTGCTTTCGTTGCTCCTCATTATATCTTGACACATCGTCAGATATAAACAAAACACCAGCTGTTAGTTTAATAAGTTGAGCTAGCAACTTACGTTGTGCCCAACTATGTGAAATTTTATAATCTCTAAGCAAAAACACATCGGGATCATTCAAAAACGCGCGTCCATTTAAATGGCGTCGCATTAAACCATTATGGATGGCATTCCGCGTATTTACGTCTTCTCTGTGCGTTGTCATTCCATAAATGCCTTGACTCCAACTAAGTCCCATATCTGCGCCTATGCGCATATATTCAACCAAATTGAAGCATGGAAATATAGGAACGCCACACGCTAGAATTGCTTTATCACCCACACATTCCCTTATAAACTCCATGCCATCATACATGCATTCAGCACGCGATTTTCCATACATTGAAAACGCGCTAGCAGCGTATAAGAAATCGAGTTTAACTAAGTCATACCCCCATTCATTTAGAACCACATCAAAGAAATGTTTAATATGCTCCCTCACTTCTGGGATATAAAAATTTAAGCCATAAAACTTCGACCAGTTTGGACCTATTATCACTGGTTTGTTTGTAGAATCAGTTATAAACCATTCTGGCTTTTCATTAAATATTTTAGATGTTGTCTCGGCGGCAAGTGGTGCTAACCAAATACCCGCTTTTAAACCTTTTTGATGTATAGCATCAGCTATATGCTTCATTCCATTTGGAAATTTTTTCGCATCTACACTTAACCAATCACCAACTGCTGTTTGATAACCATCATCAATTTGAAATGCATTTATCGACTCTGCGTTAACCGATAATGATTCTAGATCTCTAAGCACAATCTCTTCACTTATGTTAGAATAGTAATTATACCAGGAAGTATAACCTTTTAATTTCTCACTTGTTCTTGTTTTTACACCCATGATGGAAAAATATTTATCGAACACTTCATCATAATCACCCGAAATATCATATAACGAAAATAGGTTATACTCTCCAGAAATTCCTGAAGTAGGCAACTCTTTTGAGATTTTAATTTTGTTATGTCTCATATCCGCATAAATTACAGTATACCCAGATCTCTCATTCAATGATCCTATTAAGTTAATTAAACAACCCTCGCGCGTATACGCATAAGAAATACCATGATATAAACTGCGTCTGTTTGAATAACTAGCAAATCCATAATCACCGGCGTTCATAAAAATCTTCTTGAACATGGTATGTTTACCGACAAATCCTAAATCTCTTATTTTATCGCCTTTTTTATACTCGCGAGTGTCTGTCCAGGACTGATAACCATTTCCAAAAAAAGCTTCCCCTTTTTTGAATTTATAATCAACACAATATTCAATATTGTCTATTATAATATTCTTATCGGTTTTTGATTTAAAATCAAACTTTAAAATATTGTCATTATATGACTTTATTATGTCAAAATCAATATTACTACCTGTGACAACATGCATATCATTACTACCACTTGAATGATATTGAATTACTAATGAACCATTATCTAACATAGTACCTCTTTGCTTAAATAATTATTTTATAAAATTAAATGTTTGCTTGCTTCATTAAGCATTTTAAACACTTTTCACAAACTCTTTATAATATAATACCATAAAAAAACACAAATGTAAATACTCAATTTTTTTTAGTAAAATAGTAAGGCTTTAAAAAGAGCTCTCACTTTTGAACTAAACTTAAAAATTTATATATTTTACTTTTTTTATTTAAATCTTACTTGAATAGTTGTTCACTATAGTATATAATATTTATGCAAAATTATCAGTTTTTTATTTTATTTTTTCCAAACAATAATTACATCTGATAATTTGATATGTATTTGTTGTTTTCTTCATTTAAACTAAAACAAATTCAACTCATACACGCTATAAGGAGTTTACAAATGGACAAATGGGATTTTAGATTTATGCAATTAGCTGAGCTCGTCGGAACGTGGTCATCATGTTACAAATCTGACAGACAAGTAGGCGCAGTAATAGTAAGAGATAAACGGATATTAACAACAGGCTATAATGGCGCGCCATCTGGTTTGTTGAATTGTAAAGAAAAACAACTCTGTATGCGCACTCAATTGGGAATTGCTTCAGGCACTAGGCAGGAGCTTTGTTATGCTGTACATGCAGAGCAAAATGCTATTATACAAGCCGCACGCACTGGCATATCTGTACATGATGCTGTCTTATACTGTACCCATCAACCTTGCTCAATTTGTGCTAAAATAATAATTAATAGTGGAATCAAAAAAATTGTATACAAACACGGTTATCCAGATGACTTTTCCTGCCAAATGTTTTTGGAAGCGGGTGTTGAACTTATTAAGTATGACGACCACCATTCAAATTATTAACCGCCCTTTTTAGTTGGCTCATTTTAGGTTACCATCAATTTTTGATTTTTGTTCTACACTTAGTTGCAAAAATCCTATCACTAACCAATATTGCTACTGCAGAACATTTGCGTTTGGCGTTATATATGCAATCAAAATCACAAACAACTTCATCCGGCGCATCCTGCAAACTCTCAACCACCGTCTCAAGCTCTTCAAATGTTTGTTCCAACTCTCCACCAGCCCTTTTAATTCTAGAATCACAAGCTGCTTTTTTTGAAATTACTATTGTTTTTGCATTGCAGTGATCATATAAATTGTGTTTGCAATTAGATGTTGTACACTTTAAGCGATCCATATAATTCCTCAGTCAAACGAGATTTTTGTTAATAATACACTTTGTTTTCATCTATAATTATTCATATCAGTGAATTATATCTCGTTTGACTAATATTATTATTTACCGATATAATTAAAATATACTACAACATCTCATATTTTCATGCAGAGCCATTTTTTTAGTGCATATTTGCTATGACACCTTCTGCCTCTGAGGCCTCAAATAACCATAATTTTTAATATAAATGGCCTGGTGAAAAATGCTAATTTTCCTCAAAACGCCCGTTGTGAGATTTAACATTGAAAACAAGAAAAGCCTATTGCCGAATATAATTTAGAGACAATTCAAAACGAAAAGGATAAACATGTGGACATGTGTGTTTCTTAACAAATAATAAAACCCTTAGTACGGCACAAGAAGCGCTTCAAGAGTATTCAACACGTGATTATATTGAAAAAGATTTTAATGAGTTGAAAACCTTGTAGGCGCAAGTTTTTCTCTCACGGTCGTTAGTTTACTGCCATTTTGATAGAGCGACAGAGAAAATTGCTATTTTATAGCGAATACAGCGTAAAGTTAGGACGCTTATGAGCCACGTCCTAATAAAGTCCGAATAAACGGCGTTATAATATAAGTGAGGGGACAACAACCCCGAGGCAATCGGATAAGGGGCGGGACGACGACTGGACAAAGAAGTTTTACAATAGCCTCGAATGGCGCAAGTCTTCGGCAGAGCAGTTAAGCGAGAGCCGTTGTGAGCGGAGTGCATGAGAGAGGGACGGGTAAAGCCAGCCGAGATAGCCAACCATATAATGGTATTCAAGAATGTCGGTGCACGGCTTGACCTCGAGAACATCCAAAGTTTGTGGTGCGCCTACCACAACACAAAACACGGGGAAAATTAAAGTTGCACAAAGCAAAGACTTTGACAACCGTATTTACGACTAGCACCGAAATGTAGTTGACAAAACTAGTTGCGTAAGGAACAACTTGGCAAGTCTTAGGTCAACAAATTGCTTGTTTTCACTTTTTAATAAAACATAGGAGAGTGAAAATAGAGTTACGGCTTAATACAAAACGCCGCATACAAGGGCATGGACTTAATATTGTTTTCAAAGCCAAAGTTTTTACTCGATATGCGAATCGAGTATGGCGGTTCATATTTGCTTATAAAAACACCGAGGCTTTTAGCTTTAACGTTATCTGCGGACTTCGCTTCAATAGGAATAGGTAACCCGCCGATTTCAACAAGAAAATCGACTTCGGCTTTTCCGTTTGACTCCCAATAATAGAGAGAATGCCCATTAGCGACAAGAGCGGTGACAATGTAGTTTTCGGTAATCGCGCCTTTCGCCTCGCCACCAAGCCCAAGAGTACTTGTTATGAGCGCGGGAGCGATGTTCGATTTTGCCGTGAGAAGCCCTACGTCGTTCATATAGATTTTATACGAAAGCGCGTCCTGATAGAAATATAAAGGCGCTTTGCCTTCGTTCGCTTTATTCACGCGCACAATAAGCCCGCCGTCGTTAAGCCAAAGTATGCCTTCCTCGTAGGCAACGGCACGCGCAGAACTATTTACAAGTTGATAAATAAACTTTTTGTTTTCGCGAGCGAGCTGATAGGGAATGCTGTTATAAACGGCACGGGTTTTATTAGCTTTTGCGGGCGTGCTGTATTTACTCATATCGTCAAGATAGCCGAGGATAATATTTTGCTGAATAACTCGGACGAAATCGAAATCTCGCTTGTTTATATACTCATCTACCACTTTCGGCATACCGCCGACGATAAGGTATTCTTGATACAAGAGAAGCGCGCGCTCGTGTAAATTTTCATGCATTTTAGTATTTGCTTTAAAACAATCCGTAATCACATTTAAGAGCGCATCCTCCCCAAGAGCGTTCAAGAATTCATCGAACGCAAGCGGGTACATGGTTAAGCGGTCAACCTTTCCGACCGGGAAAGAGAATTCGCCGCGCGTAAGCGCAACGCCTAGCAAACTGCCCGCCGCGATAATAGGTTGTTCGGGCATTTGCTCGTAAAAGTATTTGAGGGAGGTCAAAGCGTTTTTACACGCTTGAACTTCGTCAAAAAAAACCAGCGTATCGCGGTCTATTTTTTTAAGCGAGAAGCTCTCAAGCTCGTGAATAATACGAACAGGGTCGAGGTTGAGGTCGAATATTTTTTGCAAGACGGTATTGCCTTCAAAAGTAAGAACGACAACGTCCTTGAAGTTGGACTTGCCAAAATGAAAAATCGTATAGGTTTTGCCGACTTGCCTTGCTCCGAATACGATGAGAGGCATGCGGTCTTTTTTGTTTTTCCAAGCAAAAAGCCTTTCTTCAATTGTTCTTTTCATGCGGATAACCTCCTTCCTTTATAATTATACTAATTCAAATCGTAAAGTCAAGCTGAGGATAGTTAAAAATAACATTTTTTTTAAATTTGCATCAAAAATGCTTCGATTTTACGTTAATAGCGCCAACATTTATCTACATTTTTTGTCTAACATTAAAGTATAATTTTTAAAAAGTGTTTTTTGTTTTTGAACACAAAAACCATGTGTTTTCGAACAAAGGGTCTAGTTATCTTATTTGCATTTAAATTATCGCCTGTAACTAAATATTTTCTTTTAAAATCTTAGACTAGCTAGTATGACCAGTGCTTTCTTTATGTTA
Source organism: Christensenellaceae bacterium (assembly GCA_031259965.1). Taxonomy (GTDB): domain Bacteria; phylum Bacillota; class Clostridia; order Christensenellales; family DTU072; genus JAITLB01. The sequence goes on along the minus strand of JAIRKT010000091.1, from coordinate 9,524 downwards.
AAAATTACTGCTCTCATGCAGGCTGCAGCTTGATTTTTTCCAGGTCTTTGTTTCTTGCTCTGGTATTTCTTTTACTTAAAACAGTCTCAAAAGGTGATCTGATTCTTGCAAGAAACCTATCCTTCTCCTTGTTTTTTGTTATCTCATTGGATGTACACCTTTTGTCTCAAGGTTTCATTCAGAGCCAACGTAGCCTTTATCAGCAAGGTCTGCTCCGCTCTTTGGCAAAATAGATTCTGCCGATATGCAATCAGACACATTAGCATGTGTTTCATTTGTAGCAACAAATAATCCTGAACTCACATCTACTAAAACTGATTTTTTAAAACCAAGCTAATAATCTTTTTCAGATTCAGCACCAAAATTTGCAGTGTGTTTAAAAAAACTCTAGCTGTTTACTTACAATTTTTCTAATTTTTTTTCACCTTTATCCGCTTTTTGGGTTGTGTTTTAAATCAACCTCTCTTATTTTCGCCATCTTTTCATAATCAAAATTTGAATTGATAGCTGTGGCATAACATTGTAGGTATGTCAAACGTTTTGCAGCATGTTTCGTTAAATAATTGCAAATTTTTTTTAAATTGAATCAAAAAATGGTATTGAGATAAGAAAACAGAGAGTAGAAATTAAAACAGCAATTGACCTTAATACCCTGTTTGTTAATTATCTTAAGAGTATTTTAATTATTTGATAATTTTCGCTTATTATGATACTATATAACAATACCACATTTGTTAATTCAAAATTTATGGAGTGTAATGGTTTTACTATTAGACATAGGAAATACTAATATTAAGATAGGCGTTGTTAATGATAACAAACTTGTAAAAACATGGCGCGTGGCATCTGATCACAATAAAACCGCAGATGAATTCGGCATGATTTTCTTAGATTTATTATCATCAAACGGATTTTCGTTCGACGAAGTCGAAGGAATGATAATGTCATCTGTAGCGCCAGCACTGAATTACACAATAGAACATATGTGTGAATATTACACAAAAAAACGACCCATTATGGTTAATTCAAAATTAAACTTAGGGATAAAAATAAATTATCTGGTTCCAGATGAACTGGGCGCGGATCGAATTCTGAATGCTGTTGCAGCACATTTTCTTTATGGTGGGCCTGCAATAATCATTGATTTTGGGAGCGCTACCACCTTTGGATATATAGATGATGAGGGTGCTTTTTTAGGTGGAGCCATTGCTCCTGGTATTAAATCGAGTGCTGAGTCTTTGACTAACACAGCCGCTAAACTCCCACGAATAGAATTAGTCCGACCTAAATCAGTTATTGGGCGCACAACAGTTGAAAATATGCAATCAGGAATAATATTCGGCTTTACTGGGCTTGTTCAAGCAATAGTAGATGATATGCGCATAGAAACTGGTAACAATAAAGCAAAAATCATTGCTACTGGTGGTATGTGTGAATTAATCACTCCTGGTGCCCCTCATTTAGTTGATATAGTTGATAGGACTCTATCATTACAAGGATTAAAAATATTATACGATATGAACAAAAAGAAATAAAAGGAGTAAAACATGAAGAAAATTGGCGTCGCCTTATTGGGACTCGGTGTTGTAGGATCTAGCACATATCGAATTTTAACTGACCAGGCTGATTATATACGAAAAAACCATGGTGTAGATATTGAGATCGTACATATTTTAGAAAAGAACAAACAACGCATCGAGGAGCTCGGTATTGACAAATCCATAGTGTCAACAGACATAAATAATGTTGTTAATAACCCCAACATTCAAATTGTAGCTGAATTTTTCGGTGGTATTGAGCCAGCGCGCACTTTTTTGCTGGCCTCACTAAACGCAGGTAAGAGCATAGTAACTGCAAACAAAGAACTATTCAGCAAACACAGATGTGAACTCACAGATGCATCAAACAAAGGTGGCGGCGGGATTTTCTTTGAAGCTAGTTGTGTAGGTGGCGTTCCAATAATCCGAACACTAACTCTCGGAATGCAAGGTGATCAAATATTATCCATAGCTGGCATATTTAATGGTACAACAAACTATATTTTAAGTAAAATGTCTAATGATGGAATGGGTTACTCTGAGGCACTCACTGAAGCACAAAGATTAGGCTTTGCAGAAGCAGATCCAACTGCCGATGTCGAGGCTTATGACACTATGTATAAACTATCTATTCTCTCTAGTTTAGCATTTCATAAAAGTGTTCCAATCGACAAAATCTATCGTGAAGGAATTTGTGCGATTACAAAAGAGGATATTAATTACGGAAAAGAATTTGGTTACACCTTAAAACTATTAGCAATTGCTAAAATCACTAATGGTAAAATCGAAGCTAGAGTCCATCCAGCTTTCGTTGAAAACAATCATCCCCTCGCTTCTGTCTCGGGCAGTTTCAATGCTGTTATGTTAGAAGGCAGTAACGTTGGCGATATAATGTTATATGGACGTGGGGCTGGTGGTTTTCCAACTGGATCCGCTATCGTGTCAGATATTGTTTGTTGTGCAAAATATCCAGACGCTGGCAGGGGCTTGTTTGATAATTCGGTGCTTACTAATAGTGATTTTAATACAGATTTTCAGTGCAGGTACTATATTAGAATAAATGTAAGTGATAAAAGTGGTGTGCTAGCAAATATTGCTAAGGTTTTTGGTGAGTATGATATAAGCATAAGTTCTATGCATCAATTAGAACCTTCCTCTGATAGTGCATCTATTATTTTCTTTACTCATATGACGTTTGAACTAGGTATTAATAAAGCTATAAAAAAAATTAAAGCACTTGATGTTGTCAATTCTGTCTATGCGGTTATTAGATTAATCTAGCTTAATGGGTATACTTATAACTGTTAGCTATTATCACTAAAAAGCCAAATATTAGATTTAAAGGAGGTTTATATGCGTAAGGTATTCAAGTTTTTCTCAGTAATCATAACCTGTGGAAGTGCTTTTATTACACTATCATCTTGCCAATCTTTAAATGCTAATATTACAAATGCCTTATTAAAATTTGATTCTTCTAACGAATTCGTGATTTTACAAATCGCAGATACACATGAATGGATGGGTGTTGAGAATGGAGTATTCAGCGTCAAAAGAATGAATACCCTAAAACCTTACTTAACCCTTTACATGGATTCAGTTATCGAACAAGTTAAACCTGATTTAGTCGTTTTAACTGGCGATAATATCTTTTCATTGTCTGCTGTGAGTGATCTATTCCCAGACACTGCAATAAGCGTCGCAACTTATAAGGCATTCGCCGAATACTTTAAAAAGAAAAAACAATTCTGGTCAATGACTTTCGGAAATCACGATGCTGAGAGTGTTCAGACAAAACAAACCCTCTTAAGTGCCATTTCCAATCACGAATACTTTATTGGTGGACGCCATAGTAATGAATATTATAAGGCATTAGAAATTTTGCGCTACGATGACAATGGATATAATGATGATAGACTCGCAAATTTTAGCATTCCAATATTTAATTCTTTAAACGAAATTGCTTTTAATATATTTCTTTTAGATTCAGGATCATACAGTGGAGCACCTGCACCACAAAATGCCCCTTATCGATATATTCTTGACGAACAGACAGCCTGGTACACAAGTGAGGTTGAAAGATTAATAGCTGAGACTAACAAACAAATCCCATCTCTTATCTTTACTCATATACCTCTGCCAGAGTTTAATGAAATATATTTAGCTGCGGATAGGAAAATAGGAATTTTGAATGGGCTTAGCCCATCCACAACAAGTTCATCAATTTATAATGTGCTCGAGAAAAATGGTACTATAGCATTTTTCACTGGTCATAATCATGATACAAGCATTACATTCATGTCATCTGATGACAAATATCCACACGTGATATTTGGAGTAACCCCTCATGCTGATGGAATTAGTTATTATGAAAATTCTTCACCTCTCATGAGGTCTAGAATAATAAAATTTAATACTAATGGCGATATTTTAACTTATATCCATACAAATAGTCAATCATACTACAACCCTAATAACATTGAAAATAGTGAGATTCTCGCCACAGGTAGTTTTGATAATGAGGAGTTGAAACTTGCTATGCTTGCCTAGCATAAAACTACTCACCATATAATGTTTAAACATCATATCTAACAATGCATTAGTTATTTTGTAACAAACATTTAATATGCTATAATTCTTTAAGAATTCATTCTTTTTAGGAGCTTAATGGAATCAGATAATTTTATTGAAGACATAATAGTCAAAGATTTACAAACCAAGAAGATAACCATAGTTAACACGAGGTTCCCCCCAGAGCCTAATGGTTATCTGCATATTGGCCATGCTAAAAGCATATCGATTAATTTTGGAATTAAGGAGAAGTTTCTCGGCAAATGCAATTTGAGATTCGATGATACTAATCCAACTAAAGAGGACCTCGAGTATGTGAATTCTATAAAAAAAGACATTCAATGGTTAGGCTACAAATGGGATCATGAATTATACGCATCGGACTATTTCCAAAAAACCTACGAAGCCGCTATTATATTAATCAAAAAAGGGTTAGCCTATGTCTGTGATTTAAGTGCGGAAGAAATACGCAAAACACGAGGCACACTTAACGAGCCAGGGATTGAAAGCCCTTACCGCACAAGAACTATTGAAACTAATTTAGAACTCTTCACAAAGATGAAAAATGGTGAATTTCCAGATGGTAGCAGAGTTTTGCGTGCTAAAATTGATATGGCTAGTCCAAACATAAATATGCGCGATCCTGTAATTTACAGAATACTCAGGGCTACACATCACAGGACAGGCGATGACTGGCTTATATACCCAATGTACGATTTTGCACATCCAATCGGAGACGCTATTGAAAACATTACCCACTCAATATGCACCCTTGAATTTGAGAATCACAGGCCTTTATACGATTGGGTAACTGCAAATTGTGATTTTAAAAAACCCTATCCACAACAAATTGAATTTGCAAGACTAAATATGAAAAATACAGTTATGTCTAAGCGATATTTGAAAAAATTAGTTGATGATGGATTTGTTAAAGGATGGGATGACCCTAGAATGCCTACACTTAGTGGGCTAAGGGAACGCGGATATCCGCCTGAGGCTATACGTGAGTTTTGCGCGCGCATTGGTGTTGGTAAAGCTAATTCAGAAGTAGATCCAGAACTTCTCGATTTTTGTGTTAGAGAGCATTTAAATAAATATGCAGATCGCGCGATGGCTATCGAAAACCCACTCAAGGTTGTAATAGAGAATATTGATAATAATCAAACTTTTGAATGCATTATTGATAATAACCCAAATGATCCAAAAGCAGGCAAACATAATATTGTGCTACGCCGCGAAATTTACATTGATAATTCGGATTTTTCTCTAAGCCCACCACCTAAATACCATAGGTTATTCGAAGGCTCGACCGTTAGACTTAAAGGTTCTTTTGTCTTACAACATGTTAAAACATGTATGACTCCTGACAGCACAAAAATTGATCATATTGTATGCAGATATTTGCCTGACACACAACCAGGTGGAATAAATTCTGGCATGAAAGTGAAAGGGGTAATTCAATGGGTCTCAATAAAAGATGCTATTGACACTACTCTACATAAATATGAAGCCCTTTTAAATGATCCTAAGGATGGTGTTCTTGATTTTAACGAAAGACTTAATTACAACTCTATTGAGATTATTGATCATGCGAAAGTAGAGCCCTTCGCCCTTGAGGGTGACACAGCTAAGAGTTTTCAATTTATGAGAATGGCTTATTATAAAAGAGTTAAAACTAATGATGGCGTTTGTGTTTTTAGACGTATAGTTAGTTTAAAAGACAAGTTTAATGCTAAAAATTGATTTTTAATATGAAATATGCCTTTAATAAAGAGATTTTATTAAAAATTTTCATTCAAATTTCGCTTTAGTATTGCAATTTTACAGATTTATAATTATAATATTAACATACAATTTTTATTATGCCACTAGCGTGATAAATGCGGTTTTGTTAGTTACCTATTATTAAGGAGATTTTATATGGCAAAATGCTTTTACTGCGGTGAGAGTGTCCAGGTTGGTACAAATTTCTGCAACAAATGCGGCAAGCCTATTCCTAGACCTAAGTTGTCCCCAACTGAAATAGCTATCGAGGCAGCTAGGGCTGAGTATGAAAAAAGCGCTGTCGTAAATATTGATCGTTCCAAACTAACGTATGTTTGCGAACTTTGCGATACTGTAAATAGTATTGATGCTCCGCGTTGCGTTGAATGCGGAAAACCTAGACCACGCCCAGATTTTGTAAAAGCCTTACGCAAATTGCGTGATTCAAAAAAACAACAACCTATATCCGCTTCTGTTGAAAACGCTCCTCAACAACCTGATGTTGATAATTTGAAGGTTTATCGTTTCGAACCTGGAAATTCAGGTGGAGACACTTTAGCTTCAAACGCACAAGTTGTTACTCGACCTGTTTTGCAACAATTAATAATCGTACCCTATGTAAATCCTGCACAAAATTTGTGGCAATATAATCCAAACATAGCATACAGATATGAAGCACAAACCCCACAATCATTTGAACCTAGCGAAATCCCACAACCACCTTCACAAAAAAACGAGCCAGAAGATGAAATTCCTGTTTCAAATACTGCGGCACCAGCAACACCTGTAAAAATTGGCACTAATCGCTTTGTAGCTTTATTGCTAGCATTATTATCTGCTGGTGTTGTTGCGATACTTCTCCTGCTAAATATCGCAAAATTCGATAGCGGTTTTAAAGGCATCGAGGTTTTTAAGTTGGTGACTACCGCTAAAGATCTAAAACTGCTAACACCTATTGGTTATTGTGCAAGTGCTTTATTCGCAATATTCATATTTTTAATAGCTTTTATCCGCATTATATCAAAAAAACCGCGTTCTAAATCTCTGCTAGTTTTGTTCTCTTTTCTTGAATTATTGTCTGTCATCTGTGTGCTAGCAGGGCTTACACAATATGTAGAAGTTAGTGAAATTTTTAAAAACATAGAAATTCCTGGATATGCTTTGGCAGGTTGCTCTGTATTAATATTTAGTATATCACTAGCTATCAAAGGCAAATCTTCCTTAAACAAGCTTGTTGCTTAAAATTCTTAATCGAGAGGATTATCAAATGGCAAATAATGATCAGAAAAACACACAACCATATCCTGGGCCAAGTTATGGAGTTGGCGCTGGCATACCCACTATCAACGTCCCGCTAAAACCAGCACCTGGTGAATATTCTTTTATTTCACCTAGGCAGGCACAGAGTCCGTACTGGCGCAGCGTAACTGGTTCACTAAGGGCTAGAGGCTCAGGTTTTAGCCCTGGTTATTATAATTATGGCAATGCAAACGACAATTACGCATATTCTGGTGCACAGGTTTCATCTGATGGCAAATTAAGAGACAGAAAAAGACGCACACCAATCCTCATTTTAGTTCTTATAATTTTTGCAGCATCTATCTTTTTTGGATTATATCCTAATATTGCTGGTCTAAAATTTTCAAGTATAGATACTGACGAAGGTTTTTTTACAGGGTTTTTGAAGTCCGCATTTGAAATTCTACTCCCATCAGACACCATAGATGACACGTCAGAGAAAACAATACTAGGACAGGTCGTTGGGGATCTAGAAACTGTTAAAAGCGACCTTTATATAATTACAGCCGCCTATGCTGTTCTGTCTATAGGCGCACTTACTATTTTCTTGAGTCTTCTTATAAGCTTACTAAGCAAACATTGTTCGAGGATTGCACTAAAAATTGGTACTATACTGGCTTTTTTAGGTTCAGCTGGTATTATTGTTGGTTTGTATTTATTTGCAGGTCACATTTCCACAGAAGGATCCGTTGATATAATGAAATTTATTATTGGTGGCGAAGATTATACGGGAATTTCTATTGATATGGGCGCTTACATTTTGGTTGGTTGTTCTTTACTAAATATGATCCTCAGTTTCTTTGCTTTCAAAAAACTCAGATAATATTTAACATTGTAGGTTTTTTACTCCTTTTTAATGGCTGAAGCGCGTGTTTAAATTTAAACGCGCGCTTTTTTGCTATTCAAAAATAATTTTATTGGTTTATACTAGCATCTCTATGTTGCACTACTACAACCTATGTACCTTTATATCATTCGATTTCAACAGTTAATAAATTTTTCAATTAACAATCTTTTGAATTTTTCTGGTTCTTCACTCATTGGGCTATGTGCGGAATTTTCAAACCATATTAAATCTTTCTTTGGTGCATTTATCTTTTCGTAATATTCTTCAATTAAGGCAGAAGGTGTATTGTTGTCAAGGCGTCCTTGAAAAATGTAATATGGCATTTTGAATTCATTACATTGAGTTATAAAATCATAATCAGTTATTTCACTCCACATTTTAGATAAAACTAGTGAATATCCTTTTATTACACCAATTTTATCTGTAAATGAATATTCTTTAGATAATAGTATGGGCATCGCTAGTGTTTTGAACCATCCCTCTTTTTTTATCGAATTACCACCATATTTTTTCATGTATTTTCTCTGGATCATAAGCCCTTTAAACCCGCCTGGATATTGACCACAAACCGGTGGTCCATGCTTTTCAAGTTGCGTAATGGCTTTCTTGTCTCCGGTCATTTTTGCATGGTCTAATGCAAACTTATATCCTATAGCCTCGTTTTTTTCACCATTTACAGTCTGACCAGTTCCTACATACCCAGCTATTCTCTCTGGATATTTAGAACAAAACATTGTACCTAGTTCTGTTCCCCAACTTCCAGCCAGCAAGAATAGCTTTTCTTTTTTTAACTCATCACATAAATAGTTTACAATTTCATTAGTGTCCTTTAAAAATTGCTGAAGAGTTAATGTGTTTTCGTCTATGTTTTTATATGAACCACCACTACCACGCTGATCCCAACCAACTAATATAAAATGCTCACATAAATCAGCATGTTTTCTAAACAACGAGTCTCGATTTGGGATGCCTGGCCCTCCATGCAAAGAGAGCAATATCGGTGCGTTCGCATTGCTTGCTTTGATATGGATTTTTTGTGGAAATCCTCCTAATTCAATTTTTTTAATAATGTCAATCATATTTGCCTCAAATATCTTTGGTTGTTATATTTTAAACTAAATCCTCTAAAATATCAACACTTTTATCAAATCATGTAAAACTAATTTGAAAGTTAATTATATTAGTTCATTGGATAATTATATTTTTATACGTTCATGGCATGTCTTGTTTAATGTGTTTGATTTTTTCATCTATATTTGATTACTATATAATGTTCTTTAAATTTCATTGTAAAAATTCCCCTAAAATTGTACATAATTTATATTATTTTGTATAATTTAAAAACCACAGTCGGAGGACCCAAATGGAATTACATCATCTGATATTTCTTGATTATGTCGCCATAAGTATTTTTCTGTTTATATAGAAATTTTTACAAATTGAAATCGTCTTTAAATACATTAAGAATCCTATAACGCTTGCAATAGGTATCTATTTATGGTATAATA
>JAIRKT010000037.1 GCA_031259965.1 Christensenellaceae bacterium | reverse complement strand
TAAGAAACAAATGCAAAAAAAATGATAAATTGAAATTTTTAACATGAAAAAATTACAAAAAAACAAATGCAAAAAAATATTAGAGATTTTTAACTTATAAAAACGAGGTTTTTGGTTGTCCCCTAAAATTAATGATAAAATTTTATTGAAAATTATAGTATTTTTTTATCTGTGTTTGTGTTTTACAGATGAAGCATAGTTATAGCATGAAAAATTAGAAATAAGTTTATTATAAAATACCATCAACAAATGATTCAGAATCAAACGGGATGAGGTCATCAATTTTTTCGCCTATGCCAACGTAAACTATTGGTATATCGAGTTCAGTAACAAGCGCAAAAACTATTCCCCCTTTAGCAGTGCTATCCAACTTGGTTAGAATAATACCATCTATTTGAATTATATCATCAAAGGATTCAGCCTGACTCAAAGAATTTTGTCCCATTGTTGCATCCAAAACAAGAAGATTTCGAACATCGGCATGTGGTGCTGTTCTATCTATGACACGCTTAATTTTTTTTAATTCTTCCATAAGATTTTTTTTGTTATGAAGTCTGCCTGCTGTATCAATTAAAACAACGTCAGTATTTTTTGCTATTGCCGAACTAATTGTGTCAAAGACAACAGCAGCAGGATCACTACCCTCTGAATGTTTAACAACGCGGACACCTGCGCGCTCCGCCCAAATTTCCAATTGCTCAGAAGCTGCGGCTCTAAATGTGTCTGCAGCTGCAATTATAACAGATTTTCCGTCATCTAAAAAACTTTTTGCTAATTTTCCTATGGTTGTGGTTTTTCCTACCCCGTTTACTCCTGCTATCAAAATTACTAGTGGAAATTTATATTCAGGAAAATCACATACAATCTGTTCAAGTAGAACTTCCTTTAATACATTTCGTGCTTTATCTACTTCTTTTACTTTTTTTTCGTAAAGTCGCCATTTTAACTGCTCTAATATTTGCTGTGTGGCCTCGACACCTGCATCAGCTGTGATGAGCGACATTTCCAACTCTTCATAGAATTCTTCATCTAAGGCGCGCCCACTAAACATCTCAAACAGCTTTTTGCCCAGAGAAGCTTTAGTTCTTTTTAGCGCATCTTTAATTCTAGTAAAGATTCCCATAATTGACCTACCTTAGATTAAGATACAACAGTTTCAGTTGTTTGAACATCCACATCGGGACCACTAGTAAACCAATTATTGCTCTGGGCTTCATCCATAGTAACACTGACGATTTTCGAGATACCGCCTGATCCCTCCATTGTGACACCATACATAAATTCGCAAAGTGACATAGTAGGTTTTCTATGTGTTACAACAATAAATTGTGTTGTTTTACAGAATTTTTTGAGGTATTGTGCAAACAAATCTACGTTAGAATCATCTAGTGCTGCTTCAATTTCGTCTAAGACACAGAATGGCATAGGATTCATTTTTATTATAGCAAACAAAATAGAAATTGCAATAAGTGATTGTTCACCGCCTGATAACAATGACATGTTAGTTAATTGTTTGTTTGGTGGTTGTGCTTTAATTTCAATGCCAGCTTCTAAAATCGTTTTAGCTCCATCTTCTAAATTGAGTTCAAGTTTTGCTGAACCACCACCAAATAATTCTTGGAATACCTGGTTAAAGTTCTTATTAATAATATTAAAGCGATTTGTAAATTTTGTTGTCATCTCATTAGTCAAATCTTCTATAATTTTAATAAGCTCCTCTTCAGCTTTTACCAGATCGTCAAATTGTAATTTTGTTTCGGTATAACGTCTCTTTTCTTCATAGAAATGGTCTTCTGCTAATTCATTGATTGGACCTATTTTATCAATGTCGCGCTTTAAAGATTGCATTTCTGATTGTGCTTTTTCAGGAACAAAAACTAAATCAGGATCTGACGCAAGGGAGTCTGCATATTCACGCGCCGTCTGTTCATCAATGTCGTATTCGTCGCGAATTCGATTTAGTAAATTATCCAAATCATTTTGGATGCGCTCAATGCGGGATTCTTCTTTTATGCGTTTTTCTGTTGAAAAATTGATTTGAACTTGTTTTTCATTTTTGAGTATATCTAGTTCTTCAATGTCGTGTTTTAAATTAGCTTTGTAGTTATCAATCTCATATACTTTTTTGGCCATTTCTTCAACGAGTTTTTTGTCATCTTCGCTATACGCAGATATGTCAACATCACTCTCTGCATCTAAAATTTCACGAGCATTTTCCGTGCAACGATAACTTAGATTTTTTAGTTCCATTTCAATTTTATTTAAATCGGATTTGATAAGTGCTATTTCATTAGATCTGTTGTTAATCTCAATTTTCAAAGATGTTAGATCTACAAGTGCAGCATTTGAGGCGGTAAATAAATCCTCTTTTCTTTGTCTATCTTTTAGGAACTTTTCTTTAACTTCATTAATAATTTCATCAGCCGAGGTTTTTTCATTAGCAACTGAGATATGTGCTCCAGCTGTATCTTTTATAAGGTTATCAAGCTCAGCCGCTTGTTTAGAATTCATTGTGATTTTATCGAACAATTTATCAACTTCGATTTCTAAATCTTTGAGGTTACCCTCTGCTCCACTAATTTGGGTATTATACTTTTCAATCTCAATTTCCAGGGCATGAATTCTTGCATCTATAATTTTCACACCCTGATCCATTTTTTTACTTTCTTCTTCAAAATCTTTAATTTCTTCAGCCAAAAGTGTTAAATCTTTGCTTATAGAATTTCGGCGTTTTACCATTGTTTGCAAATCAGTTTCAAGCGACAAAAGGCGATTGCCTTTGGTTGGCGCGCTACCACCAGTTATTGCACCACTTGTTGCAAAAGATTCGCCGCCTAGTGTTACAATTCTGAACGCCTGCCTGTATTTTTGTTGAACAGCAATTGCAGTTTCTTTATCTTCTACTATAACGATTCTGCCTAAAAGATTAGAAATAACACCATCAAATTTTCTATCACATTTAACGAGGTTAGCTGCAACATCAATAACACCTTTCTCGTTTAATGCCCGATCAAACTCGGATGGCAATGGATTTGCACGAACTGTAGACATCGGCAAAAATGTAGCGCGTCCATAATTTTTGCTTTTTAAATAGTCAATTAGAACACCTGCATCTTTAGGTGTTGAGGTAATAATATTCTGTACGTTTTGGCCTAGTGAAATTTCAATTGCAACCTGGAGGTGTGGTTGCACCTTTATAACCTCACCTACTGTACCGTGAATCAAATTTTTGAGGCTTTCGTTGCTTTTAGCGTCATTCATTAATCGCTTAATTACGTCACTATATCCAGCATAATCATCGATTTGTTCTTTTCTGTAGTTAATTCCAACTGTCAAAGTTTTAAATTCATCTTCCAACTTCTTTTTGCGCAATTCAGCTTCACGGAGATCACCTAGTGTAGAATAATAATTGCGTTCAGCGGCTTCTTTATCTTTTTCTTTTCTTTCTCGCTCCTGGATTAAGATGTCACGCTGAGCGCGTATTTTTTCACCAGCTTCTCGCTTACTGTCACAAATTGCCTTTTTTTCGCGATAAATAACCTTATCATTTTCAATGTCGGCATTTGCAATACTAAGTTGAACCTCAAGTTTAACTATGTCTTTGTCTATAGCAAATTTCTTGTCTTTGTTCTGACTTAAAAGCTCTTTACTTTGTTCTAATTCCTTTTCTTGCTGATCAACTTCTTCAGATATTTTTTCATATTCGCTTTGCAACTCAGCATAATTAGATTCTTTTCGGAACAATTCTAAATTTTTGTCATTATAAAGTTCGGTTTTTTCAGCGAGTTCAACTGTCAACTGCTCAAATCGCTCATTTAATTTTTTGGTTTCATCGTCATATTGTTTTCGTTGTTCTCTTAATAATCTTAGACGTTCTGCAATTACATTTGCTGCACCTTGTTTTCGTTCAATTGAAACTAATAAATCAGTTTGTTCAGCCCTCAATTTGTTTGCAAGCTGATCACTATTAGTCATATCCATCATTAGCACATTGTAGCGTTTGCAAATATCTCTGTACTCACCCTCATATGTTTCAACGTCTGTTAGTATTTTTTCTAATCTTTTTTGTAGGTTCTTGCGCTCAGCATCACCATTTTCCATTTGGAAAAGGAAGAAGTTAATATCTTGGAATTTTAGTCGTCTCTTAAGGTCTTTAACCTTAACAGCATTTTTTGCTTCTTTTTCAAGAGGTATTAGAGACTGTCTCAACATTTCTAGAATATTACCTAGATTGACAATATTGTTTCTAGTTTCTTTTAGATTTTTCTCAGATTCAGCTTTCCTTGCTTTATGTTTACTTATGCCAGCTGCCTCATCAAATATTTGGCGTCTAACTTCTGGTTTAACGGATATAATATCAGCAATTTTACCTTGACCTATTATACTATATCCATCGTGACCCATCCCACTGTCACGGAATAGTTCCATTACGTCACTTAGTTTTACTGGCAAGTTGTTTATGTAATATTCACCGCCGTCTTTACCACGATGAATTTTTCTTGTGATTATGAGTTCATCACTTGTAATACTAGGATATGTGTGTTTTGAATTATCTAGATATAGTGAAGCTTCACAAACTGATTGTGGTTTTCTATCATTAGTCCCATTAAAAATCAGTTCAGCCATTTTTTGACAACGCAATACACGTGCGTTGCGCTCGCCTAAGACCCATCTGATGGTGTCAACTATATTAGATTTACCACAACCATTAGGTCCAACAATTCCAGTGAACCCAGAATCAAAATCAATCACCACTTTATCCGCAAAGGATTTAAAGCCATGGATGACGATTTTTTTTAGATTCATAATAAACTACCTCCGATCTCATCCTATTATTAGTGTAAGACAAAACAGACGATTTGATAAATTAGACTAAATTAACAATTTCAATTTAGGAAGCAAACTTTTAAATTGAAACAAATGTGCACAATATTCTAAGTAAATCAAAAAATTTGATGTCGTAACAGAATGAAATCATGTCTAAAAAGTGCTATTAATATAGTATATAATAAAAATTTATGTGTCAAATATTTTTTAGTAATAAATTGTGAATTTGAAAATCCAATTTTACTTAAGATATTTGTAATAGATACCAAAATACTATTTTACATGCTATTTGAAAAAATAAAAAACAGGCAGCAATCTAAGACAAATTCAAATTATCGACGTACATCAAAAAGAGAATTGCAATCATTTTAAATTTTAACATAAATTAGTAATTGTGTCAAAAAAATAACAATTGTTTTTTACAAAGTAATAACAAAGTTTTCTAATGAAATCACCAGAAGCCTAAATTACAACACAAAAAAGATCATTTGAGTTGCATTTTTTATTCAATTAACTTATAAAACCTTTCCCTTAAATTGACGCAATTGCATATCCATTAACACTAGCGGTGCATGCATGTTTCCAACATGCTGTCTAAAGGTTAACCTAACATAGGCCTTGTGATAACCATTTAGACAGTCATATCTGTGTTGGTTATTACTGTGGTTGTGCATTGCGTCTCAGTGGTGTTTTGTAGGACTAATAGTTGTATAAAAACACAAAAATAAAATTTCTGAGTACTATAACATTTTAATAACTTTTAAAATGCAATTTAAATCGTACAACAAATTCAAAAAAACAAACAAAGTTGCACACATATTTTTAAATTAATAAATAGCAAAAAAGGACATATTTAATCTATTAAAAAAAATAGATATACTCCATTTTGTGTTCATAATATTTAAAAATTTAAGCGAATGATCATGCGTTTGTCCTTCGTTTTTACAGCAGCATACTTTCATATCCATTTATGTTCAATTTATGTTCAATTTTGTCATTTTTCAAATTTTGGCAATCACTTGACAAATTCAAAATTGGATTTCTAGTATTTATAGAAGTCATGACAAATGTCTGCAATTTTACATTCAATCCATGAGCAGGATTAAACGAAAATGAAGGCATACTATCTTTAGAATTGTTATGATAAAATCTCATCGAGTTTATTGGATCAGATTACAAAATTTTATTGCAAGCCGGCATATATCATGGTATAATAATATAACTATCATGAGTTTTCTTATAATATTTCCAAATAGATTTTATTTATTAAGTTAGTTTTATAGGTTAATTCGTTCTAAAATCTAGTATAGGTTCATAATGGTGTAATTTGAGACTGGATAAGAATAACATAAAAAAACTAGCATATAGATATAGGGTGCAATGAAAGATATTATTATAAACATAATAAATAAATTTGGATATTCGGGGATTTTTGCACTAATTGCAATTGAAAATTTATTTCCACCTATACCATCAGAGGTAATTTTAACATTTGCAGGGTTTGCTACAACAATAAGTAATCTTAATTATATTTGGGCAATTGTAGCGGCTACAGCGGGATCGATGTTAGGTGCTATAGTATTATATCTAATAGGAAGAATTCTAAAAGCTGATAGGCTCGAAAAATTAGTTGAAGGAAAGTTTGGAAAAATTTTCCGCCTAAAGAAAACAGATATTCAGAAGTCGAATGCCTGGTTTACTAAGCATGGTGAAAAAGCCATTTTTATCGGCAGGTTCATTCCTATAATTAGAAGTTTGGTATCAATACCTGCAGGCATATCTGGCATGAGACTAATATATTTTATACCATTAACCCTTGCAGGCACCTTAATTTGGAATACAGCGCTTGTTTTATTGGGGCGTGCTGCTGGAACTGCCTGGGAAAAAATTGCAGGTTATTTAGATATATATTCGCTAGTTGCATTGGTTATAATAATGATTCTGCTAGCTATAGGAGTTGTTGTTTTTGTTAAACTTAGAATTATAAACCCCAGACAAAAAAAGAATGAAGCATCTCAAGATGAAATTAAAATAAATGTAACAAACCATAATTCTATTGAAGTGACTATTGAACAAGCTGGAATAAGTGGTTTGGAATATAAGGTTGATGATGGTGAATGGCAGGAGGATTCCAAATTTACAGATTTTGCCGATGGAAAAAACTACATAATATATGTAAAATATATGACCACAGATGGAACTCAAAAAAACATTTCATTAAAATATCTGCATATGTCAAATAAGGAAAAAAAAGTTGATGGAAACTGATATAAAGTTTAACAGAATAAGTCAGCAGCTAGTATCTAATTTAAGTTAATGCATCTTGTATGCAAAAGGATAAAATCATGGACACGCGTCTTATACTATTGTCACTCGTAGGCACGTCGATTTCCTTTTTGGGAACAGTCATAGGATCTGCTTTTAGTTTTTTTTCTGGTAAAAATGTTAAACCCAAAATTCAAAAGTTTTTCTTGGGTTTTGCGTCAGGCGTCATGATGGCATCTGCAGTATGGTCATTGTTAATACCAGCTACTGAATATGCTAAGGATTTAGCAATGCCTGATTGGTTGCCTGCTTTAATAGGATTTTTGATGGGTGCTGCTTTTCTATTTTTAATGGACAAACTTCTTCCACACTGGCATCCACAATCTACATTACCTGAAGGGCCTAAAAGTAATTTAGGAAAATCTGCAAAACTTGTATTTGCAGTCACCTTACATAATTTTCCCGAAGGCTTAGCAGTAGGGCTGGCTTTTGCATTAGCTGGATCTGACAATTCTAGCGCAATAACACAAACTGGCGCTTTTGCATTAGCAATAGGAATTGCTATTCAAAACATCCCAGAAGGTGCTGTTATATCCATGCCACTCAGAAATGAGGGATGGTCTAAAACTAAATCATTTTTATATGGCGCTGCGTCTGGAATTGCAGAACCTATCGCTGGTGTAATCGGCGCTATGGCAGCAGTCTTTGTTGTTTCCGCAATCCCATGGGCGTTGGCCTTTGCAGCGGGTGCGATGATTTATGTTGTAGTTGATGAGCTTGTTCCAGATGCCGCATCAAAGCACTCAAATGTGGGAACAATGGGCGCCATAGTGGGTTTTGCTTTAATGATGGTTTTAGATATGGCGTTTGGGTGATTGATTTTAATAGGACTTGTTTTTTCTGGATCGCATCTTTAAACATTTGAGTGTTTCTTTTATAATCACATGCCCTATAGTCCATTTAATTTTAACAAAGAAATCAATGTGAGTATTTAGATTTACGTTATACAACTCCTCACTGGTATATAATATGATCAATGGTTGTGTAGATTTAGAGTGACTTTTAATAAAACCATAAGAAATTAATGATAGTAAAGAAACCAATGAAGAACTAACTAGATAATTAAGAAATCCAATATAACCTGATAAAATAAATTTTTTGCAATTAAATTTTATAGATTTTGCAATCACACTAGGTCTAATAATGCGGGTATTTTTGTTGTTATTTTTTGTCTTACTCAAGAGTGTTGTTAATTCAAACTCTTTAGTTAACAATTTAATTCCTAACACTTTGACATGCAATAAAAGCAAATTTTTATTAGAATTCAAAAAAGCGGATATGCAAACTTTAACTGGAATTAATAATGCTAATAATATGCATAATGATAAAATGAAAAAAAACATCACGGGTATAGCATGTGTAATTTGCAGTTAATTTAACAGTTGCATTTTGCGCGAATCTTATTTAACACATCGACGAAGTAAGGAGGTAATTCACTCTCAAATGTTATTTTTTCATTTGATGTAGGATGCGTTAGAATTAAACGCTTTGCGTGCAATAATTGTCCAGACAAATCAAACTTGTTTGAACCGCTGTAAGTTGCATCTCCAACCACAGGGTGTTTTATATAATTTGCATGCACTCGTATTTGATGAGTTCGACCTGTTGCGAGAGCAAATTCGACGAGCGTATATTCTCCAAAGCGTTCTATGATTTTGTAATGAGTTAAAGCATTTCGTCCATTTAAGACAACCGCCATTTTTTTGCGATCGCTTTTACTTCTTGCAATAGGCGCATTAATAGTTCCATTGTCTTGCTTAATGTTTCCATCAACTAGTGCCCAATAAATTCTTTGTGCTGATTTTTCGCTAATTTGTGTAGACAATGATTTATGTGCAAAATCAGTTTTTGCAATGACGATAAGTCCTGATGTGTTTTTATCTAATCTATGTACAATCCCAGGACGGATTACACCATTTATTGATGATAAATCGGAGATTGAATATAAAATTGCATTAACTAAAGTACCATTCAATGAACCAGGAGCTGGGTGTGTTGACATGCCTTGTGGTTTATTAATTACAGCTAGTTGATCGTCTTCATATATTATATCTAGTGGGATGTTTTCTGGAATTGCTTCAATGTGGCGCAATTCTTCTATTGTAATTTCTATTTGATCGCCAGCCTTTAAAGTGTGTCCAGCCTTTTTAATAATCGTACCATTAAGTTTAACAAGGCCTAATTCTATATGTCGCTTAATTCTACTTCTGGAAAAATCTAATAATTCGTTTGACAGAAATAAGTCGGCTCTTATATTATCTTTAGATACTATGAGTGAAATGCTATCCCAGTTCATTATTGTTAATTTGGCAGGGGTTGTTTTTTTGTGATTTGAAAAGGCTTATAGATAATTAGGATTGATAAAATAAGGAGGGCCAAACCTATTACCAATTCTGTATCAGCGATATTAGATATTGGGAAATCAATAAAAGCATAGTTCAAAAAATCTCTAACGTATTCAAGGCGCAGACGATCGACACAATTTCCAAGTGCACCACCAACAATTAGTGTGAGTGCAAATCGAATGGAAGAGTATCTATAATTTGTTAAACAAAGAAGCGTTACAAGAAAAGCAGCTGATAAAACTAATGAAAAAATTCCTAAATAGTATGATTGCCCTCTAAAAATACTCCATGCAGCCCCTGTGTTTTCTGCATGTGTGAATTCCAAAACACCCTTAATAACTATAATATCATCACCTGTCGCAACAACCTTACCATATATAAACTCTTTTGTAAGCAAATCAAATGCCAAGAAAATTGACACTAATAGTAGGGATAAGAATATTTTGAAAACTAGTGTTTTGTTTCGCATCAATACCAACCAGTATAAAAATAATCGCATAATTACACGATAGAGTAATTTTAACATATTTAAGAAAATAAGTAAAATCATACGACGCCCATTTCAGCAGATTGATAATTTACTCTTTTTGCTATTTGTTAAAAACTCACATTAAAAGTTGATTTGTTTAACGAAAGCCTTATAATAATAATCGACTATTTAACGAGATTTTTAGGTCCATTTCTAATGAAAAAGTTTTTTATTTAGAGAGTATGTAAATAGCATAGACCAAAACAGTATTTCAGATTGAAGCTTCTGTTTAGATAGTTAATTGCAGTAGAAGAAGCACCTTATGAAATAATTTTAGTTTGGATATGGTTTGGCATGTTGGCTTGTCAAACGCTTTGCAGCATGTTTTTAACAGATAGTGATTAATTTGATATGCAAAAATCCATGAATCATACCTGGCACACTTTTTTTAGCCTAACGCTGATTGATTATAGCTGTATTTCAATTTACTAAGTCATTCTATTGCATTATGTGTTGTGTTTAGTTGAAAATATTTGAATAAAATGATAAAATTTATACAATTAACTATTTAAGTTGGTGAGACTGCTATGCGTAAAATTGAAATCCTAGATAGCACGCTAAGGGATGGTGCACAAGGAGAGAGTATCTCATTTTCAGTCCAAGATAAATTATCAATAGTTCAGGCTTTAGATAGTTTTGGTGTTGACTATATTGAGGCTGGCAATCCTGCATCTAATCCAAAAGACATACGTTTTTTCGAAGAGATGAAGCGTTTAAAACCAAAAAGCTCACAAATCTGTGCATTTGGCAGCACAAGACGAAAAGGTGTTAGTGTTGATAATGATGAGGGATGCTTAGCATTATTACATGCTGGAACAAAAGCAATTTCTATTTTTGGCAAGGCATCAAAATTTCATGTAGAAAATGTGATTAAAGCATCAAAAGAAGAAAATCTCAACATGATAAGTGACACAATACGCTTTTTAAAACAAAATGGTAGAGATGTCTTGTTTGATGCGGAGCATTTCTTTGATGGGTATTTAGAAGATGCAGAATATGCTATGCTAGTAATAAAAACTGCGTTAAATGCAGGAGCATGCGTGGCTACACTATGCGATACAAATGGAGGAATACTCCCTTTTGATCTGCAACCTATCCTTAACGTAGTTATAGATGCATTTCCAAATGCAAAAATCGGAATACATTGTCATAACGATTCAGGTTGTGCTGTTGCAAATTCTTTAATGGCTGTAAATTGTGGGATATCACACGTGCAAGGTACCTTTATTGGAATAGGCGAGCGATGTGGTAATGCTGATCTTGCAACAATCATACCTAATCTCGTTTTAAAAACTGATTGTAATTTGTCTGTTAAGGATCTAACAAGTTTGACGGATACAGTTTTGCGTTTATATGATATTACTAATCTTATTTCACCCGCGAACAGACCATACACAGGCGCTAGTTCATTTGCGCATAAAGGTGGAATGCATATAGATGGTGTTGATAAAAATCCAGAGTCTTTTGAACATATAAACCCACAATCCGTTGGCAATAAGCGCAGGTATTTAATAAGTGAGATGAGTGGGAAGGGTGCTGTTATAAATAAATTAGCTGCTATTGTTCCAGATCTCACGAAAGATTCCCCCCTTGTTAATCAAATAGTAAAAAAACTCAAGCAACTTGAATTTGATGGATATCAATTTGAATCTGCAGATGCCTCATTCGAATTAACGGTGTTGGAAATGCTGGGTAGGTTTAAGCCTGGATTTAATTTGCAGATGTACAGAACTAGTGGTGAATTTCCTTCACCAGATGGCGAGTCGCCTGCATGGGCAGTTGTAAAAATTGAAGTTGATGGCAAAAGTGCAACAACAGCGTCATTTGGAAATGGACCAGTTAATGCACTTGACCTAGCATTGAGAAAAGGTTTAGCGACATTTTATCCTTCGGTAAAAAATATTAGACTAACTGATTATAAAGTGCGTGTTTTGTCAGATGATTGTACCACAGGTTCAAAGGTGCGTGTTTTAACCGAAAATACGGATGGCAAACGCGTATGGAGCACAACTGGGGTGTCAACAGATATAATTGCTGCAAGTTGGAAAGCATTAAAAGACGCGATAGAATATTATTTTTTAACAGAGCCTGATGCTAAAAAAAGAGGCAGAAAGAAATAATTTGATTATTTTTTTGAAATGAGTGATTGATATATGAATTTTGAATAATCATGCGTTTTTGTAGATCTGGCTTTTAATATTTCAATTTTATCTTTTATAACAAAAGGTTTACCATCACAAACATATGCGATGTCTGCGGTAAATGCGGCCTCGTCTGGGTCGTGTGATATAAAGAATGTAGTACGCATGTCTTTTGTCCAAAGTGAAACAAATAGGTCTAAAAGCTCCAATTTTAGTACAATATCCAAAGCCTTAAATGGTTCATCTAATAAAAGCAAGTCTGAAGGATATGCAAAGCATCTAGCTAGTGTCAGCCGCTGTCGCATTCCTCCGCTCATTTCATGCGGATATTTTTTATATGAATCTTTGAGTCCTACAAAACCGAGGAATTCATGGCACACTTCAATTCTTTTAGATCTCACAGGATATGCATGGCTTAATGCAAAATCTAAATTTGCAAGGCAAGTAAGTTGTGGTATTAATCTTTCCTCTTGAAATCCATAGCTCACAATATTGCTTACACCAAAAATTTCGCCTGACTGTGGTTTTATTAATCCTGCTAGAAGATTCAATATAGTAGTTTTGCCACAGCCTGACGGGCCTAGTATGCAATGAATCTTTTTGGTGTCAAATGACATTGAAAAATCAGAAACAACAACCTCTGAGTTATATGAAAAACATACGTTTTTAAATTCTATCATTTTGCACCTTTAGTACTTATGTTTTTGAAAAAAGCGAATAGTTTAGTAAAAAAAGTTTTAACGTTTTTCTGATCTGGATATTTCCAAGGTATTAAAAAACGGCCTATACCTCTCAAAATTATCTCAGACACGTAACTAAGGACAACAGCAATAATTAACCAAGCGAATGAAATCGAAAAATCAAATCCTTGTTTAGCAGTTAGAATTTGGTAACCTATAGATACTGTAGGCAACCCCATAATTTCTGCTGCAATAATAACCTTTAAATTTAGACCAAAACCAGAAACTATGCAAGCAAACATGTATGGAAGAATACTAGGTATATAGATGCTGAACAATTGTCTAAGTCGTGAAACTCTAAAAACACGTGCCATTTGCAATAATTGTTTATCAATGCCTTTTATAGCTTCATACATATTTTCATATGATAATGGGAAAACGACGAGAAACGCAATAACAATAGGAAGAGTTTTGCTTCCGACGATCATTAACAAAATTAAAATTATGGCCATTGTTGGCATTGCTCTGAAAATTGTCATAAATGGACTTAAAAAAGAATTGATATGCTTAACTCTAGCCGATATGGTTGCAAGAAAAGTTGCTGTAAAAAAGGCCACAGCAAAGCTGCAAATGCTACGCATAAGCGTGGCATTTACAGCCTTCGTGAATAGAGGTTTTTGCAATTCAACAAATATTATTTGTAATGTAGCAATTGGGGATGGAATAATGCCGTTATCCTTAAATTTTGTCTCAGCAAAAATCCACCATATTACTATAATTATACTAGTGGCCATTAAGGCGACAAGATTTTTTAATAAAAAAGAGCTTTTCTTTTTTCTAGTTAGAGGGGTCATAATAAAAATCACTATCTGGAAGCTTGCCATTAATAAGTGTAGGTGTTGAGTTTAATATGATACTTAGATAAGAATCAACTGCTGCTTTGGATTCAATTGCAGTTTTGAAATCAAGTGGCAGACGACCTGCATCGACTGCATTCTTTACAATTGTGCCATTGGGAATCGAAGCAGACTCCAATATATTTTTTGCGCGATCTCCTGCATCAAAAGGATTGGTATAGGCCCATTGGGTGGATTCTTTAACATATGAGATGAATGAATCAACAAACGCTTTATCATTTTCTAATAATCTTTCATGAAATATTAGACCAGCCTGTGGATATGAGAACCCATTTTTCTCCTCCCAAATAGTTTGAAGATTTATTTTGGCTGTGTATTTTTGGCTCGTTGCGCCTGCTATTGCAGTGGACACCGGTTCAGGTAGCAATGCATACTTGATTTCAACACCATCAAGCTCACCAGCTCTTAGTGCACTTGCAACCTCACTCGCATCAGTCTGATAAAGAATTCCGACTTTGTTCGATGGAAATTCGTCATCTATTGAATTTAACTCTTCAAACTCTATATTGTTTTGTTGTAAAACAGATCTGAGTGTGATACCAGGTGTGCCAGCTTTTGTAAAGGCTAGTATGATTTCACCTTTCATGGATTCTAGAGTTGGTGATTCTTCACTTGAAACAATATGCATAATTCCCCATATGCTAACTCCTGCAAATCTGTAGCCAGAACCATTATTATACATTAATGCACATATGTTGATCGGAGCAATTGCAAAATCTGCCTCTTTTTGCATTAGCGACGCAACAAGGGTATCTGCAGTTGGTAATTTTGTGTAAGATACTTTATATGGTTCTGCGTAATTGACATCTTCAGTAAAAAGGTATGTTAAACTTAAAAGTGGTGCACCATCTGGAGCCACAACTTTGATTTCCTTTACAGTATCATTATTATTATCATTACATGCAACTAAGAATGTCGATAAAGTCAAAATAATAGTTAATAATAAAACGATAAAAACAAGATATTTTTTCATTTCAGATCCTCAAAAATTAGACAAATTTGATTTAAACTTGTCACTTAGTCCGACATTCATTCACATACCGCACTCATCAGCTTTCGGCTTTTGGCGTTGGGTTTTATGTCCTGTCGAGTAACTTCCGCTAAAGTTGAGCGTAGCATGTTTTAATATGCAAACAATAAAGAATAAAAAACATGGTTTTGTAGATCCGAAATGTAGTTAAACGGCGGTTGTGGATCTAAATTTCAATCGACGTAACGACGCTTTTGACACTTACTCCATTAAGACGACCTAGTTTTCCTGACAATGCAGAAATTTGTTCTGTTTCGCCCTCGACAGCAATGCTTAAAACGTTAATATTGTGAATTCGGTCCGGAATTCCCATTCTACCAATAATTATATCACTCATTTCAGTCAAGATGCTCTGGATTTCAAGGGCTGCGCTCTTGTTATCTTTAACAACTATACCGATAATACCGACTCGTTTCATCTGTGCCTCCTAAAAACACTATTAATGTCTAGATTTTGATTATAAAAAAACCACATGATTCTATAACAAATGTTAAGCCGATGTGGTAAGTCATTTTCATTATAAAAGGCTTACTCTCCGAAATTTCATCGATACAGACTTTACTATTAATATATTATTGCATATATATCAGAAATTGTCAACAATTAAAAGAGCATATCTAATGTAAATGCCAAATTTAAGAAATTTTAAGTATTCACATACTATTTAATTTTATGTGTATAGCAGAATGTTACTGCATGCAATCTGAGAATAATTAACTCAATAATTAGATTTGCTATGAGATTGAATCAGAAAATTCAAAAATGATATCATTGTGCTAAAATAGTAATATGTTTAAATCGTTGAGAGATTTCTGTATAATTTTGTTGAAAATGTATCCTTATAAATTTACAACAAAATGCTTAACCAATTTGTGGTGATATAATAAGCGTAAAAATCATTTATTCGTTTTTATTGTAATGTGGAAGTAAGGGCTGTTTGGGAGAAAATTAGTTCAAAATGGTGGGTTGAGTCTGGTGAAAATTAATAATTTACTTAAAAAACACCCTCGTTTGACGCGAACAGCAAATTCCAAATTTTTTATTTTTTCAAATTGAAAAATCCTAAATATTTTAAATTTGTAAGGCATCTTTTTTTTCGTTCTATTATATTATAAAATTACAGATTGATAAAACTTTTACCCTGGATTTTGAAAAAAGTCCTGTTACAATTATTGCTAAAAAGTCTAATTTAAAATATTAGTTAAATAAT
>JAIRKT010000057.1 GCA_031259965.1 Christensenellaceae bacterium | reverse complement strand
CAATAACAACAATAAATTAATATTCAAAAAAGGATCGCACAATTGAAAATAGAGTTGTTAATAGTTATACTTTGTTAAAAGTTAATTAGGTATGTTCTGACACCGTGAAAATCCGTGTTAATCAGATTTGTATTCATTCTCTGGATAAGCTGTTTGCTAAATTTATTTATAAATGACAAAGTGTCATATACCTTATCTAGATTAAAATCAGTTAAAATCGATTCATAATAATTATCATTTTGAAGAACAGTTGAAAATTTAGATGCAGGGTCTAAAATTCTACCAAATATTAGTAATTTTATATATCCATAAACGTCATATTTTATTTGTGTTTTAAGTTTGCAAACGGCTACTACTGATGGAACACCAAGTTCTTCTAAAATTTTTTCTAACAAAATATGAGCGCAATACTTAAAATCCGCTTGGCATTCATTTGTGCCAGGTTTAAATTCATGTGTATGCCCCGTTTCTGATTCGTTATTAATACAAAAAGGTTGTAGAGCTGGGATAAGGGGTGTTCCATTTTTAAAGGATTCCCTTAGTCTCTGTAAATAATTTGGCTTTCCATCGTCAAATTCAGAAAGCAGTCCTATCTGAAGAACTGTAATTTTATGAACACATTTTTTTCCAGACTTCCCTACCATTCTTTTAGAATAGGATAGACGCAAGTATGGATTATCGTCATGTCTTAATAATTCAATTTGCATAACTTACTTCCTTAAAAGTTAATTAATACATCACACATATGTATACTAATTATTTGGAAGTTTTACAATATCTGTGTACAACTCTGTAAAATTCATTTATGTTTGTTCAAATTTGATTTCTCCAGCAGGGGCGTTTGTGTTTATGCCAGCAAATTGACTTTGATATAATTCGTAATAGAAACCCCTTTTAGCCATCAAGCTCTCATGATTACCTTGTTCAACAACATCACCATGATTCATTACTAAAATAATCGCGGCACTCTTTATTGTTGATAATCTATGTGCTATAACAAAACTAGTTCGACCTTCCATCATTGCTAACATTGCGCTCTGAATGTATTTTTCAGTCCTAGTGTCAACTGAACTCGTTGCCTCATCTAATATTATTATTTTTGGATTCTTGAGTATAGCACGTGCTATGGTAAGTAATTGTTTTTGTCCCTGGCTTATGTTTGAGGCATCTTCATTCAAAACGGTATCGTAACCATTTTCCATTGTCTCAATGAAGGAATGTGCATAAGCTTTTTGCGCTGCCAAAACAATATCTTCTCTCGACGCATCTTTCATTCCATACGCAATGTTTTCAGCTACAGTGCCGTTAAAGAGCCATGTATCTTGCAAAACCATTCCATATAGTCCTCTTAGTGCATCTCTTGTATAGTCTTGGAAATTAACACCATCAATATAAATAACACCTTCATCAATATCATAGAATCTCATCAAAAGATTAACTAATGTGGTTTTACCAGCTCCCGTAGGCCCTACAATAGCAATTGATTCACCTGCTTTAACTTGCAAGTTCATATCTGTAATTAGTTTTTTAGTTTTGTCATATGAAAAAGCGAGATGTTCTATATTAATAGCACCCGTTATCTCAGAGACATTGCTTTCTAAACCAGCTTCACTTGTCATTTCCTCGAGATCAAACATCTCAAAAACACGCTCAGCCGCTGCCATTGCTGTTTGTATTGTGTTAGCAATATTACTTATTTGTTCAATCGGTTGTGCAAAATTTCTAGTGTACTGTAATAATGCTTGTATGTCACCTATTGTTATAATTCCTTGTCCAGCTCTAAAACCACCTGACACGCAAATCCCAACATAAGCTAAATTGTTAATAAACTTAATGGTTGGCAGAATTATACCCGCAAGAAATTGCGATTTGCGCGTTGCACTTTTTAATTGTGAATTAATAACTTTATAGGTTTTAATGCTATCCTCTTCTCTATTATACAATTTGATAACAGCATGGCCTGTGTACATCTCTTCAATATGCCCATTTAATTCGCCTATCCTTTTTTGTTGCTTAGCAAACTCAACCTGCGAATATTTAATTATTATTCGACTTGCAATCAAAAGCAAAGGAAGGCTAACAAGTGCAATAAGCGATAATAGCCAGTCAATACGCAGCATCATTACAAAAACACCTATAACAGTCATAACACCCGTTATAATTTGATTAATGCTTTCTTGCAGAGTTATAGACACCATTTCAATATCGTTTGTTACACGCGATAAAATGTCACCTGTAGGCGTTGCATCAAAATATACCAGGGCGACCTTGTCAAGTTTGTCTTTTACGTCAATTCTCATGCGACGCACGACTCGCTGACTCATGGTTGCAGCTATTAAGCCACTGGCAAATTGGAATAGCGCATTCAATACATACAGTGCAGCACATGTCCATAAAACAGGGGCTATGTATGTATATAATCTATTATTGCCCTCTGCTGAAATGTCTGTAAAAAACTGCAAACTTTCGACTAACGCATTTGTTACTTTTTTCATAATATCTGGAACCCAGATTAAGAACCACGCACCAATTGCTGCTAGTACTATCATCATAATTAACAAAACAATTTGAGGTTTTAGATATACAATTAGCCGTTTAACAGTACCACCAAAATTCTTGGCTTTTTCGACTGGTTCTAATGCCTCAGTGCCACTGCTTATTCCAAGCGCGCCACCAAGGTTAAAACCTTTAGCTTCTTGTTGTTTTAAATCATTACCCTGTTTATCTTCGAATTCACTCATAGTCCGAGTTCCTCCTCGCTCATTTGTGACAAGGCAATATCCCTATAGAGTTTGCAATTCTTAATGAGCTCTTCGTGCTTACCATGTCCTACTATAACTCCGTCATCTAGTACAACAATGTCATCTGCATCCATTATCGTTCCTATCCTTTGTGCTACTATAATGGTCGCACTTTCCTTTGTTATACTCTTTAAAGCTTTTCTTAAATTCTTATCGGTTCTAAAATCAAGTGCAGAAAAACTATCATCAAATATTAATATCTCAGGTCGCCTAATAATAGCCCTTGCTATAGACAAACGCTGTTTTTGTCCGCCACTAAAGTTTTTACCTCCTTGCTCAACTCTGCTATCTAAACCATTCTCTTTATCTTTGACAAACGCACCACTTTGTGCGATTTCTAATGCGTTCCAGAAATCTTCTTCTGTCGCATCTTCTTTGCCATATTGCAGATTTGATCTTATAGTACCAGAGAATAACATAGAACGTTGTGGAACAAAACCAATTTTCTGTCTTAATTCTTCTTGGTTTATTTCCTTTATTGGAATACCATTTATATATATGTTGCCTTCATCTATATCATAAAAACGTGGTATTAAGTTAATTACAGAGGTTTTTCCACTCCCAGTTCCACCTACTATAGCAGTGACCTGGCCTTTTTTCGCATGGAATGTTATATTGTCTAAGACATTTTTTGTTGCATCTTTTGAATACTTAAAACAAACATTCTCAAATCTAACGCTGCCCACTTCAGGGTAATCGTTTTGGGCTTCTTCAGGATCTAATATCGATAAATCTGTTTCTAGAACTTTGTTAATTCGAAGCGCCGATGCGGAAGCTCTAGGGAACATAACAAACACAGTGGCCAACATAACAAGGGCCATCATTATCTGTGTTATGTACTGTATTACTGCCATCATGTCGCCTACGTTTATATCTTCATTATGCGCGATCTGTTTGCTTGCTGTCCAAACAATACCCACCATAGTACAATTCATACAAACTGCAATTAGTGGAGCTAAAATTGCGACATACTTATTAACTTTAATGGAAAGCTTTGTTAATGTTTCATTTACCTCTTGGAATCGTTTTCTTTCACGATCCTGCTGATTAAAAGCTCTTACTACACGAATTCCTGTGATTCCTTCCCTCATTATCAATGTTAATCTATCAACTTTAGTTTGAATTAATGTGAATAAAGGGAAAACAACTTTTGCCGCTACAATTGAGGCTATCACTAGTATAGGGAATGGGTATAACAAATTTAGCGTCATAGCAGCACTCTTTTGACCAGCTAAAATCACACCACCTACAATTGTAACAGGGGCTATCAAAAAAGTACGTAGTATCAATAGAAAAACTGTTTGTATTTGATTTATATCATTAGTTGATCTCGTTATCAAACTAGCAGTTGAAAATTTATCGAATTCGTTCAACGCAAAGGTCTCAACCTTAGAAAAGATATCTATTCTTATTTTGGACGAAAATTCGGCTGCAACATGCGCACTTATTAATGCGGCTATTATTGCGGCCACACATGCGGCTACAGTTAGCAGAAGCATCATTCCACCACGCCCTAATATATAATTAAAATCGCGTGTTTGGATTGTATCACCATCAGGCAGAAGCATTTTCTTTCCTGTAGTTAACTCTTTTATCTCTTTGCGAGCAGAGGCCGTCCCAGTCGGTGATAATTTTAGATAATTAAGTAGTTTGATCCAGAATATTTCAAACTTAGAAACATTATGTTCATAATATTTATCAATGAGTTTGATTATTTTTTGTTGATCATTCGTTTTTGAATTAAGCAA
Source organism: Christensenellaceae bacterium (assembly GCA_031259965.1). Taxonomy (GTDB): domain Bacteria; phylum Bacillota; class Clostridia; order Christensenellales; family DTU072; genus JAITLB01. Next base: position 7,677 of record JAIRKT010000057.1, on the reverse strand, counting down.
ATTATCGAGTACAATTAAGTCATCCTTGTAATATGTAGTTATACTTTCTAATTTTTGACTAAGCTCAACACTTGTCGATAAATCAAAATCTTTATCTTCTACCAGGATTTCATATAAGATATTGGCGTTATATTTGTTTGCATTTTCCTGTGCGGTTTCATCGGTGATGCCCAATTTATGATCTAACCATTTATCACCATCATACTTGTACGCATAAGCTAAAGAATTGGTGCACATTATAACTTCATAATCAGGCATTGCAACAGGACGTCCAGTTTCGGATGCTTTTGCATCATAATATTCTTTGCCATCATCATCAACATCGTAAATATATATTAATTTGCCATTTTCCAGAGGATGTCCGTATTCATTTGTCGGAATTCTTTTTCCTTCAGCATCCAGTGGAATGGGCATAAGATTTCCATATTCACTATGCTTCATGTTCATAATGCAAGCTGTAATTATCTTTCTATTAGTATCATCATTCATTGCATCGTCGTCGTCATCATCATCCTTCTCAAGCAGTTTGTTAACGGATAAATAACTAGAATCATCAGATTCACCTTCTATAGGCAATGTGTTAGGATTATTGGGATCAAAAAGGATAAGTGTATTTATTACATCCTTAATAATTTCTCTATCCTCATTACTATACATCGAGTCTGAGTTGTAATCAGCATTTTTTCTTTTGTATGGTTCTAAACCATCCAAAAATGGAGTTATTACATCCTCAAATAATTCTCTGCTGTCTTTAATCGGAATATCTCTAAAAATAATACGTGAATTAAGTGTGTGATTTTCTATTTCGTCTAATGATTTTGCAAGGTCAAAAGTTGAAAACCCATCATTCATTTCAAACACAGGAATTTCATCAGAATTGTAACCTTTTAGTGTTTTTTCACTATCAATACCACTAATACTAGATGGTTTTTGCATTTTTAAGCTTTTGTACTGAGGTTCATAATCTAAATAAATTCCATTGTCTATAATTTCAGACATTTTTTCTGGCAAATACAACTCAGCAATTGCTTGCCCAGCAACAAGACCAATTATTAAAACTAATAAGACCGCCATAGGTTTGAGATTGCGAAATAATTTGAACATGTACCCTCGCAGTATTTACAATAATATAAATACTCTTATCTTGTGCTAGATAATATATTATATAATTTTAACATTCTATGATACGTTTGTCAAGATTTAAAACCTTTTAACTGCATGTAGATAAATGAAACAGCATCGCTTTGTGATAACTTTATAAATTTGAAAGCAAAATTTAAACTTTTTAACAACTGCAGCTTACACAAAATATTGCGTTTAACAAGAATTTTAATTATTTCATATCAGTGTTGTTGTCAACAACCCATCCAGAGCGATGAGAGGGTTTGTAATCTCATAATATAACAATTGAACCTTAGTAGTATTCTCTTTGATTTGTCGGATCAATACTTTTAGCATATGCACTGCTGGTGGTTATAGCTGGCTAATTTTACTAAAGTAAGATTTATGTAACCGCCTCTGGATATCTGACTACTATATCAAATTTTGCAACTAGACTCGCGTTATATGTCTTTTAGATGAATATCTTAAATTTACTAAATTAAAATTATTCTGCTTTTGGTTCTATTCTTGTTATGGATTCAATTACGATAGGTGGATATGGAAAATCAGTAAATAAAGCATTTATAACCTCTGTGTTGGCCTCGTTTAGTTCCATAAGTACTTCCATGCTTTCTTCATCCGCAACCTTTCCAAATGCAGCATAATGCCCATCTAAGTGCGAAGATGTTGCGGTGCAAATGAAAAACTGTGAAGAGGCAGAATTTTTATCTTTGCTTCTAGCCATAGAAACTACACCCCTTTCATGTTTTATATAATTTCTGTTAAACTCATTAGAGAAAAATTCGCCATAAATTGGTGGCACTTCTTCTACATCAATAATCGTCTTCGACACCACCTTATGTCCACCAGTTTGTACCATAAAATCAGGTATTATACGATGGAAACATAAACCATTATAATATTGCTTGTCAACTAAACTCAGAAAATTCTCAACTGTCGTTGGTGCGCTTTGAGCATCTAAGACAAGACGCATTTCGCGTCCATCGGTAAGCTTTATTAGTACATATGCTTCTTTATTTGTCATTATATAACCTCTATGTAATTATAAGTAAAAACTCTTAAAACTAGAATTAAAAGTTTTAAATTTGAATTGTTAACTATCTTGTTGGGTTTTATAAGTTGATGATATTTCAAACCAACATTTTAATCTCAAAATCTGTTGCAATTCTGAATCTGTAACTGGTATGTATTCAACTATGGAATAACTATTTTCCACAACCTCAACAAAACGAATTTTATGCTGAATTGTGAAAATAAGTCTCACAAAATCATCAAAATTATCCTTTGCAGGAATTAGAACTAGATAATTTTTGGATTCAACAACTCCAAATATTACTGCAACTTCATTAAACTTAAGAGCACTCTTCTCAGGATCAAAGACAGAAGTAGTAATTTTGCTTTTTTTGTAATAGTCTGGCAACAATACACAATGAAAATTATCAAATACTGACATGTTATATTTCCTCTCATAATACAATTGTATTATTTATTGCAACCTTTAGTCTTAACTAGAAACATTTCTTAGTAAATTTTGCTTTTTAACCCTTATGTTTGCATAACACAAGAGATTTAATGATTATCCTAATCTGGATCGGGGCAAGAAGTACTAGTAATGAATTTGTAATATTTCCAGAACCTTTCTTTTAACTTTTTGATTAGTCCCTGATCCGAAACAAAAGATACATTTTCGAATTCATCATCCACTATTTCAACTTTTGCAAAATATAGATTCAGATCTCCGATATCAGGGTCATTATTCTCTTCATCAACAGAATCGGTTATAACTAAATATTGATTTCCATTCAATTCCAAATGACAAACTTCTACAAACTTATATTTATTGCCCTTAACATCCGAAAAAACAAGAACATTATTATCCAGAATATTATCCTCAGCTTTCTTGGATTTAACATCATCATTTGAAAGTGAATCTTTAGTGGTTACAATTTCACTGCTGTAATTTGATAATATTTCAATCCAAAATCTTAATCTAAAAATCTCCAGTAATCCTGGACTTTTAACTGGCTTATATTCGATTATAGTATAATTTTCCTCTACAATCTCAACAAAACGCACTTCGCTCTGAATCGTAAAAACAAGTCCACCAATATGATCAAAATCATCCTTTGTAGGAATTAGAGCAATATAATTTTTGGAGTGTCCCTCATCAAATATTACTGCAATTTCATCATATTCGCGAGAACCCTTTTTGGGATTAAAGACTGAAGTAGCAATCCTACTTTTTTTGTAAAAATCGGGCACTAATACACAATGAAAACCATCAAACTTTGACATCTTTTATTTCCTCTCGTAATATATACATTATTTATTGTGCCTTTTATATGCTTGCATATGTGTTAAAGTTTGTCAGATTTTTGCATGGTCATGCTTTAATACACCAAACTAATAAGGATGTTTGTCACTTCTATCGCAGTTGCAAAACCGTTCCGAATCACATGGATTTAGCTATAATTTTATCCACATTTGCAAATGCTTTTGCCTGTGGCAAAGACAAACATTTGGATTTAGCACTATCAGTTTTTGCAAACCAAACAGAGGGTCTTTACTATTGTCATTTTTCAGTAGTGTGTTTGCTGGTAAAATAAAATATGATCTGTTATTATTTCAAAATGCACAACGACAGTATGGTTTATTGGATCATCTGCAGTATGTGCAAATTTATTTAATCATTATTCTTTTACTTTAACACTGAATTGGTAATTTGGTTTTTATCTTATGAGAAAAGTTTTATTAAACCAGAACAACAACCCAGCGACACTAGAATGTCTTAAACACCCTACATAACACAACTATGTTATGTAGGGCAACTTTTGCTTTACAACCACAAATGATACTTAGTAAATTCTAGTATTCATTAGCGCGATGAATTAGTGGTGATCACAATCAGAATCATCACAACCGCAATCACAATCAGAATCATCACAGAAACTTTCGGTAACAATTTTGAAATACTCCTGGAACTTTTTATCCAACTTCATGAGTGTTTCTTCATCGAGAACCATAGTTATTTCCTCGTTTTCTTCATCCCTTGACTCTACTCGTGCAAAATAAAGAATTCCACTTTCTTCTTCGTCTTCATCTTCATCTTTTTCAGTATCGGTCTCATCTTCATCGTTAATGTAATCGGTTAATGCCAAATACTCTTTACCATCCATTTCTAAAGGGCAAATTACTAAAAACTCATGTTCGTTGCCCTCTTCATCTTCGAAAACAAGAACTTCATCATCTAGAACTTCATCTATTTCAGATTTAATGTCATCATTTGAAAATGGTTTTTTACTCATTTTAAATTCTCCTATAAATTACATTGCAAACCCTACAAAAATATAATATTTAATAAACATACACATTGTCGATTTTGAAATAGTTAATTTGTTTTAATATTATTAATATTTGCTATTTGTTTTAATACAACAAAAAACATTTTTTGAATTACATAACTATATACTATTTTTTAATTAATGTCAAGAATATTATTATAACAAAACAAGAGTATATTTTTAATGCCTATAATAGGTAAAAATAATCTTATTTGAATATCTAACAGTTTTTTTTGTGCAATTTCAATTTGTTTATAGTTATCTCGTCATTTATCAAAAAATAATCCTCTTCTCCATTGCCTAGTATCTCTTTTTTACAGTATCTGAGATTTTTTAAATTCTTTTTATAATTCACCTTTTCATCATACTCGCTTAGAACTAGATAAATCTCATCATCTAAATTTATCTCATATAATATTTCATATGTTGTTTCTTTACCATGATTTTCTATAGTCAATAGGTCTACAAATTCATCCTCTACATTATCATTATCATTATTATTCTCACACTTATTTTGGTCTTCGAGCTTTTTACTATTAATTTTATCCAAATAGCATTGCAAAATTATAGTCGCTGCTACCTTGTCTATAACAGTTTTTCTTTTATCGCGTCTAACACCAGACTGAATAAGAAGTTTTTCAGCTTGTGAAGATGTAAATCTCTCGTCTAAATATTCAATTCTGCAAGAAGTAATAGTTGCTAATTCTTCTAGAAATTCAACTGTCTTATAGGCTTGCTTCCCCCTAGTCCCATCTGTTCTAAGTGGTAATCCCGCAACTATTGCATCGACTTCATTTTTTTTACAAAATTCATCGATGTATTTGGCGTCTTTTACAACATCATTTACTCTAATATATGTTTCATAACCACTAGCTATAGTTTCACTAGCATCACTAATGGCAATGCCTATTCGGACATCGCCAACATCCAGAGCTGCTTTTTTCATCGTCCCTCACATTATTAAGCCTTATGTAAAACTTAATTTTAAATTTTGAGCGGTTAATAAAAACCGCTCAAAATTTAATTAGAATTAGTAGTTTTTCGCAACTTCTTCAAAGTAAGCCTTTGGATGCTTACACACAGCACAAAGTTCTGGCGCACTATCAGCATAAACAATATTTCCACAATTTCTACAAATCCAAGCAATTTTGCCATCTCTTATAAAAACTGATCCATCTTGTATTCTACTAACTAGCGCTCTATAGCGCTCTTCATGTTCTTTTTCAATAGCAGCCACACCTCTAAATTGTGCCGCTAGCTCTTTGAAACCTTCTTCATCTGCTTCCTTAGCAAATGTGGCATACATGTCAGTCCATTCGTAATTCTCTCCGCTCGCTGCGGCCAGTAAATTATCGAGTGTCCCATTTATGCCAGATAATGCTTTAAACCAAAGCTTTGCGTGCTCTTTTTCATTATCAGCCGTTTGTTGAAAAATAGCTGATATCTGCTCATATCCATCTTTTTTTGCTTGTGATGCAAAGAAAGTATATTTGTTTCTTGCCATACTCTCACCAGCAAATGCTTCGAGAAGGTTTTTCTCGGTTTTGGTACCTTTTAGTGTTTTTTCCATTATTTAAAACTCCTTGACAAGTTTGTCATCATTTTTTTTTCTTTAATATTACTATATGTGATTCATATCCATTTGTAGACGGTTTGTAAAACACTTTATCCTTTAACTTGTCTGGTAAATACTGTTGTTCTACATATCCGCCATAATCATGTGGATATTTATATTTATTGTTTTTTGTTATCGAGTAGGACTGATCGCACAAATAAGAAGGCACCGCAACATCGTTTGCATCTTTAACGGATTCTACCGCAGAATACAAAGCTGTTACAACCGAATTTGACTTAGGCGCGAGAGCTACGTAAATTATAGCCTCTGTTAAAGGTATTCGGCCCTCAGGCAATCCAATTTTTTCAAATGCTTGCATTGCCGAGACCGCAATTGTTAAAGCTCGTGGATCAGCAAGCCCAACATCCTCAGCTGAATGTACTATGAGTCTTCTGCATATCAGCAAAGGATCACCGCCTGCTTCAATTATCCGCATCGCGTAATATAGTGCAGCATCTGGATCACTTCCTCTTAAACTCTTGCAAAAAGCACTAATGAGGTTATAATAGAGATCAGTGTTGACGCTCATCGCTCGCTTTTGGATACACTGCTCAGCGACATCTAATGTTATTTTCGCACCATTATCATCAAACTCAGAGGACAAAACAGCAAGTTCTAATGCATTAAGAGCAGTTCTCATATCACCATTTGCAGATTCCGCTATGAATTGTAAAACCAAATCATCAATAATTATATTATAATTACCAAGACCACGTTCCTTGTTTTCGAGTGCCCTCTTGAGCCCATTTTTTATCTCTAATGGTGTCAGTTCTTTGAATTCAAATATTCTGCACCTGCTAACAATTGCACGCGTCATTGAGACATATGGATTCTCTGTAGTTGTGCCTATGAAAATAATCTCGCCCTTTTCTACAGCTGACAAAATAGAATCAGATTGTGCCTTGCTCCATCTATGACATTCTTCTAATGTTAAATAGGTTTTTCTGCCAAAGCCAGATAACTCTACCTTTGCTTCTTCAACAACATTTTTAGCATCACTAACACCAGATGAAACCGCATTCAGAAATTTAAATCTGGCACCTGTGGATTCAGCAATAATATTAGCAAGTGTGGATTTTCCAGTGCCAGGTGGGCCGTAGAATATACAACTTCCTAAACGATCTGCTCTAATTGCTCTCGACAATATAGAGTTTTTGTCTATAAGATGAGTCTGTCCTATGAAATCCTCAAGTTTTACACACCTCATCCTCTCTGCTAGAGGGGCACTCTTGCGTCTTTTTTCATCAAACAAATCCATGCATTTATATTAACATAACATGCAATAAAAGTCAATATTTAATAAAATAACCATATTATTTCGTCTTGGTTTTGCTTGTGAATTAATTATAATACTGGGTGCGAGCGCATTAACAAATCATTCGCGCTGACTTGATAGTGTTATGTTACAGTTAGTGTCATTTCTGATCCATACGCACCATCTGCTATTATAACCTTAGTCTCAGAATTGTTACCATGTCTTTCTAACGTTTCAAGAGCAAATTGATGATCACTATGTACGTTTTGTTCGACTTGATAGTTTATAATATAGTTGGTAACATTATTTTTGTCACAGGTTTCTTCTTGATTTAACTTGAATCC
>JAIRKT010000125.1 GCA_031259965.1 Christensenellaceae bacterium | reverse complement strand
TTCCCAATATATTCAAACACAACCTCATTGCACAATATATCCCATATGTTGTTAATAATACTTGTATCAGTAATATTCTTTGTAATATATCCACCATTATCATTATCCCAATATATCATGATTTCAATTATATTCCATTCAAAATTGGAGTATTGTGGAAATTCCTTAATATTAATGGTATTAGGATAAACATTCTTTTCACAACTAACTAACATGCTAGATGTCGCAAATAACGCCACCAACATTATAAAACCCAAAAGTATTCTTCTTTTTTTAGCCATATATATTAACGCTCCATTCCAATATGCTATCCCAATATCCAGAAAAATCTATGAATCTGCTACTATTAGAGGAGTCCCAACCATCAATCACTCTAAGATATCTCGTGTAGCGATATTCTGTTGTGATTTTTGAATATTGAGCCTTAAAAAATTTTCAGCTATTTCATTATAGATATAAGGAAAATCATTATTTACTGATGCAAATGCAAAATATATGTCAGAGTTAGTAATAATAAAAGTTCCAAATATCAACAAAGATTAGGATTAATCTTAAAGAAAAGAAAAATGTTTTTTCATAACAGCCTCCATACATAAAATTTATTTTGAAAATAGTATAACAAATATTAAAAAAAAAGTCAATAGTCAATTTAGACTTGCCTTGATTAAATTTTATAAAGTTAATTCTCAGAGCAAGTGCAGTTCTGTGGAAAATCCTGCATTTAATATGAGAACACATTCAAACGGAATTTTATAATTTTTGTGTAAAAAATGGAGTATATCTAATTCTTGATTTTTTTAGAATAAAACCTTAGAAATTTTCTTGCTAAAAACTCTTTACTCAAAAAAGATAGCAGATGTCATAGAATAAACAAACCAGGGTAATTCCTCTTTAATATATGGTGATGATGTAATTTTCATAAACAATTTGTACAACAAGTTCATAGGAAATTTCAATTTATATCTCACCTCGGCGCGGACATAACCTGCCTTCTTAACAGGTAGTGTAATAGTAACAGGAGCAGTCTTTTTTGCTTGTGTTCTATGAATCTCACCAGTTTGATCATAAATTACAAGCATTTGATCCTTTTTAAGTTTCTCACATTTAATAATAATTTCGCTATTTGGTTCAAGCTTCACACTGCCGCCTGCAAGGGTGTTTCCACTTGAAATTGTAAGAACTGGTGATTTTGAATTGGATGTTATTGAAACCATGCCTGCTCTAAATGCGTCGAGAATATCATCTGGAGATTTAGATAATGCATAAACCACAGTAGTAGGTTTAGCAAAAAGCAGGAATGGGTGTCCATGGAAATCTGCACCTCCAGTAGCAAATAATTTTTTGCCGGATTTAAGTTGAGAATCCCATAATGCAATTGCGTTTAGATTATCATGGCGCATAGGTCCATTCCAAACTTCAACACCATTCATTGGAAAATCAACCTCCCACTTCCAGGGGCAAAACTGACATCTTGGGTGGTTTATAACACAAATAGCGTTTTTACTGCGCGCTTCTTCGTTGAGTTTTAAAAACTCATCGAATGAGTTAACAGAAAATGAACCGGTGTAGGGTATGGTAACTCCCCAATAATTTATGTGTCCCATATAGTTAGTTAATTCGACACCAGGAATTAATGTTAAATTTTTTGTTTGAGGGAGTGCATCAGTCGCCATATAATTATGATCTGTCATTATAAGAAAATCAAGTTTGCGTTTTTCGGCTTGTTTGATTAATTCGAAGTATGTTAATTTTCCATCCGAATTAGTAGAATGAACATGCGGATCACCCTTAAATTCACGCAAATATTTGAAATAAAAAGTTATATCATAATGGCATTTGACACCTGACGGTTTTATTATATAAGCACCCAACAGTAATTCCCAAATGCCAGGCTTTAGTTTGATTCTTTTATATCCAGGTGATGAATAGGACTCTCCTATAGTTACTTTTTTAAAAGCACTCCCTGCTGCACCAACGTCTAAACCGTCAGGTGATATAACAGCGAGATCAATCACATTTTTTTCGCCGATTGGTGTTGAAGTGGCTTCCATGCCCTCATAGGTTAATGCAATGTCAATACTTTCAACATTATCTGGCATTTCGAAAGGAATTCGAATATAACTTTTTTCTATGCTTTTAGGCACAAAATAATCGATTGTGATTGTTTTGGTGTTCATAATTTGTCTCCAACTAAAATGTAGTTATAGGTTATAATGAAACGTTTTTCAGCAAGCATATATAAATAATAAACTATTAAATATCGTATGTCAATAGTGAATATGAAAAGAATAGTAAATTTACTGCTTAAAATAATAATAATGTAAAAAAATAATTAATAAAAGTAGAATTTAAATTTGAAAAATGGCAAGAAATAATATATAATATGGTTAGCATATGCTAACTAAATTTTTATACAAATTATAAAAGGCTAATAACAATTGAAACTTAATAATTTGTATTTATAAGGAGAGTGGTTTTAGTGGAAGTGAAAAAGCAAAAGAAAGGTTTTGCGCGGTTGATGGAGTTTGCTATGATGAAGAAGGCTCTTATCAGTATTTCTTTAATTTTATCTGGCCTATCTGCTGTTCTAGGCTTTTCACCACATGTCTTCATTTATCTTATTTTACGAGATATTATGTCCAGCCTAGATGGTGGAGTGTTAGTCGCGTCAAAACTTATAACCTATGGTTGGCTGGGTTTCGCAGGTGCTGCTTCATGCACAATAGTATATTTCTTTGCATTGATGGCATCACACCTAGCTGCCTTTGGCACATTATACAAACTCAAGATAAACTTCGCTTCACATCTAGCAAAGGTGCCTCTAGGTTTTCATGTGTTGATGGGGAGTGGCAAACTTCGCAAGGTGATAGATGATGATATTGAAAAAATAGAGGGGTTTATTGCACATCAGCTTCCAGATATGATTGCGGCTTTTACCTCTGTTATTGTAATGATAGGTTTATTGTTTGTAATGGATTGGCGTTTTGGATTATGTATTTTTGCAGGGATCATTGTTGTAGTTGTAAAAATGATGACATTGCAAGGTGCAAACGCAATGTCAAGCATGCGTGAATATCAAGATGCAATTGATGATATGAGTAATGCATCTGTAGAATACATACGTGGCATGGCAGTTGTGAAAGCGTTCAAACAAACAGCTAATTCATTTGGGAGATTGAATGCTTCGATACAGAAATATAAAGATATGGTTATAAATTATACCCTAAGTTGGGAAGGTGGGTATAGTGCGCTTATAGCAATGGCAGGCAATATATTTATTTTCTTTTTACCTGTTGCAATTATTATAGGAATGGTTAGTGGAATCACACCTATTTTTGTTTCGAACGTATTATTTTATTTAATTTTTTCACAATCGATAGCACCTACTATAATGAAAGTATTGTATGCAAATGGGGTTACAATGCAAATTACTGGATCAGTAGAGCGAATGGATAATGTTTTACAAGAACCTGAGCTGCCTATATGTAAAGATCCCGAGAAGATTACGAGTTATGATATAAAATTTGAAAACGTTTCTTTTTCATACGACAAAACTGGTGATGTGAATGCCTTATCAGATGTATCGTTTAATGCTATGCCAGGCACAACAACAGCATTAGTTGGCCCATCTGGCGGTGGAAAGTCTTCTACTGCGCATTTAATTCCACGCTTTTTCGACGTATGTGATGGGAGTGTTAAAATTGGCGAGGTTGATATTAGAAATATAGATAGTGCAGATTTGATGAATAAAATTGGCTTTGTGTTTCAAGATGTATTTTTATTTAGCCAAAGCATTATGGAAAACATAAGGATGGGAAATCCTGGTGCCAGTGATGCTGATATTATAGAAGCTGCAAAGTGTGCACAATGTCATGAATTTATAATGGCATTGCCAGATAAATATAACACGATTGTGGGTGCTACTGGGATTCATTTTTCTGCTGGTGAGAGACAGCGCATTGTAATTGCGAGAGCTATTATAAAGGACTGTCCAATAGTTGTTTTAGATGAGGCAACTTCGTTTGCAGACCCCGAAAACGAGTACTTAATTCAAAAGGCATTTGAAAGCCTTATGCGAGAGAAAACCGTTATAATGATAGCACATAGATTGTCATCTGTAAAGGATGCTGATCAGATACTTGTTTTAAGGGAAGGCAGGGTAGTACAAAGTGGTCGCCATGATGAAATGCTAAATCAGGCGGGTGTATATGCTGATATGTGGAAAATATATTCAGGTGTTTCTAAATGGAAAATAAATAAAGCAGAGGAGGAGGATCTTAAGTATGTCTAAATTACAAAACGCATTAAGTTTAGATGATGTTAGTTATAAAGATATAAAAATGGGAGCTCTGGCATGTTTTTTGACAAATTGCTCCTCAATTATACCCATGGCTATAATTGCACTTATAATAACCGAATTTCTAAAACCGTTTGACGGCAAAGAAGTCTCTTGGCTAAATGTTTGGATATTTTTTGGCATAGGCCTTGTTGGCATTTTCATAATATACCTATGCAATAGACTAGATTACAGAAAGACATATGTTGTGGCATATACAGAATCCGCACAAACTAGACTAGATATTGCAGAACATATCCGCAAATTGCCGATGAGCGTTTTTAATTCAAAAGATTTAACAGATTTAACATCAAACATAATGGCAGACGTTGCAAACAAGGAGCATGTGCTTAGTCATTTAATACCTCAATTAATAGCTAGTGCATTCTCAATAACTTTAACTAGTATTTTGCTCGCCATATATGATTGGAGGATGGCATTATCAATATTTGTCTCATTTCCAATAGCAGTAATTGTTGTTATCATATCACGTTATGCATCTGAAAAATTAACAAAAAAGTTTAGAGCAAAAAAACTAGAAGTATCTAAAAATGTACAAGAATATATAGAGGGAATAAAAGTAATACGCTCTTGTAATTTAGATGTCGAACGATTTAAACTACTGGAGTCCTCTTTAAAACAGTTGATGAAACTTGCTATGAAACTCGAGTTTGGCGTCGGTGTCTTTGTTATGGGATCACAAACAATATTGCAAATTGGAATAGGTTTAACAGTATTAGTAGGAACTACTTTGTTTTTAAATTCTGCAATTCCAATACTTTCATTAGTGCTATTTCTAATAATTGTTTTAAAAATATACTCACCAATTATGCCTGTACTTGGTTTGCTGCCAGAGTTGCTTTATTTTCAAGGTGGAATACGAAGATTAAAGGAGATAAAATCCATAATGACGATGTCGGGATCCGAATCGACAATAAGCAATTTTACAATAAAATTTGAAGATGTGAATTTTGCATATAAAACTGGTGTTAACAACGCAATATCGGACATGAATTTAACTATCCCGCAAGGTAGCATAACGGCTTTTGTGGGACCATCAGGTAGTGGCAAAAGTACGATGACAAAACTAATTGCAAGATTTTGGGATGTAAATGAAGGACGGATTACAATTGGAGGAGTAGATGTAAAAACGATAGATCCAGAGCATCTAATGGGTTATATGAGTTTTGTTTTTCAGGATGTAATTTTATTTAATGATACGATAATGGCAAATATCAGAATTGGGAAAAGTGATGCGACTGATGAAGAAGTAAAAATGGCATGTAAAGTTGCAAATTGTGAAGAGTTTATTAACAAACTTCCCAATGGATACGACACATTACTAGGCGAAAATGGCGCAACTTTGTCGGGAGGTGAAAGACAACGAATTTCTATAGCACGTGCTTTATTAAAAAATGCACCTATCGTAATGTTAGATGAACATACAGCATCTGTTGATTCTGAGAGCGAGGCGTTAATACAAAACGCTTTAGTAGAATTAATTAAAGACAAAACCGTGGTAGTTGTAGCTCATCGCTTAAGAACAATAGTTGGTGTTGACAACATAGTAGTTTTAGATAAAGGTAGATTAGTTGAACATGGAACCAGTGATGAATTACTAAAAAAACCTGGTTTATTCTCAAACTTATATAACATACAAAACAAAAGTCTTGAGTGGAGCGTTGGAAAAATTAAAGATTTAAATTTAACCACCAATGCTTGAATTCTTTTCAATTAGAAAAGCTAAAATTTTAAATATCGAAGTAAACAAAAAAAACAAGATATTTTAATTAGTAATAAAGAGTATATATCCATTTTTAAAAGCACTAATTTATTGAATAGTGCTTTTTTTATGCCTTAGTTTTTTAGACAATTTATCAAATATTATTGAATTTGTTTCAGGTTAAGCAAATTGATATATTATACACACAAACAAGTAGATAAGGAAACCTAAATATCGATGTATAGAATGCGAAAAGTGAGATTTCGAAAAAAAATTGTGATATTTTGATAAAAAGGGAGTTAAAATTAAAAATTATAATATTATATTATTGACAATTTTGAAAATAAGATTTATAATTAATAAGAATCATTAGAAAAATAATAAATAGTGATTCAAAATGTTAATTGAAAACTTAATCAGGAGGTTTAGATGTTAGGCAATCTGACAATTATGGTAAGTGCTATACCCGTTTATGTCATTGTGTTAATCTCAATTATCCCATCGATAGCGATTGGATTGGCCTCTGGAATTCTTATATATAGAAAAATAATGCAAAAACGAAAATTAGACGCAGAGTCGGAATATTTAAGGATTTTAGAGGAAGCAAGCGCTGAGGCGAAAGATATACGAAAAGACGCAATGATAGAAATGAAGGAGGAGCAACTCAGGTTGCGTAACGAGTTTGAAAAAGAATCCAAAGAAAAACGCATTGAAATCCAAAAACATGAATCTCGAATTCATCAAAAAGAAGATAGCATAAACAAGAAAGAGTCAATATTAGATAGAAAGCTCGAACAGGCTGATAGAACTAGACGCGATCTCGAATCAAGAGAACAAAGAGTTAAATCTAGGGAAAATGAAGCGGACAAGCATCAAGAGATAATGAGGGCTGAATTGGAGCGCGTAGCAGAATTGACGTCTGAACAAGCGAAAGAATTGATTGTAAAAGAAATGCAATCTGAAGCGCGACGTGATGCTGCTAATCTAATAAAGGAAATTGAACGCGAAGCTAGAGAGGAAGGCGATAAAAAAGCGCAAAACATTGTAGCGTTAGCGATTCAAAGATGTGCTGTCGATCAATCGTCTGAAACAACAACTGCCGTGATTGCTCTGCCAAATGACGATATGAAAGGTAGAATAATAGGGCGTGAGGGGCGCAACATAAAAGCTCTAGAAAGCACTTTAGGTGTTGATATCATAATAGATGACACACCAGATATTATTACACTATCTGGATTTGATCCAGTCAGACGTGAAGTTGCAAAATTGACGATTGAAAAAATGTTATTGGATGGAAGATTTCAACCTGCAAGAATTGAAGAAATAGCAGATCGCATACGACGTGATATTGTTATTAGTTTAAAAGAGGCTGGCGATAATGCAGTAGCTGATGCAGGATTGTTTGGAATTCATAGTGATCTAATTAGATTACTAGGACGTTTAAAGTTTAGAACTAGTTATGGACAAAATGTCTTAAAACATTCAATAGAAGTTTCTCATTTAGCTGGTTTGTTGGCATCAGAATTAGGTGCTGACGTAAAAATTGCTAAGAGAGCTGGTTTATTGCACGACATAGGTAAGGCTGTGGATCATGAGTTTGAAGGTACACATGTGCAAATAGGTGTAGATATTGTTAAAAAGTACCATGAAAACGAAAAAGTGATTCATGCTATTGCAGCTCATCATGGTGATATTGAACCTACAAGTGTAGAGGCTATAATTGTTCAAGTAGCAGATGCAATTAGTGGTTCTAGGCCTGGTGCTAGGCGTGATTCTATTGAATTTTACGTTAAAAGACTAGAAAAAATGGAAAGTTTGGCAAACTCGTTTGCAGGAGTTGATCAGTCGTATGCTATACAGGCAGGCAGGGAAATACGTGTTATTGTAAGACCCGAAAAGGTTAGTGACGCAGAAGCTGTGTTGCTTGCTAAAGATATAGCAAAAAAGCTTGAGTCCGAGTTGGAATATCCAGGACAAATCAAAGTCAATGTTATTCGTGAAATGCGGTGCGTTGAATTTGCTAAATAAAGTTAAAATTTTTAAAACGGTGCTAGATTTATTTAGCACCGTTTTTAACAAGGATAACAAACGAACATTAAAATTAAAAAAATTATATAAGAAAGAAATTGAATTACTACATTTCTTTTCTGTCGTTAAGAGCACGAGACAAAGTTATTTCATCTGCATATTCAACTTCACCACCCATTGGAATGCCATGCGCCAGTCTTGTTACTTTAATACCAAGGGGCTTGATTAATTGTGCTAAGTAAGCAGCGGTTAATTCTCCACCAATATCTGGATTAGTAGCGATAATAACTTCATTCACACTTTTTAAACGCTGGATTAATTCCTTTATACGGATATGCTCAGGTGTGATGCCCTTTTGGAAATCAAGTGTGCCATGTAATGCATGATATAAACCATCATAGGTGCCCATTTTCTCAAATGCCGAAATATCACGTGGATCACGTACTACGCAAATAGTCGATTTGTCAGCTTTAACACAACGCTCGCAAATTTCAAGTTCTGTGTAATCTCCACATTCTTTGCAGAAATGTATTGTGTTTTTTGCATCTAACATTGCAGATGTAAATTCGACAACCTCGGGTGTTGACATTTCGATTATCTTGTAAGCATAGCGCGTAGCGGTTTTTAAACCAACAGAAGGTAATTTTCGAAATGCGGCAGTTAATCTAGCTAGCGCATCAGACATTTTTAAAACAACCCATTCGTTATCGCGCTAAAAGGGCCCATGACTTCTTTGCGTGTGGCTTCGATTAAATTAGATGCCTCATTAAATGCAGCGATAATCGTATCCTCTAACATTTCAACATCATCAGGGTCAACGGCCTCAGGTTTGATTTTTAAAGATATAAGCTTGTGATCACAAGTCATAACTAGTTCGACCATACCACCGCCTGTAGAAGAGGTTACTTGTTTTTCAGATAGTGACTGTTCGGCTTTGAGCATCTCGTCTTGCATTTTTTGTGCCTGGCGCAGAAGGTTCTGCATATTGCCGCCGCCGCCGAAGTTATTAAATTTACCCATAAGGTTGCTCCTTAAATAATTTAGTTTAAATATTTTCTGACACATATTGAATATGTGTTAAATGTTAATAATGAGTTAGAATCGTTGTATTCGCCTTATATTTAGTCCCACACTTAGCATTAAAAGCGGTTACATAATTATGGATTGTTTTAATATTATAATCGGTTAAAAGTGCGTCTGAATTAAAGGTCAAAGAAAAGACATTATTGTTTTTAATTTCAACCTTTGGAGGTGAATCGGAATAAAAAATTGAAGTGACTGCGCATGGCATTGCCAGGGTTAGTTTGAAATGCAAAATCAAACCTCTTAATAGTATTTTTGTCATGGCATCAACAGAAGTGCCATATGTGGTTTTAAGCAGGTTTAAAAACCACAATAAAACCACGCTCGGCTTTTCATTAGTTCCTTTATCACCTGGCCAGTCGATTTTTTCAGTTGATTTTGGAAGTGAAATCATGTCGAAGAATTCGTCGATATAATCAACGTTTATTTCACTGGGAATAACCTGAGAGGATACAGCTGGAGAAATTGCATTTGATTCTTCATTTCCAAATTGCAATTTATCATCAACGGTTTTTAGTGATGCTAGTTTTATATCTGTGTCTGCGCTAGATTGTGCGTCAAAAGGTAGTTTAAAAGGCAATTCATCATTGTGTTCTACATCTTTTAAGATGATTGGCAAATCATCAAGTACCGATGTGCTAAGGCTAGGTGTTGAGATTGTTACATCTTGCGTGTGTTTTAGCGAGTTGCTTGAATCATTTGCTAAAATATTGTTAGTTGGTTCGGTGGCTATTGTAAACAAGGATGGATTAGACTTAAAATTATCCAGTTGTTTTTTCATTTCTTCTAGTTCCGCTCTGAGTGTTCTAAGCGAACTGTTTATGCCAACCGTAGATTCGTCAACAGTCATATCAGTAGCATTAATTAATGCAGCATCGAATAATATATGAGGTTGCGAACTATATCTTAGTTTGTTTTCAAGCGAAGAAAAAATCTCTATAGATTTACTCAATCTAGTATTATCAAATTTTGGGCTCTTAACAAATTCAGTTAATTCTTTTACTTGCTCTTTGTTGAAATTGCCCTCATAACCACTTACGTTTTTAAATGTCACTATTTCATTAAAGAAACTAGTTAGATCACGAGCAGATATTGAAATGCTTTTGCCGTTTGCTACTAATGATCTTGACAATTGCAATACACCTGGATAATCACCAAACAAGATTGCTTTTGAAAGTTTTAGCATAACAGAAAAATCAGATGTCCCTAGGACTGATGTCGTGTCTGCTAATTTAAGACCATCTGGGGCGTATGACATACACATGTCTGCGAGTGATAACATGTCACGCACGCTACCAGCTGCATGTAAAGCTATCAAATCTAGGGATTCTTTATCGCATCTATATTTTTCTTTGGTAAATATTGATTTTAGATGATTACTTAGTGTTTGCTGTGGTACTAATCTAAAATCAAACCTCATACATCTGCTAATTATAGTCTGAGGTAATTTGTGCACTTCTGTGGTTGCTAAAATAAAGACAACATAATCAGGTGGTTCTTCTAGTGTTTTTAAAAAAGCATTAAAAGCCGCAGTTGTTAACATGTGTACTTCGTCGACAATATAAACTTTATATTTACCAACTGGAGGTGGGTATAATACCGAATCACGGATATCTCTTATTTCATCAACACCATTATTACTGGCTGCGTCCATTTCCATAACAGAAATATTAGATGCAGAATCAAGATTTGTGCAAACAGCGCAGGCGCCGCAAGGTGAACCATTAATGGGAGATAAGCAATTTATTGCGCGCGAGAAGATTTTCGCTGTAGAGGTTTTGCCTGTACCACGCGTGCCAGTGAATAAATAAGCATGGTTTACCTGCCCACGATTTATTTGATTGATTAAGGTTTTTACTATATGATCTTGGCCGATCACCCCTTCCCAATTTTTTGGTCTATACCTTCGATATAGAGAAATCTCATTCATATATAAAAGTATAACACAAGAGAATAACAAATTCAATATTTTTTAAAGTCAAAAATAAATGTTTTGTGTTTTTCTGATTTTAAATACTAAAAATTTCCTGTAGAAGAAAATGAGGAATATGTAAAACGTGTTCAAAGTTTTTGAGTTATATTAAATTTCTATTTTACGCTTTAAAGCCAGTTGTGATTTTAATAAGCTCACATTATAGTTAACAATCTTTTGATTTTTCATACCTCTTATCAATAACCTATTAACAAAATAAATAATATTTAATAAATTGTGAACAAAAATAAAAATACCATACAAATTTGTTTGCAATTTAAGGAAAAAGAATATATAATAATTAAAGCATCGGGCTTATTGAATTAACAAGTCTTATTTTAATGGTAAATAATCTATGGGAGGATTCCCGAGCGGCCAAAGGGAGCAGACTGTAAATCTGTTGTTGGACAACTACGGTGGTTCGAATCCACCTCCTCCCACCATAGATACACGGCACAAGGGCAGCGTATAAAACGATGCTTTGCGCCGTCTTTCTTTACTTTTTTCGCGTTGAATGCGCCGTTTTGCGGCGCGTTTTGTTATTCTTACCCGTCACCGTTTACCTTGCAATTTATGTGCACGAGATTTGAACCTTTTGATTCCCGTTTGAATTATGCCGCGTGCGTTACCGCGCTTTCTAAGGTTTCACACTCTGAGTCCGCGTCGCGCGGATTGACGCGCCCGTAAGCCTCGATGTGTTCTTTACCCGAGTTTTGAAAAAGAAGTTTAATATTTTTAACTATATTTTTTAAAAAAAAGGTAGTTTATTCTATTTTTTTTTTGACAAATTTTGAAATGTGAAATATTATAATAGAATATTA
>JAIRKT010000095.1 GCA_031259965.1 Christensenellaceae bacterium | reverse complement strand
ATCATAAGTTGTATCAGCCAAAACAGCAGCAAGACAGCAAAACAAAATCTGCTGTTATGGATGAATGTGCTTAATTTTTTTAAATATTCAAAATCTCTATTGCAATTTTTTCTCAAAATATGTTATAACAATGAAAATTATTTAAAATAGCTAAAATTGCCATATTTGCAACGAAGATAACGCCGATAAATAATCCAAAAATAATGTGCACTGTATTCATTGCAGATGAAAATTTTGCCGCACTGGCAAAACTATTCCCAAATTGCTGTTACGGAAAAGATTATCGGGATGAACCAATATTGGACACAAACGGCAATCAAATTATAAGACAGGCGATGCACCCAAAAAACAAGCAGTAATAGAACGTGCCATTGATGCTGATATATTAAAGCAGGAGATTAACACACATCATAAGCGGCAAAGAGGAGCATTATCAATTTAATTGGCCTGACCTGTCTTGTTTGCCAATATGCCTGTAACAGCAACTTTGCACCTATGCCGCGAAGAGAACGTGAATTTTGACAACACGGAAAATCTCTACATTGAAGGTGATAATCTTGACGTATTGAAACTTTTATGCGAACATATCTAAACTGCATAAAGATGACATAGATTGATACAATTTCATTTTTTCTTTGGTCGGGAGGAGGAGTGCAGGTTTCAGAGCCGCTTTCAGGGCAACTAAAAAAGTTGCACAACCTGATGAATTCAGAAAACGCAATACACCTATTTTTTTTGAAATACTACTTGAAAATAATTCGTTAATTTGCATTCACCAACGACTGTTTTAAGTTTACAAGATTTGATAGTCAATATATCCGTTGCCATTTGTTTTATTGATTCCTGACTCTCCATCGGATATGAAATCATATGTGATATGTATGTTGATGCAGATTCCCTTACAGCTTCTTCGTCGAGTTTCGTTCTTTGAGACGCAATAACAGCCTGCGTAATAAATCCTTGCTTTTGTTCTTCTGTGGGAATTACAGCTTTGCCCCCGTTCCAATCATTGCGAATAGTAGTGATATAAACTCCACCAGGCGAAAGAGCTTGTCCTATGGAATTAAGAACTATAGTTTTTTTGTCATATTGAAAACGTGTGAGGAAAGCATCATTAACAATAATATCATACTTTCTGTCTATTCCTAAACAAATATCCGAAACGAATGTTTCCCATTTAAACTGATTCTTCAATGCAACTTTATCGCATATATTAAGTGGTGTTTTACAAATATCGCATATGTCGAGCCGTTCAACCCCTGCTTCAACGCAGATAAGCGGCATAGAAAAATCAGCAGTTCCTAAAACAAGTATTTTCTTTCCTTTTTGATAGTACTCTTTTAACTGTTCAACAAAGAAACTCCCATGCCAAAAAGGGTTAGAAACCATTCCTAAAATTCTAAGTGTCATCCAATTGCGGTGATACCATGAGCAATCCTTTGAATCAAGATATCCAGAAGCACACTCCAATACATCAGCGAGGTTCACCGCATTAAAGTATTTTTCGTAATTTTCAATCATCTGCTTCTATCACCTTTAGTAATTCACTAAATTCAGTAAACCCAGCATTAGCATTAAGGTGTTTCCCTCCGGGTACAATCATCGTACTTGCTGACAGCTTTCCTGCAATATCTTTCGACATCGAGATTGGAACGTAAGGGTCGTTGTCAGAGAAAAGACAAAATGCTTTTTTGAAAAACGGCTTTGCAACCGAAACATCTTCATAGATGAAAAATGTTTTATTGACCTCATCAAATTCTTCTATGTTTATCAAGCCATAAAACGGCGCGATAAGATAGAGATTCTTGATCTGCCTTTTGTACTTCACTAAGTAATCAAGAACAAAAGCTGGCCCCAGGCTATGCGCAATGAAAGAAGTTTCCTCGCCTATAAACTGGTCATAGGCACTAAATACTCTGTCCCAATTGTTGTAATTCTGATCAATTGCAGGGAATTGTGGAGCTAACACCTGTTCCCCTTTTTCCGTCAGTGCGTTAAACAGCCACGGAGACCAGTTTTCAAAGGGAGAGCCATAACTGCCATGGATTATTACAAAATCATACATAAATGCCTCCTGTTTTCTTGTTGATTTCTTTAAGGATCTTGTTAAGGAAATTTTTATCGATTCGTTTACAACGAAGTCCCTTGTTGTTACTAAACGGGAGCGGGAATGAATCTGAGAACTTATCAAACGCAATTGGAACAATTTTCTCGTATTGATTTTGCATATAAACAGCGCTTATCACATTGTTTTCAAAAAAGACCCCTCCCTCTTCCATATTTGTAGCTTTTTCTTTGTACTTTAAAGTGCCTATTACTAGTATAATGTCGCTCTGTTCAATACCATTCCGCATAAATTTAATGTTATTAATGCCAACTGGTTCATCAGCATAAAAATATACTTTATAACTACCGTTCTTTAGTTTATCGCTAATTTTCCTTATTTTTTCAATATGCTCAACGCTATCTTCACTATAAGAAATAAAAATACTTTTCACTTTATGCTCCTTAATTGTGACAAGCTCATCTCTATATGATGACCTGCTCACAAAGTTTTCAAGCAAAGATGGTAAATCGCGTTCAAATATGTACCAGCACAATTCTATTATATACGACGCAATTTGAGTCGTATTGCAGCTTTGAACTTGATTGAAATCTAAGGTTTCATTTTCTGAAACGGTATTAAAAATACATCGTTCGCAAAGGTCTGTTATATATTGGAGCAAGTCTTTTTTAATTCCAACTATCTTCAACAAAGAGCAAGTAGTTGCGCTGCCATCAATTTCATTGTTTTCGGCCATCCAATCTCCCTTATTTTGCAGGAGATAATTGGTTACGCGCGAAACCGCTTCGTTTTGCTTGTTGCATTCATAATACCCACTTCTAAATATGGCTTCTAAACACAAAGAAGACGTTTCGTAGATTGAGTTCCAACCACCTGTATGTGCTTCCCAAAAAGAATTATTACCCAATATGTTAAAAAAGTAATCAATCGCATTTTTTACATGATCATTGGCGACTGAGTAGCCAGCTTGTGAAAGCCCGATAATAATCCGCGCCGTTACCCAAGGTACTCTTTTAGGATACCAAAATCCTTCAGAATTCTGAATTCTAAATAGTTCTTTAATAGCGTTATCGTATAAACTTTCATATCCTGCATCGATAAGCTCTTTTTTTAGCCCAACAATTAAACCAAGCACCCAATTCTTATGGGCAGAGGCACAGTCAAATTCACTTCCTGTCTCGTAATCAGTCAGGTAAGAAATAGAATCTTCATCAATCATTCGCGTACGAATTTGCAAAAAGTCATTTGTGGTCTTTATTTCATCATATTTCAATGAAATAAATGGTTGCTGATCGGAAAGACTAAATTTATCACAAAAAGATTTTAAGACATCTATGTAATCTTCTGCGACTCCCAATAGTGATGCTGTGTTTAGCACAAAATACATTGATGATGGCGTATTAGACCAAGATGGATCCTTTTCAGTTTGAGTTTTTATTTCTTGTTCAAAACAATACAGAGTATTCCATATTGGACTTATTGCATTCAAATCTTCCGCACCTCTCCCTCCGACTAATTGCTTTAAAGTTCTCCACTTTTGAGCATTGTCAACGGACATTATGTATTCGCGAATAATAGAACGACGCTCACTAAGGTTTGGAATTTCTAGCTGTTCGATATAGGAAGCAACAAATTGACAAATCTCACGATGACCAGCATAATACTTTGTCCCAGCGATTTTTAACGTATTGAAATCATCGACTGAAATAACCGGCAAACCCAAGAACTCTTTAGATGCAGTATATTCATAAATGCCTAAAACGCAAAGCTTATGTATTTGCACGAGCTTATTTGCTTCAGAAGTATGTACAAATACTTTGAAAAGATGCTCCTCTAAATTACCTGAAGCATCTGCTGCTACTTTCGATGCAGCATTTAGCAAGGCAATGTTATCACCACAAACCGATAGAAGTGATTTGTTTTTAATCTTAGTCCTTAACAATTCGATATAATCATTGGGGTTTGTAGTGAAGGTAGGCAAAACAGTACTATACCATTTGAAATCATCTTCAATCAATAATGATGACCAACTCACTATAAACACTTTAATATTTCGATTAACAAAACTATTGGCGTTGTTATAAACGAAATCCAATAATTCTTTAGCTTTTTCAACATCGCATTGTATGTCATCGACTAATAATGAGAAGTTTTTTCCTATGGCAAGCAAGAGTTTTACAAGATTATAATCGCAACTTAATTGAAAACAAGGATTGTAAACAACACATTTTCTTTGAGTGTTAAGAAGCAATTTAATAGCCGTATATGTTTTTCCAGAACAACTCTTATTGTGACACCAGACGATATTACGCTCTAATAGGCTAGTCTTCATTTTATCGGTCTCAGGTGAATTGATCAAATTCTCCTCATCATATCCAATTCGATTCAGATAACTGTCCCACGAACCATATGCATTCTCAAAAGTTGTAGTTAAATCAATTCCAATGAAATCAACACCAACTGAATTGCAATACTTCCTTACTATGTCAGTGATGTTTTTTCTTCCAAAAATAAATTCATCAAAATCTTGAGCATCTATTTTCTGAAGGTCAATATAGATATCTATGTAATTATCTTTTTTCATTACCCAATCAAATTGATAATCACCTGCAAAGAAATAAAGATTTGCTTTTACTGCATTGAGTTCCCGATTTCCAACAACAGTAATATTATTAAATAGCTCACGGTATAGAGCAAAATTATTGAGAATACGACCTTCAAGAGGGATATTCAGTATATCTCGATATTGATTAAACAAACTGTCATCCAAAGTTTGGAGTATCACACACAAAAAGGAGGCATTATAAAATGGCATTGTTGACTTTTCAGCAAGTTTTTTCGGGTGATTTCCTGACTAAGGTAACGAAGTATAGTGAACGAATCCAAACCATAATTAATAACTATGATATCGTTATATTTATGGCTCGTAAAGCCGTATGCTTTTATAAGTCTATGATTATTAACAAAGTTATTATACCTAACAATAATTGCCGTGTGACCTCTAATAGAATTATCGGATATAACGTCTTGGAGGAATTAAAGGGGAAAAGAATTGCCGTAATAGATGATGTGGTTGTCAAGGGTGAGTCTATTGGTCGTGTTGCAAAAACTTTGGAACATCTTTCAATTTCTGCAGATTATTATGTACTTGCCTGCAAGATAGATTTTGTAGAGAGTGTTTTTTTAGAAGATGTGAAACTACAAAAAACATACGCATATTACGAGGAATCGGAAATATATGAGCTTGCAAAATTGATAACCCAGTATATTGAAGCATCTATGTGTCCGTTTAATATCGATCAACCTATCTTTGATGTTTCTGATTATGCTAAACTACTTAGAAAAAGATTAGGGGATGTCGGAGCTTTTGATATCACAAGCGGTTTGCAAAGAAAATTTGGCATTAGTAGTTTCGTAGTTTATTTTGACTATCAAGCAGAAGGCGGACAAATCGAATTACAGTCGGTATTGCAGCAAAGTTTGATTAAAATTCGTTTGCTGTTTAGTGACACTCAAGTGATTGCAATGCCATTTGTGTTGATGCCAGAACTTGAAATATCTTTAGTTGAGGCACTATATAAAATCATATATAATGAAAAATTGAACAAATTTGTTGCAAATAAAAATCCAAAAGTAGAATCTGAAAATAAGCTGAAAGTCTTGAGCTACTATCTCTCTGAGGTTTTGTTTTATTATTATGCTCAAAGTAATGATTTGTTCAAACGGGTAAAGCTTGATAGTAACGATTTCATCCAGTTTAATTGCAAAACTAATGATATGTTTGGTGAGCATATAAAGAAAAATGATTACCTGCTAACGTTTCTTAACTGTGTTCCAATTATTATGGAATTTAGCAGGTTTGCTTTCACAAATATTGTTGCTTCGTTTTATGATACCGTAAGAAAGATAGATCATAGCGTTCAAGAATATGAGGATTCTATTGGCAATATAATAAATCAAAGAGGTGGAGAAAATGGAGATAAGCTTAACAAGATTATCATACCTATTGAAGATGTTATTGCTAATATTCCGGTAAACGACGAATACCAAAAGAGGTACTTTGCATCTACTTTGATTGATATTTTTATTGATCGAGGTATGATTGTACCTTCGTTGGTGCATAGAGATAATAAGATTGTTCATGCCTACAAAATGGGAGAATGCTCTAAATTAGAGCAAGAACAGCTAGACGTATTTGCCTTTATACTTAAGACTTATCAAGAATTAATTGAGCGTGAAATTTATAAAACAGAGTTTGAAAAACTTTGTGTTTTAATATTCAATATTGCCCTAAAAGAGAGAGTAAATGGATTTCAAGAGCAAACTGAGTTTAGTGAAGACTGCTATAGTATTGGTTATTCGCTGTTTGGACCGCGAGTGTCGCAAGGCGGTGTTACGTACAGAGTCAATTCCGATTCTGCTCTCATTACTAATTTTTGCAACAATGGCATAATAGAAAGTTACAAAGGCAAATATTATTTGCCTCACGAAATACCATTGAAAAATAAAAACTTAGAACCTTTTTGCCTTTTATTAGCAGGAGATTTTGCTGCAATATCCAAGGTGTATTTAAATAAAAATGGTGTTCAAAATAAATATGTTCACACGCTTAATCAGTATCTTACGCTTGCTGCTATTGGAGATAATCAGAAGAATCAATTTTTATCGTTATGTGCAGAACTATATCAATTAACACAGTTAAATGATTCGCTATTGTTTGGAACCGCTCAAGACCATGAGTTTACCAAAAACCACTTTATCCTACATGGAATAGATAGCGGATTATGGAAGTATATATGTTATAAAGAAAACGCTTTAGAAAAAACAGAAAAACAAATGTTCACTCTAGATCGTGATTCAGTACGTATAGCGGTACGTACAAAAACGCCAATTGATAGAAACCAACGAATTAGTGATTTAATACACGAAGTTGGAACTCTCCTTTTTAGGGCTGCCTTCTTTTTAAATGGAGTGATTCAGTCAAATGATTCGAAAGTTTCGTATGTTATAGATGAAGATATTGGTCACAATGGAATAATTGATAAAGCAGTAGATAAAAATAGCAGAAATACCATGATTTTCGGCAGTTATTATCGGGAGAAAAGTTTCGAAGATGTGCGGAAATTGATAGAGGCAGAACAAACCAACAAGCTAAAAACGCTAACCAGCAATGACTATAAAAAATGGATATCACAAAAGCTCTTTGAGTACAAAGGTGATGCTCAATTCTATTTGGACTTGTGCGATCTCTATCTTGAAACTGATAACCCTAATTATAAAAAGTGCAATTGTCTGTTAATCGCATACTCTGATAACGGAGAGTTACCTGCTTTGATTGATGGTATTGAGGAAATTACCTTTGCAGGTGTGAGTGATGGCAGACGTTGCAAAACCTTTCAAATAGAAGATAAAACTAAAAATTTTGTAATAGAACAAGTAGTTAATGCAACGTGGAAAATTCCTGATGTTCGTTATATTACGTTTAAAACTTATTATGATGCTGATGGTGCGATTCAAATTTCTTCAAAAGCAAAAGGAAGTCTTTTGAAAAGAATTTTAGCGACAGTCATTCAGAATGTTAAACAGGAACCGCGTAATTCAACAAAAGAGTTAATTGCATACTCTTCTGCAGATATAACGCCGAAAGAAAATTTTTCAATCAATTGTTACAATTTCATTTTGGTTGCATCTGAGCATATGTTGTTGGATAATCGCAAAGCCAAATACACTAAAACCAAGTATTCAATAATAAAAAAGGAGAAAAGCAAAATGGGTGGTAAAAATGAATTTAATATTATGAGCAGCGGAATAGTTCAGGTAAATGTTGTAGACACCGAAAAAGCTGAACAGAAAGTTATACAGAATGATGACAGCAATAAATACTCAATAGCCAACGAATTTTTTTGCAAACAGTTGTTGCAAGACTTGGCTTTGCTGAAAGTAAAGTTATCAGAAATCGACCCATCTGAAACCGATGCGGTTAAAGCCGTAATTGCAGAATCCGAAACTGCTCTAGCTGAAAAAGATGAAAATAGATTAAAGGCTGCACTAAAACGTATAGCAGATGTTAGTAAAGACCTAATAATTAGTACTTCGGGAAGTTTTTTGGCACAATACCTTACTTATTTTGGGTATTTGCCTCGTTAAAACAAAACAGTGAGGAGTATTTTTACTCCCCACTCCCTGTAAATTTCTATTTCGTATGAACAATTTTTCGGATGCTCAATCTCATACTCGTCAAATTTCAAAATTTGCTCAATTGCGCGCCTTAACATATGAAAGTTTTTAAAAATCTCTAATCAACGCATTTGCACTTATCACCTCCGAAAATGTGATATCTGCACCAAATTTTTGCAAATATAACGAAACGGCAAGTTTGTAAAACCGGCAAGAGGAGCCAAAACAATAGGGCTTTGACTTAAAGTCGATACTTGACATTAAACGATAAAGTCTGTATCTGCTATTTTCCCATTATTACGCAAAAACAATAAGATTCTAAATTTTTCAAATTCACTCTCTTTGCTGATTTCCAAAAACTCTCATTTAAAATCTTTGCAAAAAGGAACAATTTTTAGAAGCTTTTTGCCTTTGTGCAACTTTGCAAAGCCAAATTTCTTAATCTTCAAAAAAACTATTTTCAAGTTTGTCTTTAAGCGTCAAATACTCTTTAATGCTTAACTTCAATTTAAAAGTCTGGCAAGAGAGCTTGTGTCTATATTGGCTGCAATTGCTTCAAATTCATGATACATTAGAATAGTTTTTATTTTCAACTCTTTAAATTAGGTTTTTACAGTTGCATTATGTCCAAAACTTTGAATTAGCTTGTTGTG
>JAIRKT010000104.1 GCA_031259965.1 Christensenellaceae bacterium | reverse complement strand
AAATTGGGTTGAAAGGAAATATGTTGTGAATTATATTGGATTTTTCAAATTAAATTGGGATTTTTTGACTTTTGTTTCTTATATTAACTAGGTATACTGATGCCGTGAAGATCCGTGATAATTACAAGCATTGTGGGCTAGTATTAGTAATATGCTATTTGTATTACTTTTCGTACCAACAAAATAATTGTGATTGTTCCCAATCTCTAGATTGTATACAAATATTAATATGTCTAATAGCTCATGCTGAATTTACTCTACGATAACTATATTGCAAATAACAATAAAAAAAAAACTAGCTGTTTCTTTTTAAGCTCTTTAGTATTTGTGTTATAATGCTTCGTTTATAAACTTTGTTATATTTACGTATTTTGTTTTTTAAAAATATAACATTTAAATTTTACACTATTGTATTAGTATTCACAAATTATTTCATATTACTTTTTTAAACTATATGTTATAATATTACCAAGTATCCACGTTTGGAGATTTTTATTATGATATTGCCTGATTGGGCCGCAAAATTCAAAGAAAAAAATCGTGAAGTAAGACTTCTTAGAGGCAACTATTACTTGTATGAAAAGTATTATGAATATAGTTCTGAAAAGAAGAAAAAGGTTTTAAAAACAGGTGCTTATCTTGGCACTATTACTCCACAGGGTCTTACGCCCAAAAAGATATCATTTGCAGCAGACAAATTGCAAGTTCAAAAATCATATGGTTCTGTAGCATTTGTTTCATCCATTTCTCAAGACATACTTGAGACATTAAGAGACGTCTTTAAAACAGAAAAAATAGCTGATACTATTTATACAATTTCACTTTTAAGATGTTTAAATGAAACACCATTTAAACGAATTCAAAGGGACTACGATCATTCTTACATATCCGAAATGCTACCAAATCTTGGATTAAGTTCGTCACATATTAGCAGAACTATGGAGACAATAGGTGATCGCAGAGATTTGATCGTAGAGACTATGAACAGGATATCCAATGCATCTAACAACATTATTATAGACGGATCAAAAATTAAATCATGGTCTAAGAATATGTCCTTCCCTAAAGTGGGTCATAATCACGATGGAAGCTGGACGCCACAAGTAAATTCAATTTATGTTTTTTCAACTGAACCAACTATAGAACCTGTTTTTTATAGATGTATTACTGAAAACATACCAGATATAAAAGCCTTAGAACTCACTTTATTAGAAAGAAACAAGGATGTTAATTATACTTTAGTGGCTGATACGGGATTCTCATCTGAAGAAAACATAAATCTTTTAAATGGCCTGAATGTTAAATATATTATTCCATTAAATCGAAATTCCCTTGAAGCAAAAGGAATTGTTTGTGATAATAAAACTGCTTCAGCAGCATTCACATTTCACAAGAAAATGATTACTGCTTTTGATATAGAAAAAGATGGTTATCGTATTATTATATTTTTAGATGCTGTAAAAAAAAGTGCTGAACTGTCCGATATGGTTGGCCGCATTGAAGAAAAAAACGAAAAAATCTGTGCATCCAAAAATCTAAATATCAGAAAATCTAAAATATTAAATCCTGTTGAAGAAATGTCAAATAAAGCTAAACAATGTGGTGCTATAATAATTAAAACTAACAAAGAAGACAGCCCACAAAAGATATATGAACTGTATAAACAACGTATGCAGATAGAGCAAAATTTTGTAACACTGAAAAATATTTTGGGTGAAGATAGTAGCTACATGCACAATAATAAGACGTTTGAATGTTGGTGTTTTTTTAATCATATTTCTTTGCTTTTGGCCTATCGAGTATTAAATATTTTAAGACGTGAGAACCTTGCTTCATCGTATTCTCTTACAGATGTATTTACGGAATTAGGAGACATTTATAAGCAAAAATTTGGCGAAACTTGGTTAACAACGAAAATAACAAAAAAAACAAAACTGCTCTGTACTAGACTCGGTTTTTTATCTGATTAAAAAGAGTTCAACGTATAAATTAAAATAATATACTTCGTAAAACCCTATTTTTAAGGGCTATTGTAAGTTTTCGGGGACATTGCCTTCCGAATCTAAAAGTGATAAATAAACAGAAATTCTTACTGCATTTATATATCTCCCACATCTATGGGCTGCTAAATAAAAGGGCGCATAGGTTAATGACATTAGTATAGTAAAGCCCCATTGGGCTAATTCTAGTTCTGCGGGTAGAAGCAAGACAACAGTAACAGCGCAAATGGCAGTAATCAGAGTTAATTGCACAAATGCGATATAGCGTTTTAAAAATTTTCCTGTGTCTTGATACATGCGCTTACAAGTCAAAAATTGTATGACAAATACTCCTATTAGCAAAACAATCATAGCTATTAAAACTGGTGTGGTTTGTTTTGGTACTCGTATAAGGCTCAACCCTCCACGCACAGTTATAAAGAGAACTAAATAACCGATTAAAGCTAATGTGGATACATCTAATGAACCTTCTTTGTCTTTAGTTTTGTTTTTAGAAGAATACTCCTGAAATGCTTCCATTACCATGTTAGCATACGTGCCTAAATAGTTTTTATCGGATTTTAGGAACATTATTGTTTTTATTTCCAAAAAGGCGTTTGTTATTAAACCTACACAACTTATTATAATCGCTATTATTTTGTATTCGTTAGTAAATTTTATACAGTAAAGAAGATAGAAGATAAGTGCTAAAATAATAGGAATCCAAGATAAATAAAAATATAATTTAAGTTTTTGGTTTAATTTAGCTACAAAGACGTCTATTTTTATAATATTAAAAAATAATGTTATTCCTGCTATTACTGTAAAAATACTGAATAATGGAGTTGTATAAAAAACCCCACCTTCAAAAAAAATAACACACATGATGAGTGCTGTAAAATAGACAACATTCAATGCTAATTTTAGCAAATGACTATTATATGGAGTTGTAGCTATATTTGCCAATGATTTCGGCTGATTCATGTAAAGAATCCTCACTAAACTATGCCTTTGCTAGTTTTAAACAAACTTTTTCATGCAATTATATTATATCACATTATTTGTATGATTTCTATAATTCAATAACTTTTTTAATTTTAAAATGAAATTTAACCCCATAAACTATTAATAACAGAAGCAAAACATTCTTAATTTATATTTCAAACTGCTTTTCTTAGCAAAACAACTATGCTTTAATTTGATATAAAAAAGTTTCAAACTTCAAATAAGCCATAGAAATATAAACAGATTATGATACGTGGATTTTCATTGCAAGTCCTTTATCTAAAGCCATTCTACAATCTTTTATAGTAATAACCAGATTACCAGATAAGTCTGATGAAACCTTGATTTTGCCACCGACTATTATACCCAGATCCTCAAGGTGTCGTCTAGTTTTTTCGTCGGTTGATATTTTCATAATCGTCATTTCCTGCCCGACTGGGGCTATTGCTAATGGCATATAACACCTCTATTGTAAATTTAAGTTTAATATATACTGCAATTAACTAAACGAGTATAGTTTTTTTAAACATTCTTAACTTTACTTAGTTTTATTATATATTGTTAGGTTTTAATTTGCAAGTTTTTTACTATAATATTATAAATAGTGCTATGCAACAATACATTTATTTACACTTCGAACTGAACATAAACATTGTATAAAACGGATTTACTTGCTACTTAGATTGTGTTTTAACTTTCTGTAATGGCATTTTTCATCATCTCAACATAATCTGTTATTTTATCAGTGTCACCTGTCCCATTGTTTTCAATAATAGAAACAATTGCACTTCCAACTATCACACCATCTGAGATCTTCGCAATTTCAGCTGCTTGTTGTTTTGTGTTAATGCCAAAACCAACACAGACTGGCACGTTCGTAATTTTTCTGATCTCGCTCACTATATCTTCTAGCTTTGTAGTGATTTCGTGGCGCATTCCAGTTACACCCATTGAAGATACAAGATATATATAACCGCTTGCGTTTTTTGCGATTTTACATATACGATCTGATGATGTAGGTGCAATTAATGATATTAAATCAATGTTGTTTTTTTTAGCAAACGGTAAAACCTCTTCTGATTCTTCAAATGGTAAATCGGGAATTATAATTCCATCCACACCTAGCTCTCTCAGAACTTCGAAAAACTTTTCAACACCATAATTAAAAACGGGATTATAATATGTTAAATAAACAATCGGAACATTGGTATTTTTTCTTACTCTTTTGGTCAATTCAAAAACATTGTTTAGTGCTACACCCTTTTTTAAGGCACATGTATTGGCCTTTTGAATAACCACACCTTCGGCAACAGGATCGGAGAAGGGAATTCCTATTTCAATGATATCTGCACCTGCTTTTGCGATTTTAGTTATGTATTCGTAACTTAAATCTAGCGTTGGATGTCCTGCAGTTACAAAGGCGATGAATGCTTTGCCTTTTGAAAAGGCATTTTTTATATTGCTCATAGATGCCTCCTTTTTAAATTTCTATATTATCTCTGCCACGATATTTTGCAATACTTGCAACATCCTTATCGCCGCGTCCTGATAAACATACTATTATATTTTCCGCTTTAGAAATTAATGGTACTAACTTCATTGCATATGCTATGGCATGTGCACTCTCTATTGCGCATATTATTCCTTCTGTTCGTGCGAGGTATTCAAAAGCATCAACCGCCTCCGAATCTTTAATTGATATGTACTCAGCTCTTTTTGATGCATGTAAGAATGCATGCTCTGGGCCTATTCCTGGATAATCTAAACCCGCCGAAATCGAGTAAACAGGTTTAATTTGGCCATCATCATTTTGACAAAAATAGGATTTCATACCATGAAAGACACCTACTCTGCCTGTTGCAATGGTTGCCGCATTAGAGTCAGTATCAACTCCTAGGCCTGCCGCTTCGCAACCGATTAATCTAACGGATTTGTCGTTTATAAAGTTATAAAACATTCCAATTGCATTGCTACCACCACCCACACATGCTATTACAGCATGTGGTAATTTGTTCTCAAGATCAAGAATTTGGGCTCGTGCTTCGCTACTTATTATGCTTTGAAAATCTCTAACAATCATAGGAAATGGATGTGGACCCATAACTGAACCTAGTAAATAATGTGTATCATAAACCCTGCTAACCCACTCTCTCATTGTTTCGTTTACCGCATCTTTAAGAGTAGCCGTCCCACTCGTAACAGAGTTGACTTTTGCACCTAAAAGTTCCATCCTGTATACATTTAATGCCTGCCTTTTAACATCTTCTTCCCCCATGAAAATCTCACACTCAAGGCCTAACAATGCAGCTGCTGTAGCAGTTGCAACACCATGTTGACCAGCACCTGTTTCGGCAATGACTCTGGTTTTTCCAATTTTTTTAGCTAAAAGAGCCTGGCCTAGCACATTATTTATTTTATGCGACCCTGTATGGTTCAAATCTTCTCTTTTTAAATAAACCTTGCATCCTCCTAAATCGCTTGTCATTTTACTCGCATAATACAACAATGATGGTCTGCCAGCATAATTCTTTAATAATTCATTTAATTCAGTATTGAACGAGAGATTATTTTTGTAGAAATTATAATTTTCTTCTAGTTTTATTACTTCATCCATTAAAGTCTCTGGAATGTATTGTCCGCCAAAAATTCCATACCTTCCATGCGCATTTGATTCTTTATCATACAGCATTTTTTGCCTCACACCTTTAATTTTCATTTCATATTCCTTAACGCATAAATTATGCGTTTGATTTTGTTGTGATCTTTATAACCATCGGTTTCAACACCACTACTAACATCTATAGCATATGGGCCATATTTGATAGCATCTTCTAAGTTGCTTATATTTATTCCACCTGCTAAAAAATATGGTGTCTTTATGTTTTTGATTTTGGTCCACTCGAATGTGATACCAGTTCCACCTTTACCATTATCTAACAACAAATAATCCGCATCATACATATCATAACTATTCGCATGAGAGCTCACATCAATGGCCCTAATTATTGTTATACCAGGCATTCTGGATCTTAGCTCTCTAATATATTCCAGATTTTCACCGCCATGCAATTGAACAATTGATATTATACCTTCATTAAAAAATTTAATTATGTTAGTGATAGGTTCATTATCAAAAACGCCTACTGTAGTTATTTCCATTGATAATTTTTTTCTCAAATTAATTGCATTCGTCGGTTCACAATATCTTTTACTCCTTTTTACAAATACAAATCCTACATAATCAGGTTTAGATTCGTTCAAACAAGCAATATCTTCAATTCGCGTAATACCACAAATTTTAATTTTTATGTCCGCACTCATTTGTCTCCTCTTAATCTAGACAAAAACTCAAACTTATCGTCACTTTTCATAAGATGCTCGCCTATTAGTATAGCATCTGCTCCTGCTTTTTCATACATTATAACATCCTCTCGTGATCTAAATCCACTCTCAGCTACAAATATTTTATCATCCGGTACAAATTCTTTTAGTTTCAATCCATTTGATATGTTTACAGAAAAATCCATGAGGTCTCTATTATTAACACCAATTATTTTGGCGTCTGCTTCTAATGCTATATCAATCTCCTTTTTATTTCTTGTTTCAACTAAAACAGACAAACCTAGTTCATCCGCGATTTTTAAATAGTCACTGAGTTGTACTCTTTCTAGCAAAGAAACAATCAACAAAATTGCATCCGCTCCTATCGTCTTGCTTTCATATATTTGATATTCGTCGATTATAAAATCTTTGCGCAGGAGTGGTATATTTGTAATTTTCTTTGCATCTATTAAGTAATTGTCAGATCCCATAAAAAAATCTGTTTCTGTCAAAATTGATAAAGCGTCTGCAGAGGCCTCTTCATATTCGACTATTAATGATCTGTGATCGAAATTTTCACTTATTATTCCTTTTGATGGCGATGCCTTCTTTATTTCACAAATAAACGATATGTTATTAATCCTTTTTATTGTGGAGTTAAATTTAAACCTATCAAATTCAGCTAAAGCAATTCCATCGGATTTAACCCTAGAAAAATCCTTATTTTTCTTAATTTCAATCAGTTTTTTTTTCTTATTTTCTACTATCTTATTTAATATCATACATGCCTCATTCATCTTCGTTTTTAGAGCTAGCCACATATCGTTTCATTAGGTCAAGTGCATCTCCTTCATCAATGATTTTTTTAGCAAGTTCTATGTTTTCTTCAAGTGTAGTGTTTTGTCTTGCTATATATAAAGCAGCAGCCGAATTTAACAAAACCGCATCCCTCCTAGCTCCAGGCTCGCCTGACAAGACGGCTTTTAGTATGCTAGCATTTCTTTCAGGATTGCCTCCAACCAATGCCTCTTTTGGGTGTTTTTTAAAACCAAGTTTGGTAGGATTTATTGTATATTCGGAAAATTTTCCATCTCTAATTTCACAAACATCGGTCTCATCCCCTATTGTTATTTCGTCAAGTCCATCCCTCCCGTGCACTACTAGCCCAGTTTTAACGCCAAGATTTGACAACACTTGAGCCATTGGAAAAACTAGATTCGAGCTATGCACCCCTAGTAATTGCATTTTTGCGCCTGCTGGATTTACAAGTGGTCCCAATATATTAAATATAGTTCTAATTCCTAACTCTTTTCGTATCGGCGCTACATATTTCATTGATATATGATAGTTTTGTGCAAAGAAAAAACAAAATCCTATATTGTTCAACATCCTTATGCTTTTTTCTGGGGTAACATCAATTTTCGCGCCCAATGCCTCTAGTACATCCGCAGCACCACATAAGCTAGATGCAGCCCTATTGCCATGTTTTGCGACAGGGATCCCAGCAGCCGCGACAACAAAGGCTGATGTAGTTGATATATTGAAGGAGTTTGAATGATCACCTCCCGTCCCTACGATCTCTAGTGCATCTGCATCGTTTAAAGGTCTTATGCAAAATTTACGCATTCCTGCAGCCGAAGCTGTAATTTCCTCAATTGATTCGGATTTGATTGACATCGCTGTTAAATATGCCGCCATCTGGATATCGCTTGCTTCACCCCTCATAATTTCGCACATCACACCTTCCGCCATTTCATAACTTAAATTTCTATAATTTACTGCTTCTTTAATAGCTTCTTTAATCATTGTTTAAACCTCTTTTTGTAATTCTAAAAAATTTGTAAGTATCTTTTTCCCATATGGCGTTAATATTGATTCTGGATGAAATTGAAGACCATATGTTTTAGGATGATCTATGTGTTTTACCGCCATTATTTCATCACTTATCGTTTTTGCGATAACCTTCAATGAACTGGGCATGGTATGAGGAATAGCAACCAATGAATGATACCTGCCTACAACAATTTGTTTAGGTAATTCTTTAAATAGGTAGTCTAAATTATCAATTTTTATATCACTGGTTTTTCCATGCATAATTTGGTTTGCATAACCAATTTTCGCACCAAACACCTCACATATTGCCTGATGTCCCAAACATACACCCAAAATTGGTATAAGGCCTGAAAATTCACTTATTACCATCTCACAAACACCAGCATCTGCTGGACGTCCCGGCCCTGGTGATATTATAATATGTGAAGGAGAAAACTCACTAATTTCATCACAGGTTATTTTATTATTTCGTACTATTTTTATTATATCATTTGATATTTCACCCACTAGCTGGTATAGGTTATACGAAAAACTATCATAGTTATCAATTAATAAAATCATTCTGGCCTCTCGATGTTTGACTCTGTCTAAGCGCGTTTAATACAGCCTTTGCTTTATTTTCGCATTCCTCATATTCTTTTTCTGGGATACTATCTGCTACTATGCCAGCTCCACTTCTTACAAAAACCTTGTTATTTTTTTTGAATGCAATTCGTATTGCTATACAGGTGTCTGTGTCTCCTGAAAATGACAAGTACCCTATAGCACCGCCATATATTCCCCTTTTATTGTTTTCTAATTTATTAATAATCTCACAGGCGCGTATTTTTGGCGCGCCAGACAAGGTCCCAGCTGGCAGTACTGCTTCTATGGCATCTATCCCCTCTAAATTGTCTTTTATTGTGCCAGAGACGACAGATCCTATATGCATAACGTGTGAGAAACGCTCAATTGCTAAATGCTTATCAACTTTAATCGTTCCAAATTCACAAATTTTTCCAATATCATTTCTTCCCAAATCAACTAGCATATTGTGCTCTGCTAGTTCTTTCTGGTCATTTAAAAGTTCAACTTCTAGTTTTAAATCCTCTTCATCAGTTCTGCCTCTCGGTCTTGTGCCAGCTAACGGATATGTGAAAGCTTTCTTGTGCGTGACTTTAACTAAAGTTTCTGGTGAAGCCCCTGCTATTTCAATATCATCACTCGAAAAATAAAACATGTATGGTGATGGATTGCTTTTTCTTAATTCTAAATATGTATCAAATAAACTTCCTTCTGCTTCCGCACTTATTCTGTTAGATAGTACAATCTGAAAAATATCACCTTCAAATATATGCTCTTTTGCTTTTATTACCATTTGACAATATTCTTGCTTGTTAAATAGTCTTTCGAATTGAGATTTAAGCTTAAGAGGCTTTACTTTGGCCTGAATCCCATTATCTAT
Organism: Christensenellaceae bacterium; assembly: GCA_031259965.1. Classification (GTDB taxonomy): domain Bacteria; phylum Bacillota; class Clostridia; order Christensenellales; family DTU072; genus JAITLB01. The sequence goes on along the minus strand of JAIRKT010000104.1, from coordinate 24,304 downwards.
CAATCTATGCATATTAGCTAATTCACTAACTGCTTTATAGTAATTTTCACTCAGATCTTTTGCTTTAATGCTAATAGTCAACGTAATTTCATTAGTTTTATGATCAAATGTAATCACCTTGTCAAACAACATTAAATCAAAATCCTTAAAATTTTCCTCGTCTAATGCGTCAAGTGCTAATGTTGGTTCTGCATATTTAATGTAATCATAAGAAAAATATCCAACCAGGCCACCTACAAATGGTGGGCATCCTTCGATTTTTGGAGATTTGTTTTCTGACATTATTTTTTTTATATAGACTTCTGGGTTTATAGTATCTATCTGAATGTCAGTATCGCCTCGTATGACTAAATGTCCATTTAAACAATCAATTCCTAGAGTTGGATCATAACCTAAAATTGTGTAGCGCCCTCTTGCACCTTTATCTTCTAAACTCTCTAGAATATAACAACGCTTGCTTTGGGCTTTTAATATAAGGAAAACTTCGGATGGCTCTTTTTTTATGTTTTTTAAAACAAGGCTGACTGGAATTCTCCCATAACCTTCAGATAAATGCCGGGCCTCTTCCAAATTGGGATTTATTAAGTATTTTTCTTTTTTCATTCAAAACCTCAATTAAATTCAGCTGAGAATAAAAAAAATCCTCAACAATAGTTATTGTCAAGGACGAATCAAAATCCGCGGTGCCACCTTGATTTGGAAAATCTAAATTAAAATTTTCCACTCTCTAAGAGATGCTCTCATAAGTATTATCGTATACTTTAGACGTCATGCATAATCAAGAGTTTTTCAACTATCTTTCAACATGCCCTCAGCGGCCCATTTAAATCAATCTCTGCATACTGCAAATATTAATACGCAACCTGCGTTTTATCGTTTCTCATCAACACGACTCTCTGTCAATGCACAATTGCTTTTTCTCCCGCGTCAACGGTTATTTTAATAGTACAATTATATTCTAAATTTTGTTTATTGTCAAGTATGCAAAATGAATATTGCAAATTAAGACGAAAATAAAGGATTTTTAATTTGTAGTTAATTATAGAGTAAGTGCAGTTTTGTTAAAATACTGCACTAAAACTGAGAAACTCAAAAAATTACATTTAATTTCAAAAAAAATTAGTTAGTTCTAATACTAATGTCCATTTTAGGCCACAGGGATCCGCGAGAAACTCGGAATTTGTCATTAAAAAATCAGAGTCTTACTTTTGAAGTTTGAATACTATTTAGGACAAATTTTTCAGATCTAGTCATAACATAGAAATACAAATTAAATGTTTCAAGCTGTCTGAGAGCCTTATTCAAACGCGTTGTTGATTAGATAAAAGTTATATAACCACACATAAAAGCGGACAGAGTTTTAAATAGCACAACTTACTAGTTTTATGCAAATGTGCCCGCGTTTTGCTTCACACAATGGGCATTCTGACATTACCTCAGATGCTTTAAATATATGTCCGCAATCTGCGCATCGCCATTCGACAACATTCTCTTTTTTGTACATACAATTCGTTTTCATTTGTTTATGCAATTCTGTTAAGAGCTTTGCATGTGAAATTTCGACACTAGCTACATTTAAAAAAAGTTTTTCTATATCTGCAAACCCCTCTGTTTTAGCAATTGCAGCGAATTTTGGATAAATCTGTTCGCCCTCTTCTAATTCATTTTCACTAGCGAATTTGAGATTTTCTAAAACGTCCCATTTTTCTTTAAAAGGATAACCAGAGGATATCTGGACATTTGAAATGGTTGGTTTGTGACCTTTTTGCATAAATGTATAGAACATGCGCGCATGATTAAACTCATTAAAAGCAATTTTTGCAATTATGTCTGCAAGAGCGATGTCACCCGACTGTCGTGCGCCATATTCAATAAACTCATAGCGTGTTCTCGACATGCATTCGCCTGCAAATGATTCTGCTAAGTGCAAAAATGTTTTACTATCTTTTAGAAGCATATGTTTCTCCTTGAAATGTTTTCTAAAAGTATAGACTAAAAATTTTATATTATACATTGCATTTCTATGATCTTTTGAAAATCTCATGTTAGAGGATATGAATTTTCTTTAATTTCAAAATTACAAAAGAAGAATTTGTAAAATAGCAAAATGATGTTCTGACTTGTCATAAATTAAAAATAGTTGAATCTATTGTATATAACCCTTGGTTGCCATTTTTGTTTGGATGTATTGTCAAGCATATCTAAAATAATTTTTCTGCGTGTATATTTTTTGTAAATCAAGTATTATTATCTATTTTATATTATTAATCATATTCATTTGCAAACTAAAAAAATTAGTTTTCAGGCCAAATGTAGCTTTTTTGCTTCTTAGGTTAAATGCAGGATTTTCTACAGAACGCACTTACTCTGATAATTAACTCATTCGTTATAAATGTAAAAGGTTTTAAATAGATTTTCTTGCATTTTATTCTGTTTCGTGTTAAAATGTATTTTAATTTTGCTTAAAGTTAGTTCTGACATCTTTCTATAATCATCACAAATGTGATTATATAGGTACTACTTCTTTTAGGCATAGGAGTTTTAAGGTTTATGTCAAAAAATATACCCGTTAAGATTTATCTAAACGAAGATGAGATGCCAAAGTTTTGGTATAATGTAAGAGCAGACATGAAAGAAAAGCATGCGCCTTTTATTCACCCAGGCACGCTAAAACCATGCGTGGCTAGTGATCTGTATCCTGTCTTTTGCAAGGAATTAGTTGATCAGGAATTAAATCAGACAGATCAAAAAATCCCAATACCAGATGGCATTTTAGATTTTTATAAAATGTTCAGGCCTTCTCCTCTTATACGTGCTTATTCCTTAGAAAAGGTGCTTGGAACTCCTGCAGAAATTTATTACAAGTTTGAAGGCAATAATACTTCGGGATCTCACAAACTTAATTCAGCAGCAGCTCAGGCATATTATGCAAAGCAAGAAGGTTTAACTTCTCTGACTACAGAAACTGGTGCTGGACAGTGGGGAACCGCACTATCTATGGCATGCGCTTTCTATGGTATTGACTTGACTATTTACATGGTAAAAATCTCAAGTGAACAAAAGCCTTATCGCAAAATCGTAATGGAAACTTACGGAGCGAGCGTCATACCATCGCCTTCAATGAAAACCAAAGCTGGTCAGAAAATATTAGCTGAAAATCCAACAACAGGGGGTTCATTGGGATGTGCTATAAGTGAAGCACTTGAACAGGCGCTTACAACTGAAAATTGTCGGTATGTGTTGGGCAGTGTTTTAGATCACGTAATACTTCACCAATCTGTAGTCGGTTTGGAATGCAAGATAGCTATGGATAAATATGGTATCACTCCAGATATAATAATTGGCTGCGCTGGCGGTGGTTCTAATCTAGGTGGTATCATTTCTCCATTCATGGGCGACAGATTAAATGGTAAAAACAATATTACATTTATTGCCGTCGAACCTGCATCATGCCCTTCATTAACAAGAGGTAAATTTGTTTATGATTTTGGTGACACAGCAAGAACTACACCTTTAATCAAGATGTATACTTTAGGGAATGGCTTTATCCCATCCGCAAACCACGCTGGCGGTCTTAGATATCATGGAATGAGTCCTATTATTTCTAAACTTTATGATGATGGGTTTATTCAAGCTCGCGCTTGCATTCAAAACGATGTTTTTGACGCCGCCAAAATTTTCATAAAATCCGAAGGTATATTACCAGCACCAGAATCAACGCATGCTATTAAGGTTGCAATTGATGAGGCCTTAAAATGCAAAGAAACTGGTGAAAAGAAAACTATTTTGTTCGGATTAACAGGTACTGGTTATTTTGATTTAATGGCATATGCACAACATAATTCTGGCGAAATGACTGATCACGTGCCTACAGATGATGAATTAAACGTTGGTTTTTCTTCAATTGTGCCATTTGATATAAAACTCTAACAAAAAGCTAGGGCACGCATTAAAGTGCTATCTAAACTAAATATTTAATAACAATATTAGCATAATGTGCTTGCTAATTGTTAAAGCAAGATGTAACCTTTATTTAAATGGTGCATTATTTGGAGGATATGTATAATGGGAATTTTCGACTTTCTTTTCAAAAGAGAGAAGAATAAACAAATCAAAAAACTTAGTGTCATAGCAGATTCTATTGAAGCACTTGAACCTAGTTTTTCTTCTTTATCTGATGAGGCACTAGTTGCTAAAACCTCGGAATTTAAAAAACGATATGAAGAAGGGGAGTCCCTAGACGGATTATTGCCTGAAGCATTTGCTACTGTTCGAGAAGCGTCAAAACGTGTTCTCAACATGCGTCACTTTTATGTCCAACTAATCGGTGGTGTCGTACTACATCAAGGTCGCATTGCTGAAATGCAGACAGGTGAAGGAAAAACTTTAGTTGCTACACTCCCAGCCTATTTAAATTCTTTATCTGGCAAAGGCGTACACATAGTAACTGTTAACGACTATCTAGCAAAACGTGACTCTGACTGGATGGGCAAAATATTTAAGTTTTTGGGGCTAACTGTTGGTGTTGTTCTTAATGACATGCGACCCGAAGAAAAAAAGGCTGCTTATGATGCTGATATAACATATGCTACTAATAACGAAATTGGATTTGATTATTTAAGAGATAATATGGCCGTTTCAAAGGATCGACTCATGCAACGTGGACATAATTTTGCAATAGTTGATGAGGTAGATAGTATATTAATAGACGAAGCACGCACACCTCTTATAATCTCCGCACAAGCTGGAGAAAGTGATGAATCTTACATTAAAGCAAATAAATTTGTTAGAATTCTGCATGAAGAAGATTATATAAAAGATGAAAAAGAACGTCATATTTATTTATCCGAAGTTGGTGTTGAAAAGGCGGAAAATTATTTTAAAATCGAAAACCTAGGAGATAGTGAAAACGCTGATTTAAGTGTTAAAATTAATTCCGCTTTGCGTGCTAATTTTCTAATGCACATTGACGTCGATTATATAGTAGAAGATGGCCAAATTATAATAGTTGATGAATTTACAGGCCGTAAAATGGCAGGAAGACGCTATAGCGATGGATTGCATCAAGCCATTGAGGCTAAAGAAAATGTAAGGGTTAACAAAGAAAACAAGACAATTGCAACTATTACATTCCAAAATTACTTTAGGCTTTATTCAAAGCTTTCTGGAATGACTGGAACTGCTATAACCGAAGAAGCAGAGTTCAATGGAATTTACAAACTCGATGTGGTACCTGTTCCTACAAACCTACCATGTGTCCGCGTTGATGAATTAGACAAAATTTATCTTACGAAAGAAATAAAATTTAAAAACATTATTGAAGATATTAAAACTTGTCATTCAAAAGGACAACCCGTATTAGTAGGCACAACGAATGTCGAGACAAGTGAATTATTAAGTGATCTTCTTCACAACGAAGGGATCACACATAGTGTTTTAAACGCAAAAAGGCATAAGGAAGAAGCTGCTATCATCGCTCAAGCTGGTTGCAAAAACGCAGTTACAATTGCTACTAACATGGCCGGCAGAGGAACAGACATTTTACTAGGTGGAAATCCTGAATTTTTAGTAAAGAAAAGAATGGTTCAAGAGGAATATGAGGATACAATTATCGAAATTGCTTCTGCAAAAAACCATTTGACGGATGAAACACAAATTGCAGCTAGAAATCATTATAACGAATTGCTTGCTACATTTAAAAAAGATACTGATGCCCAAAAAGCCCTTGTTTGCGAGCTAGGTGGGCTTAGAGTGATAGGCACAGAGCGTCATGAGTCAAGACGCATAGATAACCAATTGCGTGGTCGTAGTGGCAGACAAGGCGATCCTGGTAGTTCTTCATTTTATTTATCATTCGAAGATGATTTGCTGAGATTGTTTGGTGGTGATAGAATGCGCTTAGCTCTCGCCTCTCTCCATACAGGACAAGATGATATGCTGATCCAAATGCCGCTTGTAACGCGTGGTATTGAATCTGCGCAAAAACGCTGTGAAGAAAACAATTATGAACGACGCAAATATGTTTTGAATTACGATGATGTTATGAACAAACAACGTCAACTTATTTATTCACAGCGCAATGAAGTTTTAGATGGCAAAGATGTTCATGACCAAATTTTAAAATATATGGAACCTGTCATTGAAGAAATATCTAATTCCTTTGTAAACTTTTCCTCAGGCGACGAAACAACTATAGATTATGACAATTTCAATTCCACGTTAGAATTAAAAATCCTAAACAAGGGTACAAACATTGTCACGCGTGAAATGTGTGCGCATTTAAATTATGGTTTATTAATTGACTCTATATGCGATAAAGCAAAAGAACAATATGAAAGCAAGGTAGCAAAAGCAAAAGAAAGTGGTATTGATTTTTATGCGACAGAACGAACTGTTCTCCTAGATCAAGTTGATAGACATTGGATGAATCATATAGCTGACATGGATGCTTTGAGAAAGGGCATAGGACTGAGAGGTTATGCACAACATGATCCCATAATGGAATACAGGCGCGAAGGGTCAGATATGTTTGAAAAAATGATAGATAGCATTCAAACCTCAACAGTGATTATGTTGGCGAAAATTGATATTGAAATGGTAATTGAACGAATTAATGCCATTAAACAACGTCAAATGCAACAAAATGCACAGAATATGCAGCCTAAAAAAATTGAAAACAAGAAGGTAGTTGGCAGAAACGAACCATGCCCATGTGGGTCTGGTAAAAAATATAAAAATTGTTGCGGTAGATAAAATGGCAGACATTTATGAACTCCGTCAACAATTAGAAACTGTCACTCAATCGATAAACACATCAGCACAAGCTATAAACTGTGACAAATTAAAAAATGAAATAGATGAAATAAGAAAAAAGCAAGATCTCTCAGGTTATTGGAACAACCTGCAAATTGCACAACTCGATAACCAACGAATCGCCACACTAGAAAGGCGTTTGGTTATTGTTGAAACGTTAGTAACCAAATCTAACGACCTTAGAGAATTGCTTAATTTAGTTGAAGAAGTTGATGATGAATCTTTAATCCCTGAGATAATTGACAGTCTGAAAAATTTAGATATATCAGCTCATAAATTATTTCTAGAAACACTATTTACAGGCAAATACGATAATCTTAATGCTATTTTGTCATTACACGCTGGTGCGGGAGGAACTGAGGCACAGGATTGGGTAGATATGCTCTATCGCATGTATACGCGATTCTGTGAAAAGGAAGGCATTAAAATAAGTGTGATTGATTTTTTACCAGGAGATAGTGCTGGCACTAAAAGTATTACTTTTATATGCTCTGGACCTAATGCGTATGGACTACTTAAAGCTGAAATGGGTGTGCATCGTCTGGTGCGAATAAGCCCATTTGATGCAAATAAACGCAGACATACCTCATTCGCATCTTTGGAAGTAATGCCTGAAATCATAGATGACAGCGAACTCAAAATAGATCCTGACACACTAAGGATTGATACATTAAGATCAAGTGGCGCTGGTGGACAACATGTAAATAAAACAGAAAGTGCTGTTAGAATCACTCATATTCCAACTGGCATCGTAGTTTTTTGTCAAAATGAGAGATCCCAAATTCAAAATCGCGAAACAGCTATGAGCATGTTGAGAGGCAAATTGATTGAGAGGCGTGAACGCGAACGAATCGAAATGAATTTAAGCATTCGAGGCGACATAAAGAAAATTGAATGGGGAAGTCAAATCAGATCCTATATATTTTGTCCATATACATTAGTTAAAGATCATCGTACAGGCTATGAGGAATCAAATGTGCTATCAATAATGGATGGCAATATATCGGAATTTATATTTACCTATTTAACTAAAATAAAATCAATCACAAATGACTAACAAAAAGCCTCTAAATCAAAATTCTCCACCTACCTAAAAACCATATCTATAATAATTTCTCGTGCTGTTTGCGCTTTGTTTGTATATAAAGATAGGCTGAGGAATTTCCTTTATAGCAAACAACCTTGCCACATTTCTACATATATAATCATCTGTTTTAAGCGTTCATAATTATTTAGCGTTCATAATAAATCCAATATTCCAACATATTTTGCGCCCTACCATTTATTTAGCATTTTATGTGCATATGCATCAAATTCCCAAAGAGATTAGCGTTTAAGGGTTTTTTGTGTACTAACTATATATAAAAAATGGCTTTTGTGTGTTAACAATATCTAAAAAAATACATGCGTTTTCAAAATTTATCTATATTAAATGATTGACGCTTTTTAATTATTTTAGTATAATTTAATAGTTAGCATATGCTAACTTTCTTAATAATGAATTTAACTACAATTAACTATGTATTTTAACATATTTGATTTATTAATGACTATGTCGCCAAAAGCATATTACTCATTATAATTTTGTTTTTTTGTTAGAATTAAATCAGAAAAATATGTGTTTTATTGGCTTTTATGATCAAAGTTTAGAATTTTTAGAGCCGTTTTAGTGTGAAAATACTTTTGGCGGTACAATCATTAATGCAAAGACCTCCCTTTTATAACAGTTAAAACAGGTGGTATTTCATTAAAGTTCTGACGAGTTTTGTTAATTTCTATTTGGTTTAATTCCTTAGTTAAAGTCAATTTTCCTAAGATTATTAGTTGATGAAAATCAACTTAATTTATATATGACAGTTAGCATATGCTAACAAAGGGTTTAATGAAGTATACTACTTTCAAAATCAAACGTTTAGTAATTATTGTAATATTCGCTGCTTTATTCATTGTCTCACTTTTAATAGGCGCTGTTAAGGATGTTACTATAAAAAACTTACTAACAGGAAATGAATTAGCATGGCAGATTATATGGGTTAGTCGTCTACCACGCACCCTTGCTGTAATTTTAGCCGCAGCAGGTCTTAGCGTAGCTGGTCTTATAATGCAAGCAATAAGTCGAAACAAATTCATGTCACCATCTACAGCAGGGGCTACAAATGCTGCAGGGCTGGGCATTATAATAGCTTTCATATTACTTAGCACACAGTCTGGAATAATACAGACATTATTTGCTTTTTTCTTTTCTTTAATATCCACTTTATTATTTACGAGTGTTATTAATCATCTCAAAGTTAGAGACGCTGTGTATATTCCACTGATTGGAATGATGTATGGTGGTCTAATATCCGCTATAACCACACTTATAGCATATAGATTCGATGTTATGCAAATGCTTCAAACTATTAACAATGGTACATTTGCTAAAATTGGAAATTTCACTATGATTTATGTGATACTAATTCCTTTGGTCTTAGCTATCCTTTTTTCATCAAAATTTTCGATTATAGGTTTGGGTGAGGATTTTTCAAAAAATCTCGGACTAAATTACAATCGTGTAGTTTTTTTAGGACTCGTAATAATAGCATTAGTGAGTGCTGCCAGCTATACAGCAGTAGGTCCACTTCCTTTTGTTGGATTGATCATACCTAACATGACGTCAACTTTTTATGGTGATAATATCAAGAAAACTATCACTGACCTTATGTTTTTTGGTGCGGATTTTGTGCTGCTCTGCGACATTATTAGTAGACTTGTAATCTTCCCATTTGAAATGTCGGTGAGTTTGACTATAAGTATATTTGGCGGCATTATATTTATGATTTACATAATAATAGGTGTAAAGCGATCAAAGCAAACAAAAATTAAGAAAAATCACATTATTAGTACAAATGATAAGGAGCCACAAGTTACGCATGATTAAACTTAATTACAGACCATCTAAAAGGCTGCAGAAAATAATTTTTGCTATTATCATTTTTGCAATCGTTGGTGCAATTGCATTGTACTTTTACTCAAGAACATATGCAAAATCCCAAAAGGTTGGTTTACCAATGACAGCTCAAGCTTTTAAATCTATCTCAGAGCGCATAGTTGGCACACTTGTTGGAATGTCCGTTTCAGCATTCATAATAGCATTTGTAAGTCTGGCCTTTCAGACAACAACTGGTAGTAGAATATTAACACCTTCTATGATTGGTTTTGACTCAATATTCATCGGCACACAAACAGTAATTGTATTCTTTTTAGGAACGTCTACAAAGATTTTTTCTAATGTTTATCTAAACTTTGCAATTACAGCTGGTGCTATGCTAATTGTCTCTATGCTGATGTATGGAGCTGTATTACGAAATACTAAGAACAATATAGTCTTTTTGCTCTTATTTGGTTTGATCTTGTCAGGGATCATACGAAGCGGTTCCACTTATTTGCAAACACTAATGGATCCTACTAAATTCAATCAATTGCAAGCCGCTACAGCTGTTTCAATAAACAGCATGAATGCTAAACTCGCAATATTCTTAAGCCCATTTATGATTGTTATTTGTAGTATTTTTTTGATACGCCACAGATCATATAACATATTAGCGCTAGGTGAGGATAATGCAAAAAATCTGGGTTTAAATTACTTAAAGGAAACAAATTTTAACTTAGTAATGATCTCCCTGGGAATGTCAATAGCAACCGCACTTATAGGAAGTTTGACTTTCCTCGGTTTGCTAGCTGTAAACATAACAAGAGAAATATTTAAAACTAACAAGCATTTTATTTTATTTTTAGCTAGCGCCTTGATAGCAACATTTGCACTAGTCTTTGGACAGGCCTTAACAGAATTAACAGAGGGATCCGTTCCTGTTACAGTTATAATAGATGCTATTGGATGCTCTTATATGTTTTATTTAATATTAAAGGAGAACAAAAAACTATGATCCAGATAAGAAATATAGTCCAATCATACGGACGAGAGCATGTGCTTGATAACATATCACTAGACATAAAAGAAAATGCGATTACTGCTTTAATAGGCGCAAATGGCGCCGGCAAATCAACTTTGTTGGGTGTAGCATCAAGATTATTACCTGTTATCTCTGGGGAAGTTTTGTTAGATAATATCAACATTAAATCAATCAAAACACGCGAAGTTGCAAAACAAATTGCGGTACTCAAACAAACACAATCTCTCAGTTTAAAAGTTACTATAAATGAATTAGTTGAATTTGGACGCTTTCCTCATTGTGGGGGGAGGCTAAAAGCAGAGGACCGCGAAAAAATCGAAGAAAGCATTCGATTCATGAAACTAAATGATATACGCGACAAATTTATAGACGAATTATCTGGTGGGCAACGCCAACGTGCTTTTATAGCTATGATACTAGCACAAGACACAAAATACATATTTCTAGATGAACCTTTAAACAATCTCGATATCAAATACTCAGTGGAAATGATGCACATCATTAGAAAACTAGTTAGACGTTTAAATAAAACCGTAGTTGTTGTCTTACATGATATTAACTTTGCATCTGCATATGCAGATTATATAGTAGCAATGAAAGATGGAAAAATTATTAATCAAGGTAGTGTTAAAGAAATTGTTTGCTGTGATGTTTTAAATAATGTTTTTGATCATGACTTTAACATAATAGAACATGACAACAGACGTGTTTGTCTTTACTATGGGCACAATTCACACAGGCATGGTGAGAACTCACACATCCATGAGGAAAATAAACATTGTGCAAAACTGACAAATTCAACTAATCAACAAGATGTATTGTCTCATGACAGTACTCGAGAAGATTTAAAAACAAATAAAAATAAAATGCAAGAATTTTTTAAATTCAAGTATTTTGCTGATAAGTTTAAATCTAAAAAGGCTGCAAGTAATTCTAACGCAAAAAAGTTTAGTTAGCTAGCATTTTTTAGAATTACTTTCTATATATCGCGAATTCTATTCGCAACCTAATTCGTTAAAATTTCATCAATTTAAAAAAATAATTTAAGGAGTTTAAATAAAGATGAAAAGAAAATATTTATTTATAACAATGGCGCTGATCGCCATGTTAGTTATTGGTATCATGGCACTTAGTTCTTGCAACAAGGATGAAAGTGAGAATACAACAGGTACTGAGGATACCAGACCTGAAGTCAAAATTGTTGATGCTGATGGTGTAGAGCATACACTGAAAACAAATCCTAAAAACGTAGCTATTTATGATTACGGTGTTTTGGACATCTTAGATAGTGTAGGGTTTGCCACATCAGGCATCGAAAAATTAGTTGTTCCAAACAAAGATGGATTACCTGCTGATTTAGCTAGTTATAAGACTATGGAAAATGTTTATTCTGGTGGTTCCTTGTTCTATGTTGATTTTGACGTTTTGGATCTTATCCAACCTGAATTGGTTATTCTAGGAGGACGTTCATTTGGAATGGACGTTGATGGGAATCGTCTAGGTACAGAGGATGCCGCTGCATTCAAAAAATCAGCATATGACAGATATCCAAATACAAAATTTATTAAGATATCTGTCAACTCATCAAATTCAAATTTGGTGAACGATATGGAGCGCAATGCTTATATATTAGCTAGGATATTTAAAAACGTCGAAATTGCGATCAAATTCCAAGAGATTAAAAGTAATATTGCAGAAATTCAAGCTAAAGCAATTGCCTCCAAAAAAACAGCCCTTTTTGTAATGATGGTAGATCAAACAACCATGTCTGTATTCAATGTTAATAGCAGATTTGATATGCTTTATGAGGATTTTGGATTCTTACCTATCGATCCAAACACTGTACAATGGACTGACGCTCATGGTCTAACAGCACGGGCAGAATACGTTCTAGAACAAAACCCAGATCTCATCTTTGTTTTAGACAGATCAGCTACTATAGGCTCTGGTGCAGGTTATGAGAATTTCATTGGAGATACAGTAATTAAGCAAACAAAGGCATTTAAAAACAATAATATATACCTTCTAACGGGCGAATCATGGTATACTATGACTGGCGGTTTTACCGCTGCAGATCGCATGATTGCAAACATAAACCAATATTTTGATAGTATTGAGGAATAACCAAAGGCTTAATTCTTTGCGTTTTTTCTAGCTGTTTAGTGCTGAGTTATACTCAGCACTAAACAAGATATTAAGGTTGGAGATTAAAATTGTATATACTATTTGCAATGCTATCCGCAGTATTCTCATCACTTACTGCGGTTTTTTCTAAGCTTTCATTAAAACGCATAAAATCGCATACAGCAGTTTTTATTCGCACTTGTATTATACTTATCTTTTTATGGGTTATAGTAATTGTCACAGGTGCTTTAGATTATTTTACTAGCATTACACCAAATAACGTCATATTTTTAGTCTTATCTGGTCTTTGTACGGGATTTTCCTGGATATGCTATTACAAAGCACTCTCTCTTGGAGAGGTTGTAAGAGTATCAGCTGTTGATAAATCCAGTGTAACACTAACTGTAATAATTGGTATTTCCTTCCTTGGGGAATCTATAACCGCTTTTAAAATTATAGGTGTCATATTTATTTTAATAGGCACATATTGTATGCTAAACAAAAACAGTAACACGCTTCATAAAAACAAAATTTCATGGCTTCCATTTGCAATTCTTTCTGCTATCTTCGCGGCTTTAACATCAATATTTGCTAAAGTAGGTTTGCAAGGATTAAATTCTGATCTTGCTACAGCAATAAGAACAGGAGTCGTTTTTGTAATGGCTGGTGCTGTTGCTTTTGTAATAGATTTTCTAATTCCGATGGTCAAATCCTCTCATATCTCAAGCCCTCAAAATAATCATACAACAACGAATTTGCAAACTAGTAACTATAATGATATCTCTCGCTATAGCAAATCATTAACGCAAACAAATGCACCCTGTTTGCAAACATCTGAAACAACTAGTGCTATAAGCATAGGGAAGCGACGCAGTGCTATAAAAGAAGCAATTTTTTTAATACTTTCTGCTCTTGCTACTACATTTGCATGGCTTATGTACTATAGAGCACTAAGTCTAGGTGATGTTAGTGTTGTAGCACCGATCGATAAATTAAGCATAGCCCTTACTATCATTTTATCCTGGCTTTTTCTTAAAGAAAAACTCAATAAAAAATCTGTTTTTGGAATTATATTCTTAACAGTGGGAAGCGTCATCGTGATTTTTTAGTTTTGCCTTATATACAATCACATTTTTTACCACACATTTATTTTGATATTCACACGCATTACCATTAAATTTCAAATGTTAATAGCTCGAATTCGTGGTACTTTTTAAAAACATGCGATTTTTTTTGCATATGCATTTGTTTTTTTTGTAATGAATTAGTTAAATATGATAAACTTATTTAATACATTTCAGTATGGAGGTATTAGTATGCCTAAGGACTATATTGGCGTATTTATTTTAGGCGCCGCAATAGTGCTATCAATTATTGGTATGGCCACTTATTATTTAGTGAAGTCACTTAAAAGGGCGAAGGAAATTGGCATGTCGAGTGCTACTGTAAAAAACGCTGTTAAATCCTCTGCTATATTTTCCATTTTACCTAGCATCCCAATAGTAATTGGCGTGGGTGTGATGATGAGTTATTTGGGACTATCAATTCCGTGGATAAGGTTAACCGTTATAGGTGCTCTTCAATATGAGCTACTAGCAATGGATCAGGTCGGAATCACAAAGGTTATACCAACTGCAGAATTAATTGGAACAGCCGCTATTATAATGACATTTAGCATTGTAGCAGGCCCAATTTTTAATATTGTAGCCTTTAAAAAACTACAACACAAATTAGTGGATTTAGAAAAAAATAACAAGCGCCTATTAGATACAATAACTGGCGCTCTTTTAGGCGGCATATTAGCTGGACTCGCATCACACATAATAATTGGTGCATTCTTCACAGGCAATACGTCATCTGAAGATGGAATAAACACCGCTACTAATGGTTATATAACTCTAATTACACTTGCTATAAGTATGGCTACTATGGCGGTGTGTGGTTTGTTAATTACAAAACTTAAATGGACTAAACTTGAAAATTACGCACTACCAATTACTATATTAGTCGCAATGGGGGCTGCATACGCCTTAACATTCGCATTTTAGGAGGATACAATGAAAAAGTCGAATCATATAGCTAATGAAAATTTATTTGCAGAATCATTTCATAAATCAGGTAGAATCTTCACCCTCATTTGCCTAATATTAATTTCTCTCATGCCAGTCATATATTGCATATCGGCAGGTGTTATGCCTATATGGGAAAATATTTTAAAAGCCATGCCTTTTATGCTGAGTTACATTCTAATAGCCATGGTTGAAATTTTTAGTTATGCCCCACTTCTAAGCGTTGGTGGTCAATACATGGCATATATCACAGGTAATATAAGCAATCTTAAGTTGCCTTGCGCAATCAACGCACAAACTATTACTAAAACAAAAAGAGGAACTGAGGAACAGGAAATAATTACTACTATTGCTATATCAGTATCTAGCATAGTGACAACAATTATAATTACAATTGGCTTAATTCCACTTAGTATATTTGGTAAAGATATCGTTGACACCTTAAAACCAGTAACACCTTATGTTATTCCCGCTATTTTTGGTGGACTAGGAATTGTATTGCTCTCACGATACTTCAAATTAACTATAGTTCCATTTGGAATCATGTTATTAATAGCCCTTGCAATGTTTCTAATGGGAAAAGATTATGGACAATCAACTATGCTAAGCGCTGGCATGGTTGTATCTTTAGTTTCTGCATTTATATTATATAAACGAGACTCTAAAAAACTTAAAATAACACAAGAAAAGAGAGAGGAGTTGTATAATGAGGATGAGGATGACTTAATTGCTGACTAATATCTGAATCTTGTGAATCTAAATTAATTTTCATTTTTTGGATATGCGAATTTTATATTTGTTTTAGAAATGAATTCATAAATTTTGAATAAGAAATTAGTCCTAGATTTATGGGATTTGTTGTGGTGTAAAACTATCAGAAAGCACCAACGCTCTGCTAAAAATTTCGTGCCCTGTTTGATAATTGTTTTGCACAGTCTCCTGCATTTTGGAATGATTAAAAATCTTTTACCAATACGCAGAGGTGTATTTTTGCAAACACTTTTGCCATTAGCTTTCAATTTTTAATAAGTACTTAGAGACTAGCCCTCTTCTACTCATCTATAGCACTTTGACCCATCTCTTTGAACTGTGGGTGTCAAAGATCCGTTGAAAATTCGCGCGAGTTGCATTATTCTCAATTCCACTATCTAAAAACACGCAGCACTACTCTGGATTTACCTTCTCTATTTCCTTAACGATCCGTGTTGATTTTTTGTCTAGACAATAAATTAAGTCAATCAGTCCAAGGCCAGTATTATTCACTATATAGTAGATTTGCTGACCATTTACTATTGTTGTTTTTTCTATTTTTGACGATAAAGCAAGGCTTTTCCAGCATTACCTGGAATAAGATCTCTTCCGTCGTGCGCCTTCCTTAATTGAAGTGTCTAATCCAAGTATCATGTTTTGATCATATTTGGTGGGATTATAAAAAGTGTCTTTCATATTGCTGTCGTCAAGTTTAAGCACACGAAAATCGATGTCAAGATTAGTTAACATCATTCGATTTTCGCACGTAATTTTCTTTCCTACTATTGCAATCTTTTTTTAGCTAGATTACAAATGCTATTTAAATTATTTTCACTTATTTTTTAATTTTTTTCAGAAGTTGACTAGTTAAGAATTTTGGGATTTTATATTTAATTAACTTATCATCTTACTATACACTATGTGAAAAATAATTTCATATTTTGAACTTGCATCCTAATAAAAATAGAGATCTCGTCTCATAAAGTTAGCAGAGCATGTGTATTCATTATTAACTACAAACCAAAATTTATGAGGTGTTACAAATCTAATCGTATGTAAGAAAAAAGCCCAGCTCACACGAGCTGGGCCCTCACATAGAACAACTTGTTAAACGATCAGTCTTAAATTATTACTCATCTGTGCTCGTCTTATCATTATCACTTGCTATATTTTCATTTTTGCAGTCTAATTCTTCTGGTATATTCTCATCAGATGGATTTGATATTATCTTTTCCTCATTATCTCCACTGCCCACCTCGGCAAACAACTCATCATAGATAGAATTGCTTTTTGTAACTAGGTCTTCATTGTAGATAGGGTTATTGGAATTCCCTAAATCAATTCCATCTGTGTTATTTGTAGCAGAGTTGTTCTCCATAACAGATTTGTTAGTAATCTCAATATTCGAAATTGTAAGGAATGGATAATCGTTTCCAACCAGCTCAGGTTTTGAATCCGCCCCAACTAGAGCTGGCTGCACATCAGCGCTTTCTAGCTGATTGTTTTTATCATTATCGTCTTGAAACTCTATATCCTTATCTTCGTCCGCATATCGACTCTTGCGTCCTTTATCGAGTAAATCAAACATAATCGGAACAACAAAGAGTGTTAGGAATGTAGCATAGAATAATCCGCCGAGTGTTGCAATTCCCATTGGTTGCATCATAGCCCCTGAGGCAGAACCATCTAGAGCCATACCAAACAACGCTATTATTGTAGTTAATGCTGTCATTAAAATTGGTCTAAGTCTTTCACGTGCAGTTTTTACTAGTGCATCGTGTTTGCTTAAACCACTATCTATTAGACGTCTAACGTTGTCTATAAAGACTATACCATTGTTAACAACGACGCCCATTAATATTATGAGGCCGACCATTGCGACAACACTGATTGGGAATCCTGACACTAACAGCGCGAACACACTTCCAGTAAATGCTAATGGTATTGTGAACATTATAATAAATGGGAGTTTTGCACTTTGAAATTGTGCTACCATTACTAGGTATATTAATACAATACCAACGCCTAGGACTATAAGCAATGTTTGATAAACATCAATTATCATTTGTTGCTCCCCTTCAAAATCAACACTGATTCCTTCTGGTAGTGCTTCTCTGAAAGAATTCATTACTTTTTCCACTTCGCCGCTTACACTTGTAATGTTATATTTTTCAATATCAACTTTTACAGTTACTGTCATTTGAACAACGCCATCAGTATGCACTATAGTCATATAACCTGCTTCTTTCTTTATACCAACAGGTATGGGTATTTTTTTGCCTTCCTTATCATATGCGTATACTATATTGCCATTTCCGTCCTTCAGTGCATCGCCATTTGCGTCCTTCTCTGTTAAATATTCGTATATGGGAATTCTGTTACCATTTTCATCTACTTTATCATATCCACTTTGATCTTTTTCATAACCTGTAATTTTGTACATTACATTTCCGTTTTCGTCTTTTATAAAAGATTCTTCGTCGCAAATTTGCCATAATTCGACCTGAACATCGTACTGTCCCAAATCTCCAAGACTAATCGTTGATTTTATAGGATATGTGGAAATATCGATTTCTTCTTTTCTTAGAATATCATAATAAGTAATTAAGTTTGCATCAGATGATTTTAATTTGTAGTTTGCAAATTTATCAGCATTATATGTGAAAGTGTTGGTATTAGAGTCATACGAAAGCGACACTTTTTCATCTGATACAAGTACATAATAAGAATCTTTACCGCTCTTTGTATCGCGCTCAATGTAAGCTTTTTCAGTACCTACAGTAACACCAGCAATTTCAAGATCTAATACATACCAACGCTCGATTTCATAAACATCTCTATATACTATAACGTTATATAATCCTTTGGATGTAGTTCCATCTGAAGTAGGATAATTTACTGTGGCGGATGAAGTAGGAATTTCAAAGTCTTTAGATAGCATTTGATATATTTGTCCCACTGTTAACCCTATAGCTGCTGCTTTTTCCTTATCTAACACCACATGGTATTCCTGTGCAGCATCACTAACCCCATTATCTACAGAAACAACACCAGGTATATTTTCCTTATCAATAATCTCCGCGAGCACTACAGCATTATCCCTCATTGCCTCTAAATCATTTCCTGTGAAGATAATTGAGAGCGTGTTGCCCGCCATCATGTCACCCATAGAACCCAGTACACCAGAATCAGCATTATATGAAACAGAGTAAGAGTCTGATGACAACCATCTCATGTTCATGCATTTTTCTTTTAGGGTTTTTGCTACATCCTCACTAGAGTTTTTTGAGTTTTCTGTTAAAGTAACGTATGCTGTTATATTGCCAGCTCCTATGCTGACACCCATCATATTAAAGCCTGCTGACAACTCAACGCCTACGTCTGCTACATCTTTTATGCTTTTAGCCTCTTTATAAATATAATCTATTATTTCTTTTATGTTTTCATCATATGTTTTGTCTGATGGCAATTTGTTTCTATCAACTGAGACTGACAATGTAAACGTACCAGCGTCTGTTGCAGGGAAGAATATGCGTTTCATTGAAATCAAACCA
Source organism: Christensenellaceae bacterium (assembly GCA_031259965.1). Taxonomy (GTDB): domain Bacteria; phylum Bacillota; class Clostridia; order Christensenellales; family DTU072; genus JAITLB01. The sequence continues at coordinate 5,041 of JAIRKT010000104.1, read as the reverse complement.
GTTCCCGCACCCAGTAGTAAAATAACTGCTAGAACTAAAGTTATAACCTTAAAATTCAAAGTTAATTTGAAACCATCTTTTGAACTGTTTTTTTGACGTTTAGTTTTTGGTTCTGGAATAATCCATGAAGCATTTACTTTCTTGGCTTTTGTTTTCTTAGTTGCAATATTTTCATTATCCTGGAAAACAATATCATTATTTTTTAATCCGCCTGCATTATTAAAAGTTATTAATAATCTATACCTCAAAATTCGGTCTAGAACTTTACCATAAAATTCTTTAAATCTGTGGAACCATTTTGACTCTTTTTTAGCTGGTTTTTTTAACATATATGAACTCGCCATCGGAACAAGTGTTAATGCTACAACCAAGCTCGCTATGAGTGAAAATGATAATGTAAGGGCTATATCCATTATAATCTGCTGTGTTATTCCTTTTAAGAAAATGAGAGGAACAAAAACTATAATAGTTGTTATGGTAGATGCTGTAATAGCACCACCCATCTGTTTTGCCCCCTCCACGCAAGCCCTATAAACACTCTTCCCCTCACTCCGCAGTTTATATATGTTTTCTAGAACGACTATGGAATTATCAACTAACATCCCAACGCCAAGGCATAATCCACTAAGTGAAAGGATATTTAATGATATTCCTGCAAAATACATTAAAACAAACGCAGCTATGATAGATATTATCATTGACATAGCTACAATTAGTGTTGCACGCACATCCCTTAAGAACAAGAATAGTATTATTATAGCCAGACCCATTCCAATCAGAATATTCTTAACTAAACTATTAATCATCATCATAACTGATTCGCCTTGATCTGACAAGATCAAGTATTCAAAATTAGAATTTGCCGCTTTGGTTTCCTTTAAATATTCTTTTACTGCATTTGAAACATCTACCGTAGAATAGTCGGGTTGTTTGTTAACAGAAACCATAACGCCAGCAGAACCATTTACAAGATTCAATATTTTACTTGCTGTATTAAGATGATAAACTTCTGCAAATGCACCTATTGTCAATTTTAATTCGGGCAGCTTTTGCAACAATTCAATATAACCTATTTGCAATCTGTAATAGTCGACTTCATCTGTGTAATTCCCATCACTATCCATTTTATATACAGGTTCAAAAATATCCGTCCTTTCTATTAGTATATCAGTTTCAATTGTAGAAACCAATGCTGCAATTTGCTTACCATAATCCGCTAGATTTTGAATACTAACTGCAACACTATCCACTTCTTCTAGTGTTATAGAAATCTGACTAAGTTCTTCTTTTAAATCAGTAGCCATTAATAAAAGATTTTTAATACTTTCATTCAAAGTTAACGCTTGAGGAGAACCGTTCTCTTCATATGTTAATGCAAAAAACGGAATTAACTCTAAATACTCAAATAGCTCATCTCTGGAAATTGCAAGTGAAGCAGCTATTGCAGTCCAGGTAGCATCAGGGATAGCACTTAAATCTATGCTATCTAGTTCTCCCCATGTAGCAAATTGATCGAGTTGATCGAGTATATCATGCTTAATTACATATACCTTTTCAGAATTTTTGAATTCGAATATAGTATTACTATCTATAATATCATAATACCCTTGTAAAATTCTTGCTATAGCCTTTTGGTATACACCATCTTCATCCGAGAAAGATTTTAAACTATCTATTAATGACTGATCTATTTGTATTAACTTAAGCACTTCTAATATATCATCGTAATTTTCAAATAGTTTTTGAAAATCTATCGTCATAACTGGTAAATTTTCAAGTTCCTCTGCTGTTGAGATTTTGTCGCCTAGCTTCACTAAATATGAACCAATACCTTCAATGATAGAACCTGCTGGTACTTCGAGATTTTGTGCATATATAGCAAGACCTACTGTATCACTATCCAACATTGATAATATCATATCAGCAAAGTATCCCGCAATTGTGGTTAACAAGCTTGATCCATCAGTGTCTCCATTTAAATCAGAGCCTTGAGCTGGATTTAATGACTCATTATCTGAAAACAATTGTTGGTCAATCGAATTCGTTAAACGCTCTTTTGAAATAATTACTAAAGCCTGATTTTCTGTTAATCCATTTTGGTCTACAGATGAAACACCATCTATGCGTCGTATATCATCATAAATCTTTGTTAAATATTCCGATGAATCTCCTATGCTTTTGCCTGATTCAGCAATTGTAAAGTTCATAATAGGCAACATTGTAGGATTGATTTTAGTAATCAAACTATCCATAGCATCTGCTGGCAAATTGTCCTTAGCAGACCCTAGGGCGGTCTGAAGATCTAACACCGCTGTATCAAGGTTGGCGTCCGACGCAAATTGCATTATTACAATAGATGCATGCTCCATGGACATAGATATAATTTGCTCAACCTTTTGTATGCCTTGGACCGCATCTTCAATATAATTGGTAACTTGAGATTCTATCTCTTGAGGAGAAAGCCCTGGGCTTACTGTCACCGCAACTAAGTACGGGAAGTTCATATTGGGCAAAAAATCAATACTCATTTGAGTATATGAAATCACGCCCATTATCAGAACTATGATAATCATAACTATTACCAAAAAGGGTTTTTTAACACTTACACGCCCTAACATATATTTCCTCCACAGGTTAGCTAAAGCAACTATTAACTTCTTATTTTGCACTAAACAATAAATGTCAGATTTTGACATTATCATTATATTTTTTATATATTAACTAAATATTAATTTTCACTGTGCTTTGATAATTTAATTTGTAAAAGTTAATTCCAAATCAAATTTCATTTGATTTGCTGATCTTGATGGTATTTTTATAGCTCTCCTAAGTCATTTCATACTGCTATCTTTTAATTAACGTTGCATATTAAAATATTGCTTTTTTTTTGAGTTTGTATTATACTAAATAACATAAAAAAATTTTTGCAATTTTATCAGATAATTGTAAATAATTTTATCTCTAAAATATTTATTTGAAAGTATTCTAATATAAATTTGGGAGTTAATTATGAAATATGAGTATCTCACAAATGGTGTTTGTGCAAAAAAAATCACCTTTGACATAAATGGTAACATAATAACTAATATTTCATTCACAGGTGGTTGTAATGGAAATTTAAAAGCTGTGTCAATTCTTGCTAATGGTTTGACTGTTGATGAGATTGTAACTAAATGTTCTGGAATTTTGTGCCACTCTAAATCCACATCTTGCGCTGATCAGCTAGCAAGAGGCGTAAAAGAGGCATATGAAAATCTAAATTCCTAAAATTTACATAGGTGTGTAAAAAATTAATAATCCTCTTTATTTTTTGCATTCTTATGGAAATTCACACCATTTTTGCTTGGACAATCTGGAACTTAAATATAATATTTTGGCTATATTCTACAATGTTTTGATTACATTTTAATAATGGTATAATTTGTGTTGACAATTTAAGGTAGTAATATGTTTATTTTTCAAAACAAAGGGATTAAGAAAGGTTCTGTCTATTGTTTTGCATACGAATCCGTATGGAATTCTGAACTTAAAAAGTACGAAACACCCAATGTAGCAGTAGGTTCTTTAAAAGGTGATCCGCCTTTGTTTATGCCCAATAAGTTTCTATCCTCAAAAATTAGAGCTCAAATGATAGATGAAGAATTACTAAGCGAACATGATAAGTTAGTTATAAAAACAACTATTGAAAAATATGGTAAGGATATTTTAAACAGATTAAAAGAGGAAAAAGAACAAGTAGGAATAAAAACCGCAGAACCTGTTTTTGTAGGACCATCATTAATTTTTGATGTAATAACTTCTAGATATAATTTGCACAAAATGTTAACTAGTGCTTTTGATAAAATCAATACTGATAAAATACTATCTTTAGTAATGTACGTTATATGTGAGGGCAGTGTTCTTTCAAATAGTGATAGTTGGTTAGACTATTTTGAAAATCTAAATAATGGATCAATTAGCAGTCAAGACATATCACGATTGTTAGATGATATTAAGTTAGATGGAATAATGACTTTTTATAAACAATGCTTAAATAGTTGTAAGACGAAAAGAGGGAAAATACTTTATGATCTTGCTTCCATATCGACCTATGGAACAAATATAGATGAGGCTAATTGGGGATATAATCGAGATAAGGAAGATTTTCAACAAGTAAACTACGGATTATTATGTTATAGAGACACGGGAATGCCAATATTTTCTTGGGTGATGAATGGAAGCATTAACGACGTAGCTACGCTTAAAACAACATATGAATATTTAAACAAACTAGGGTATAAACCTGATTGTTTAATGCTTGACAGAGCATTTGGAACGATAGATAATATTACGCATCTGTTAAAAAACAACTACACATTTTTTCAGACTGTAGAAAATACTTCAGAATGGGTTATGAACTTAATAGATTCGGGTAGCGGAGAGCGTTTTGAACCAATTTCCATGTTGGAAATTGGGAATCAAACATATTTTGCAACGTCAACTCCTTGTTTTTGGATATTTCAATCAGCGACGCAGAACAATGGAAAGGTAATAAGAGAACATAAAGTAATACCCAAGAATGAATATTCCAAAATAAAAAATGAGTTAAACATTATTGAGAAATATAGTTGTATGGTTCATATACTATTTACTGAGGATTTGGTTAAACATAATTGGCCAAAGCTGTCAAAAAAGGTTAGCGCGGAATATGATCGATTAGTAGACGATGAAGATGCATTACCCATAAAAGAATTTGAAGAGTTTTTTATTATAACGAAGCAGAGAAAAAACAAGAAAAGAGTAATTTCATTTAATCAAGATAGAATAAAAAAAGAACGTTTTAATTATAGTGGCAACGTATGTTTCATAACAAACGATAAATCTATTGACGCTGCAAAAGTCGCTTTATCAGAATATTCAACACGTGACCATATTGAAAAAGATTTTGATGAAATAAAAAATGAATTAGATATGCGCATCTTAAATGTGCAAAATTCAAATCGAATGAATGCTAGGCTTTTCATACAATTTATAGCTGAGATTTATATGAGAGAAATAAGGA
>JAIRKT010000108.1 GCA_031259965.1 Christensenellaceae bacterium | reverse complement strand
TCCCATTTGAACTATTGGATTAGGTTGTTTTTCTTTGCTGATACCTTTTTTTCTCAGTTCGTCCTCTTCATCTATCTCAAAATAATAATTAGCAGAATTATAATAACATGTACTAGTGTCATATTTCTTAGATATTGTTTGGTATTTTCATACAAAAAGGTTTGTAGTTTTTCATCTAACAACCTTAATTTTCCAAGTTCACGATAAACATCATACAACTCATAATCAAATCTATCGTTGCTTTGTTTAATGTTATCATAATATAAACGTCTATTGTTGTATGATTCCATTTTTGAAGATGGTTTTAAGATTCTTGAAATAACTTCGTTCTTAAAAATACTCCATAAAGGAAATTCGCATTTAAATTTCTTTGAGTGTGCTTTAAAAAATTCATCCAAATTTAAGGAATTATATATGTGCATTATTGGAGCGTGTCCAATAACGTATGCAGCACCCTCTCGGTTATCATCTGAATTTCTAGCATCCGCATTAAGGTGCACAGTATATTCTTCATTTTTAGCTGCTTTCTTAATAGCAGCCTCTGCATTCAGCCTTTCAACTTCACTACGAAAATAAGCAAGAGGGTCATCATACTGATCTTTATATAAATGCACATATCCAATAGTACGAACATTTGCGTATTTAATTTTTTTTGTTTTGCTATCATAAAATGACTCCATTATACGCAAATATGTACCATATTTACGATTAGTTACATTTAGATACATAGAAAACCTCTAATTACTAAATTAAGATTTCTGATTCTTCATAATGATTGTTAGAAAGAAAAAACCTTACACATATTATACCATGAATTATAAAAAAAGCAAGAGACGTAAAAGAACACAAGCTTTTTTACTTTTATTTTACTGAAAAGTAGTGAAACATTTTAATACTAAAAATTAGGAAAATATGCTAAGGAGTAAACAAAAATCACACCAAATATGTGTGATTGTAAATAAAATGTTGTAAATGTTATAATAGTGCTAAAATATTAATTGTAAAATTTTTGACTTATTCGATCGATTTTAGCGTTCAATTGCAAATACGAGGTTGCAAATTAAATTGCGCTTTTTGACTTTTGTTTCTTATATTAACTAGGTATACTGACGCCGTTAAGATCCGTGTCAAACAAATCCCACATCGAGTAGTTTGAAAACAAAAACTACCTGAGAGCGCACAAATAAAAATATTGTCTATTCTAGTAACTGTACTATTTTTTAATCACACTTTTTAATGTATTGGGTATTAGCTAAAGTGATTTTGAGTAAAGTTTTAGTTTTCAAAGTTAAGTACTTTATAGATACTAAAAGCACTCCTTAAACCTTGTTTATATTATTACATATGTTTAAAAAAGTGAAAACTCACTGATTTGTTGTTTGGTTTCAAGTGGCACACAAATGTAATTTAATCGCTGTTAATTTTCTTGACTAAATTAACTCTATTTCGTATAATCAATACAAGACAATAATTAACACTTATTGTATGTAGGCGTTCACTATTTTTGAAATGTTTATATATTTATAGATATAAAATGAGATTCTTTTTGTCAAACGTTAGTGATAACTTTTATAAAATATACAATCAGACATCTTCTACTTAAAGTGTATTATGCACTTACTAGTTAAAATTCAAAAGCAGATTAACGTAATCTAAAAGGCCATAGGCACTATATGAAAAAAGATAATTCCAAAGATAATGTAAGCACACCTGCTTCCAAAAATATTAAATTACTAACAAAATATTTTGAGGACGGTTGCAAAAAACCAGGACATGAAAGCATAGGGGTGGAAATTGAACACTTTGTAGTAACTAAGCAAAATGATTCATTAGTTAACTATTTTGGTGATAAGGGTATTAATGTGCTATTAAAAGAAATTGCACCTCATTTTGATGAAATGAGCTTTTCAACATCTGATCAGGATTCGAAAAAATATATACTAGCTCTTCGCACTAAAGACTGCTATATTTCACTAGAGCCTGGAGCACAACTAGAAATGAGCTTGGGCACATTTACTAAGATTAAGGATTTTTTATCCATATACAACAAAATGCGATCTATAATCGATCCTGTCTTAGATCTGTATGGCTACAAACTAGTAACAAAAGGTTACAGGCCTCAAGGCCTAGTGCAACATGTTGAGTTAATACCTAGTTTAAGATATGACATGATGTGTTCCTACTTTAAAAAACTAGGTGGCACTGGTATAAAAATGATGTGTCAAACTGCAGCTACGCAAGTGTCAATTGATTATAACTCTGAAGCTGATTTTATAAAGAAGTTTAGACTAGCAAACATTCTGACACCAATTTTTGCATTTATTACAGACAATGCTAGTATATACGAAAATCAAGATGGGCATAATATGATTCGCACTATGATATGGAATAGTGTTGATAGTGATCGCTCCTTATTCGCACACAATGCATTAGATAAAGATAATTTCGGGTTTGTGGACTATGCTGAGTATGTATATAATAGACCACCTATAATGATACCATTTAAAGATTCTCTTTTCTTTACAGATAAAGCCTTAACTAAAGATATTTATAGTGATAAGATTTTAACATCCCATGAAATCCAACATCTTTTATCTATATTCTTTCCATTTGTCCGATTAAAAAACTACATTGAGATCCGAATGGCGGACAGCATGCCGATAGAACATGTACTGGGATTTATTGCCTTGATAAAAGGACTTTTCTACAATAAGGCTACTCTAAATGAACTATTACAACTCTTTTCGAGCGTTGATTCAGAAATGGCGTTTAATGCATTTGAAGCATTAAAAAATCATGGGATTAATTCTACTATTTATGGTATGAAACTAAAGGACCTTTTATCAAAATTTGTTTCTACGGCTAGTGCAAATTTACCATTAGATGAAAAACTATTTTTGCATGAATTTGCAAATGCGCAAATTGCTAACAAATATAATTTTGATTTAGACTTTGCAACTATCGCGATATAGGTGTTATATGAGAACAAGTAATATGTCACAACTTCGAAATGACTTCCTTGAGTTTGCAAAACTCAACTTAGATGAAACTCTGAATGATTTTAATAATGTCAGGGAAAATTTACGCAAAATAAATCCATACCCTCAAAGAGGTCAATTGCAATTTCTCGTAGTTCCCAAAATTTTCCCTTCAGACGCTTTGTCCGTGCTTCAACATGCAGCACACATAATAACTGGCATCTTTAACAAAGTAATAGACCGCTATTTAGAGGATCCATCATACCGAAAACATTTTAAATTCCCAAAAATTTTAGAAAAATTAATTTTAACAGATCCAGGATATGAACAAAAGGTTCCAATTGCAAGAGTCGATCTCTTTTTCAATGAAGATGATTATACTTACAAATTCTGTGAGTTTAATACAGATGGCGCTAGCGCTATGAATGAAGATAAAACATTAGTAGAATCTTGGATTTCTACTTCACTTTGGAAAAAATTCGCAACTGACAAAACTCTTAGAAGTTGTGAATTATTTAATACATGGGTAAATGAATTTTTAACTATATTTTATAATTTTAAACTACGCAAAATTACTCAAAAAAATTCTTCTTATTTTGTCGAAATCTCTCCAGGAAATTTTGCCATTGTAGATTTCGAAGGCAAAGGCACAATGCCTGAATTTGTAGCTTTTCTCAAAAAATTCAGAGATGGACCAACTGGCAAATGTGATATCATAGATATTGAGAACTTTAAATTTGATGGCAAACATTTGCGCGCTCCAGACGACACTATTATTGATGCCATCTACAGACGCGCTGTAACCTCGGATTGCATTGAAAATATTGATAAAATTAAAAATTTCATAGACGCTGTTTTGGCCCAAAAAGTTTGTTTAATTGGCTCGTTTAGAACTCAGATAGTGCATAACAAAAACATATTCAGAATCCTACATTTAAAAGAAACTCAGTCGTTTCTAAATGAAGAGGAGGTTGAATTTGTAAAGGATCATATACCGAAAACATTTGAATTTGATTATGGTAAGTTTGATTATCAAGATGTGTTTAAGAATAAAGATAAATGGATAATAAAACCAGCTGACAAGTACGGCTCTTTTGATGTGGTATGTGGCGCGGCCCTCACACAATCCGAGTGGGAGAGTGCCTTCTTTAAGAGAATGGATAAAGGCTATCTAGTGCAAGAATACTGCACTCCTTACAAAGCTGAGAACTTTTACTTTGATTCAAACAACCAACCCGTTTTTGAAAACTACAATAATTTGACTGGATTGTTTTTGTATAATGGTAAATTAGCAGGCCTCTACAGTAGACAAATGACTGCCCCCGCTACTACAAAACAAGAGGAAGGCAGAGTAGCGCCTTCATTAGTAGCACTAGATTATGGTGATTTATTTCCAGATGAATTGTATAGATATCCTTGTTATAATAAAATATAGAAAAATGTAGCGATCTTCATAAATGCTAAAAAGATCTTGTTTATAATAATATAATCAGCAAATTTAACAATAAAACTACTTGTACGAAATTATTTAAATAAATGTCGATTTTCGCTAGTTTTTGGGCATTTTTGCATACCCAACGAAATGGTCTTTAGAGAAATAGTGCAACAGGGTTTGTACTTTCTGTTTTTACCACTTATACTTGCTATTTACATTTTCTCTTTCTTTCTTCTTTATTTGTTTTTGTTTTTTATGTGCTATATCTTCTTTCGTAGCGCGATAAGTTGTAATTGATCCAATTTTAAGAGAAATCACCGCTAATATTGCTAATCCAATTATGGCTATTACAACATATGTTGTCAAACTGTCTCTATACAATACAACGTAGCCTGAGGAGAATGTGTTAAAGGTTAAAACGCCATTATTCAGTGCATAATTGCTTACATTTATAACATTCCCATTAGAATCAATAATAGCTACCTTGTATGAAAAAATACTCGAAGTTTTAACTCCATTAATTGAAATAGTACATGGTTTAGTAGTGACAACATTTCCAGATATGTATGCAAACTGATAGATAGCATCCACATCACCTTTAAAGAAAACAAAATCCGCTTGTTTTAGAGAGTTAGCGGCCCTTTTCCCTTCAGTAGAATCTTTTGCATAAGCACTAGCTGAAATTGTCGTACCAGGTTGAAAAACACCATTAAACTCTATTTGTTGCTTATTAGAATTTTCTACCAACGAACTCAAATGTATCATGTAAATAGTTAGGTTTCCGCTCTTATATCCGAATTGGTAATTGGTAGCTTTAGCGCCTGTGGGTTTTATAATATACTTGCCTGGAACATTGATATCTGGCATATCATTAATTCTAAGTTCACTCAAATCCAAAACAGTATAAGTCTCATTATTAACAAACCCGGAATATGTATAATTAAATACAGGCTCTTCACCCTGTCTTATATTCAAATCCGTAACAGCAATTGTTACCGTTTGCCTTGTTATTTGCACAGTTTTAGTAGGATAAGAAGTTGCAACGTTATATATGTAATTCTTCGTATTAGATGTTATACGTCTGATATAATAAATACCTACGTCAACTGGATATGTAATTTCTCCACTCTCTTGATCTTTTTGGTAGAAAATAGTAAACGTTGCATCAGCCGCCGTTACATAAAAATTATTTAAAGGAGAATTTGGACTATTATACGTATAATATGAAATACTTTGTGTGATTGGTGATCCTGTATATCTAACAGTAGCATCTGATGCCATGGCGGTTACATATGTAGGTTGGACACTATATTTAATTTCTTTTTTTATCGGCTCATAATTGACATTACCCTCAAACTCAAATATTGCACCATATGTTTCAGTGTCAGAATTTATTTCAGGTTTTATTTTATTAGTATTTCCATATTCGTCATATCCATATTCGTCAGGCGAGAGGGATAAAAGGTCATATGTGATTTTGAGGTCTTCAGTATTAAAGTAGTCTGTAGAAACCACACCACCTAATCTAGATGTTGCAAAACCATAAAATAGATGATAATCAACATTACATAACTCATCTTCAATTATCCATTGAATACCGCTCCCACCGTAATTTATTCTAGGTACGGCCTTTTGCATTATATAAAAAACCTGACAAGAATCACCATCATACATAAAATTTACTTTATATTTGCCAGCATTTATAGGTGAAGTGGAACTTGTAAAAGTACCATCATCTTGAGCTCGGTAATAAGTTATGTTGAGTTTTTCATTATCAATAGTTTCAATTTCTTGATCATTTAGATATAATTTGAAATGCTCATTTGGTATAAACTGGACATAACTATTATATGTATTTGTATAATTTCCATCAGAGTCCGCATTTTGTGTAAATTTAACAGTTAAAACGTCTGGAATAGGCTCTTCTGTATCATCAAAGATATTAACAGATCCATCTTGGGTTGATTCAATAAGTGTCTCTGCCCTAATTTCATATGAATTATTAGAAGAATGCGACACTACAAGAACACTAGCAAATAAGAGCATTGTCATAATCATAAAAAATATTAAAAATATAGACTTGCGCCTTGTTGACAGCACTATCTGCCTCCCTGAGTATTGCTACATTTAAATATAACTTATATATAATATCATATCATCTCAAAATTTTCAATAGTTTGCTAAAATTTGATATTTAAAAGTACTAAACTTTTGCGTGCTTTTTGTATTATTTTGTATTAACAACTATTTTTATGAATAGAAAACACTTCTAATTCATTTACCGCCTTATCTATAAGTGCATTAATATCAAGCTTTCCCTCATATTCAAGCGCCTTTTCAAGGGATGGGTGAATAACAGGTTTATCTGGTAAAAACGCAGTGCAGCAATCAGCATAAGGTCTGATGCTAATATTGAATGTATTTATTTTTTGCGCGATTTCTATAATCTCTTCCTTATCAAGACCAATAAGCGGTCTAAAGACAGGAATATCCGCACATAAATTGGTAACATTAATGCTCTCCATAGTCTGGCTTGCAACCTGTCCCAGGCTCTCTCCTGTGATAATAGCGCCACATCCGCGCTTCTTTGCTAGGATAAGGCCTATTCTCATCATGAATCGTCTTGCTAATGTTATCGCGTATTCAACAGGACAATTAGCGTCTATGGCTTCTTGTATATGTGCAAAAGGCACAATTTGAAGTTGAATGTTTGGGATAAAGTGATCTAATTGTTTAATTATATCCTTTACCTTTTGAAGAGCAGGCTCGCCTGTATATGGATAGCTAAAGAAATGTGTGGCAAAGATTTTGACACCTCTTTTGGCCATCATATAAGCCGCTACAGGACTATCTATACCACCAGACAATAAGAGCATTGCCTTCCCACCTGATCCATATGGCAAACCTCCAGCACAATAGATTTTGTTATAGAAAATATATGAATAACCATTCTCTCGCATATCCACATTTAATTCAAAATCATGCCTAAATAAATTTACCTTGAGCCCTGGTGCTTTAGATAACATAAATCCACCAATATCTGCCGCGATATCCATAGATCTTTGCTTAACAGAGTTATCAACCCTGTTAACTGTAACCCTAAATGTTCCGGTTTTTGGAGAAATTTGACTAGCCAGCTGCTTGATCTCATCAATGTTAGTTTTAATTTTTTTCGCGGTGCTCAAACTGTGAATTCCAAAAACTTTAGCAAGCCTCAGAGTTATCTCATCTATACAAGCCGCATCAAAGTTTTCAACATACGCTCTCGATCTTGATTTTATGAAATCACATTTGAAATCTTTTAACGCATACTTTATATTCTTAGCTAATATGCTTTCAAACCAGGATCTATTGGCTCCCTTTAAAAACAATTCACCATATCTAATTACAATCACATCACAATTATTTAAATTGTTAGCGCCTAGTTCGTCTGTCCTTATCACCATAACCTGAAAATTCCTTGTAAGCCTTAATATATGTATCCAAAAATTCGCGTGCGTCATCTGTACAATTTTCATGTGATAAACTTATACGAATCAATCCATACCTGTAATTCCCTGTTAGGGATAGAGAATCAGCAACCTTGTTTGACATCTTATTTGAGGAACAAGCACTGCCTGTTGCAATTAAAATGCCTTTTCGCTCTAGTGCATGTTGCATTAGTTCACCTCTCACCTTTTGTGACGCAACCGCCAGAATATATGGCGAGGTGTGCTCATTTGATAGAATTTTAATTTCTCGTATGTGCCTAAGCCCCCTTTCGAGCCTATCACGTATTGTTTTAACTCTAGAATATCTAAGATCAATAGAAGTTTGAAAATCAGAAATGGCCGCAGCAAATGCCATAATTCCTGCCACATTCTCTGTTGAAGGCCGTATTCCAAATTCTTGTCCACCACCGAACATCATTGGATTTATGTTATATCCCTTCTTAACAAACAATCCGCCAACGCCTTTTGGTCCATTTACCTTGTGACTTGAGACAGTATATAAATCAACACCTAGCTTTTTTAAATTGATGTGCAATTTACCAAGTGCTTGTGAGCCATCACTATGGAACAAAATATCACTATCAACCTCCCTTGTGGTCTGCACTAGGTTTTCAATATCATTAACCGCACCCGTGTTATTGTTGACATGCATGATTGATACTAGTGATGTATTCTTTGTTAACAACTTCTTAAAATCATTTACACGCACCCGCCCACATTCATCAACAGGACAAATAACCACGTCAAAACCCTTTTGTTTGAGCACGTTAACGGGTTGCGCGATTGACGCATGTTCGTTAGCCGATATTATTATCCTAGATTCTTTCGGTTTTTTCGAACCAAATATGGCAAGGTTATTTGATTCTGTACCACTTGATGAGTAAATAATATTTCCGTCTCCACCTAGTGTTCCCAGCAAATCTTCTCTAGCCCGCGTGATATCATTCCTTACAGCCATCCCTTGTGCATATGTTGTAGATGGATTATGAAAAAATTCGGCTGTATACTTTATCATCGCAGCTAGGGCGTGTTTGCTACATCTTGTAGTAGCTGCATTATCAAAATAAATCATTTGTGCCTCTCCTATCGTTTTAGGGCGGCAATTGTAACACCGCCGCCACCTTCATTATATTCTCCGCTTCTTAAAGAAAGGATAGCGGCATGTCCTTTGAGAAACCGTCGCACGGCATCTCTTAAACGCCCTGTCCCGTACCCATGTATTATTGTAATTTGATTAACACCTGCTATGGTTGCTTTGTCAATAAAATCGCTCAGCTTGCTCTCAGCCTCAAAAACCCTTTGTCCTACAAGATTTAATTCGGGTGTGAAACTATCATTTCTAAAGGCGCTTGTAGCATGTGCCTCCTTTGTGTTAGTAGATGTTTTACCTTCCTTGTTAACCTTTAATAAATCACCGATTTTGAATATTGATTTAAGCACTCCAAAAGAAACTTCAGCCGTGTCCTTTGCGTAACTTATTGAAACAACCCGACCCTCAGTTTTTAATGACTTTATTACCACCATATCACCTTCTATGATGGGCTCAGATTCAATCACAGCGTCAAATTCATTGAATTCATTTTCCTCATTTACCACATACTTGGTTAATGATTTTCTAAGCGCGCGGGCTTTAAACAAGTCCGCCTCTGTGGGTTCATCAAGTAATGCCTTCATGTTAGCAATGATTTCATTAGCTTCTTCCATAGCTTCATCAACCATACGCTTTGTTTCTTTTTTTACATTTTCGTTTAGCTTTTCGCGCTGTGCAAACAGTTTATCACGCTCAGCCTCAGCCTTTTTAGAAGTAACTCTAGCTTCAGCTAATAGCCTACTGATTTCCTCTTCTTTTTCAGCCGCGCTTTTTCTCGCTAGCTCCAACGCATTTAACACATTTTCGAACTGATGTTTCTCTTGTGATATGCCGTTTTGCGCTGCGTCTATTATCTTCGAATTAAGCCCTAATTTTTTTGCAATCATAATCGCGTTTGAAACACCAGGTGATCCTATTGTCAATTTGTACGTTGGATTATATGTTACAGGATCAAATTCCATGCTCGCGTTTTGTACACGCTCGTTAACAAAAGCATATTCCTTGAGTTCGTTGTAGTGCGTGGTTATTATGGCCTTGCAACCTACTGTCCTTAAAAAGTCCGCAATAGCTACAGCTAGCGCTGCACCCTCAGCAGGATCAGTGCCCGCACCCAATTCGTCTAGCAAAACGAGTGAATTTGCTACTACATTTTCAGTTATCTTAACAATATTCGCAATATGTGACGAAAATGTTGATAGGTTTTGTTCGATGCTTTGTTCATCACCTATATCACAATAAATCTCGTCATATATACATATATCCGCTTCTCTTGCTGGCAAAAACAATCCAGATGCACCCATTATAGACAAAAGTCCCGCTAATTTGAGTGAAACGGTCTTCCCCCCAGTATTGGGGCCTGTTATGAATAACATGTCAAAATTCCGACCTACGCCTATGCTAGTCGGTACAACCTTATCATCGGCTATTAACGGATGTCTGCCCTTTTCAATTTCGGTAATCCCTTGATTGTTGATTCTAGGTTTAACAGCTCTTATAGAAGATGCATATTTTGCTTTAGCGAATATCTCATCTAAATAACTCAACTTGTCTAAATTGGCACTTATGCTATCGCATTTGTTGCTAACCATTACAGTTAATAGACGCAGAATCCTTTCGATCTCTCGAGCCTCATCTAACATAAGACTTTTAAGATTATTGTTCATCTCTACAATAGCCATTGGTTCTATGTAAACAGTGGCGCCTGAGGCACTCTGATCATGAATTAGTCCTGGAATTGCGCTTCTAAATTCAGCTTTTATTGGAATAACATACCTATCACTTCTTATGGTTACTATGTTATCTTGCAGATATTTAGAGTATGTTGATGAGCTCACAAAATTATATAACCTTGTTTTAATGTTATCATTTTCACGGCGAATTTTCTGTCTAATACCTCGGAGCTCCGACGAAGCATCGTCACTCATTTCATCTTCACCCTTTATAGATCTATCAATCTCTTCTTGTAACTCATTATCAATGTATATCTCGCGCGCATGCGCTAAAAGCAGAGGATGATCTGTGTTGTTTAGTTTTGCTATTGTTTTTTTTATATTAGCAGAGCACCTCAAAAGCGCTGAAATCTTTAACAGCTCACTAAATGTGAGCGTAGACATTATCTCGGCTTTCTTGACTATTTGACTTACATCATCAAATCCAAAACTTGGATTTACAGAATACTCGTATATAGCGTGATCGGCTTCCTCGACTTCGTTTAGGAGTCTGTTAACAATTTCAATGTCTGAAAAGGGATGTATTGACAATATAGAACTCTTAGCAGTTGAGGATGTGGCAAAACTTGCTACTTTAGTTAGGATTTTATTAAATTCAAGAGTGTTAATCGATTTTAAAACCAAATCCTCTTCCTACCTTAATACCGCACTAATAGTTTTAAGACCCTCTAAAATGTTATTAGTGATCTTTGAAATTTCATCGTCCGTTAAAGTTCTATCTGTGCTTTGGAACACCATATTGAAGGCTATACTCTTTTTGCCCTCTCCAATTTGATCTCCTGTATAAACATCAAATACATATGTCTTTGTTAAGAATTCGCCCCCTCTTGATCTTACTATCTTTAGAATCGACTCCGCCTCGACATCTTTATCTACCACTACCGCGAAATCTCTCTCTATTGCCGGGTATTTTGATATAGGTTGATAAATTAATGTATTTTTCTTAGAAACCATGCACTCTGGATCTATTTCACATAAATATAGACGTTTTGTTATATTAAACTTATTCGCAATATCAAGCGATAACTCGCCAAAAACACCTATTTTATCACCATCCTCAGTTGAAATTTCAGAACACCTCCATGGGTGCATATATGGAATTGCTGATCTTTTGAAGTTTATAGGCACATTAAATATATCAAACACCTCTTGAATTATAGCTTTAAATGAGTAAAATTCGTCTTTGGTTGAGCCTAGAATTAAGTGGTTAGTTTCAAACGGATATTCGTCTAAAGTAGGGGCAGGCGCATAAACCTTAGCTACTTCAAATAATCTCAAATCCCTATTCCCACGCTGAAAATTAGTTGATATTGCTTTAATCATACCATACACTAAAGTGCTTCTCATCACAGAAAAATCCTCACCCAAAGGGTTTTGAATTTTAATAACATTTCTTAAACTATCTTTTTGTGGAATATTCAGAATATCAAATATTTTAGGCGAAGTGAATGAGTATGTTAATATTTCATAACAACCCTTTGCTACTAAAATTGATTTGATTTTATCGAGTGCCTTAAATTTTGGATCTGTGCCGCCCGTGTTAATATTTGTTTTGTCTATTGGATCTGGCCTCAGTTTATCATATCCATATCCGCGTATTATCTCTTCCGCAAGATCATTTACATTACTAACATCATCACGGCTTAAAGGCACTTTTGTCTGCAAAACGCCTTTTTTAATTCTTGTAACAAAGTCAAATGACTTCAGTATATTTACAACTTCGTTATTAGTTAATTTTA
Organism: Christensenellaceae bacterium; assembly: GCA_031259965.1. GTDB lineage: Bacteria > Bacillota > Clostridia > Christensenellales > DTU072 > JAITLB01. Next base: position 3,646 of record JAIRKT010000108.1, on the reverse strand, counting down.
TCCCCAGAATATCGCTGATGTCTGAAAGAGTAAATTCAATTTGTCGTTGAATAGGAGGAGTAGGTAGTGTGTCCAAAACACCATAGATTATATCGCCTATTCTGAATTTACATATGAGAGCCAACGCTCTACTCATTCCTACTTCTTGCGAATATGCATCAATCCCCTTTTCAAACCTTGCGGACGAATCGGATCTAAGTCCCAGTTCTTTTGATGTCTGCCTTACTGAATCCCTAGCAAATGACGCAGATTCAAAAACAATGTCTTTTGTCTTGCTGTTTATTGAGAAGTTTTCGCCACCCATGACACCTGCTATTGCCATAGGCACACTTTTGTTCGCGATTACTAGATGATTATCTCGCAGTGTGTATGTGCGCCCATCAAGAGCTTTTAAAATCTCTCCATCTTGAGCGCGTCTCACCACTATATTACCACCAACACGCTCTAGATCAAAGGCATGCATGGGCTGTCCTACTTCAATCAGAACATAATTGGTAATATCAACTATATTGTTAATAGGTCTTATACCAACAGCTCTCAATCTATCCCTTACTAATTTGGGGGACTTCTTTATTTTAACATTCTTTATTACTCTCGCTATATATCGAGGACATAAGTCAGGGGCCTGATTATCTAGTGTAATATGGTTTGAAATATGACCACTTGCATCTGGATATTTGTGTGGCAGCCTCCTCATATCAATGCGCAGAGCTGCGGCTATTTCTTTTGCTATTCCTATAATACTATTAGCGTCAGGACGATTTGCGGTTATGCCTATATCCAAAACAACGTCATTTAAACCAAAAATATCATTAATGTTGGCACCAACTTCTTCCTCGTCATGAAATTTTAGTATTTTGTCAGCAGATGCTTCTATATGATCATCTTCTTTAATCCCCAGCATTTCAGCAGAACAAAACATCCCTTGTGAAATTACTGAATCAAATTCAGTGGTTTTTATAACCATACCAGATGGTAATCGCGCTTCATTAATCGCCACTGCTACAATGTCTCCCACTCGCAAAGTATGGTCATTAGTCACTATCTGGTATGTTTGATCAGAATTTAATACAATTTTGCATATAGCTAGTTTTTCGTTTGTTGGATGTTTTTTAATTTCTATAATTTTACATGTAAAAACGTTTATTATGGATTGGTTTAAATAGCGGATTTCCTCAATCTCAAATCCACGCGCAACAAGAATCTCCGCGAGTTCCTCAGGAGACTTTGTGATGTTTACAAAATCTTTCAACCAATTCATTGGTACTAACATGTTTTTTTAAACGCTCCTAATTATGATTTTCCCTCGTTATATCAAACAACATTTTAATTGTTTTCGTTTATGTAAATTTAGATTTTACTTTTTGTTTTATCTGACAAACAATACCAACCCTCTAAAAGTCTTAACTAAAAGCTATTCACGCAACTATTTATACAAAACTTATCAGTTGATAGCGTGATACCTTCTTTGTGTTAGATATATTGTAGATATACACACTTTAAATATATGAATGGTCCACAATCTAATCAATAGCGTGGGTCTTTTATTATTTAAATTGCTTTAATATTCTTATATCATTATCAAACAACAAGCGCATGTCATGAATACCATACTTTATCATGGCAGCTCTCTCTACACCAATACCAAAAGCTATGCCTTTGTACACATTACTATCAAGTCCACATTCTTTTAAGACTCTTGGATGTACCACACCTGCACCTAGTAATTCTATCCATCCTGTGTGTTTGCATAAATTACATCCCGAACCACCGCATTTGTTGCAACTTAAATCCACCTCAACACTAGGTTCAGTGAATGGAAAATGTGAAGGTCTAAATCTCACCTTAGTCGTAGAGGAAAAAAATGACCTGGCAAACTCCTCAAGTAATGATTTAAGATCACGCAAGGTTACACTGCGATCTATAACTAAGCCCTCTATTTGCTGAAACATAGGACTATGCGTCGCATCATCATCTGGTCTGTATACCTTCCCTGGACAAACTATCCGAATTGGAGGCTCATGCGTTTTCATGACGTGAACCTGGACAGCTGATGTCTGGGTTCTTAATAACAGTTTATCGGATATATAAAAGGTATCTGAACTATTCCGTGAGGGATGATCCTTTGGAATATTTAAAGCTGTAAAATTAAAATATTCAAATTCTATTTCTGGCCCATCCTTAATATCAAATCCAAGATGAACAAAAATATCAGTTATGTCTTTTTTGATTTGTGTTAATGGGTTCAACGCGCCTATACCATCATATTGTGTTGATAGAGTTACATCCAATAACTCATCGTACAAGCGCTTTTTTTCGAGTTCTTCTTTTATAACTGATTCTTTAAGTGAAATTTTGCTATCTACTATTTCATGTACTTCATTTATACACTTACCAATAGCAGGACGTTCGCTAGGAGCTACCTCTTTAATCGACTTTAGAACAGCAGTTAATTCGCCATTTTTGCCTAAATATTTAATTTTGATAGCATTTATATCTTGCAAATCTACAGCCTTTCCGAGCTCTTTTAAACAAGCGTCTCGTATGCCATCAATTTTGTTCCTAATCATCAAGGTCTCCATAATAGTAGATCTGCATAAATTATACTATATTTCCAAAAATTCACCAAATAAAAAGTATATAATTAACATTAATTGTAGTTATTATTCAGTAAAATTTTCATAAAATATCTTTTATGTTTCATATTATATCCCCGTTATTTTGCTATTTTGACTATTATAAGTCAGTTAAAACCACTACATTACACTAAAAATCCCAAAACCAAAATTCTAAAGGTGACTCTTCTCGTAGCTTTTTACTCTTTTTGTATATTCAGGTATTGCGATCTTGACGTAGTGTTTACATAGAAATTTATCCATTTATGTTAGATTTCGTAAATTTGCAATTGTTTGTTATTTTAGATTCGAGCCTGTAATTGCATTTAAAATAGGAGGCGCGTCTTAGACAATGAGGAATATATGTCCTTATATTTTTCTTTAAAATAAATCTTATGTATTGGTTTGAGATAAAAAAAGCATCTTTTCTTGCATATGTTGTGTCTCTTTGTTTAATATCTAGGCCCAGTCTTGTTTCTCGCATGTAGGTCTCTTGTACATATCAGGATTTGGCGGAGAACAATCAGGGATCACATTCATTTGTTAGCAATTAAGTGCTGGATTATTAAACCGGGTTACGTCAACACTCGCCCTCAGTCCGTCCTGTCACTATACCCTGCGAGACATCCATTCTCTGGTTGTACGCAATCTGGCAGTCCGTGGTTGGCTCTCAACAACTCATACATGCCTAAATCCAAAAAAAATTGCAAAAGTTTTTACAACTAAGTGCCATTCTTCATTTTCACACGTAATATCCACATAGGGGGCTGAAGTGGATGTTACTATGAAAATTAGCTTTTCTGCGATATTAATAAATACATAATTTTTGGGTTGGAAATTTTCAATAAGTGTGCTATAATACATTTGGACGAATGTATACCTAAATCCCCCCAAATTTAAAAGTGTATACTCATTTATAAGATACTTCAATTGCTTCTAAAATGCTTATTTGCGTTTTACTAAGCGTTGGCATAATATCTTTTCTTTTTCCTTTAAATTTAATTTTGTATATAGACTTAATTGCACCAAAT
>JAIRKT010000068.1 GCA_031259965.1 Christensenellaceae bacterium | reverse complement strand
TTATAAATGGCGCACTTATTTTTAAAATAATAGGTGATATCTCATCATATCCATATGAATTTTTTTGTTTAAGAGACTTTATTATGTCCTCTATTTCTTTCTGTGTAGAGCAATTATATGTTGTAGTTTGATATGTATTTGCAAAAGCCTGGCCCATATAATCAATAGAGTTCTCTGTATTATTATGATTATTTACATTTACATAATTCTTCTTAGTTTGTCTTTTTATGTTTTCGGCTATATTAGCAAAGTAATTAGTAAGCTCTCCCACAATTTTTTGTTGATCACTAAATTTACTACCATTAATCCTGAATGCATTTATTTCTACCTTATTTGTGTTCCTACCTACTTCTTTCTGTATAATACCCCAGGTAGTTTTTATTTTATTGCGGGAATTTAATATACATTTGTCATACTCCATTCTTTTTGCTTTTTTTATGACAGCAGTTAGTATTTTTGAATAACTTCTGTAATAGATTCTCAACATAGTATTATTTTTATTATTATTTCTTAATTCTTTATAGATTTCTCGTTTATGTTTACATGATTTTATTATTCCTGATGTGATCCATAATTTGTTTTCTGGCCTGCATTTAGTTTGTAATAAAGGGAAATTGAAATAATAAATCCTTAAAAATGTATTTAAAAATAAGTTAAAACTCTTATTAACATCATTCTCTTCAAGTATTGACTCCCACGATTCATAACTTAATTGCATTTTAAAATTTGCTATAGCATCATCATTTATCATCCGTTTCATACAATTATTGTATCGCCGAATAGGCTTCTGTACCATGTGCAAAATCAATATCTGGGCATCATGATCTGATAATCCGTTTATAACTGGGTATACATCATATGCATCAATTCTAGTTGTGTCAATGAAAAAATTATCAATTATGGTACGCGTGGATGTATCTACTCTAGTAGGGAATGTTACGATACCATTGAGATTATAGGAATGCATTATAGTATCTAATTGATTTTTTCTACTATCATCTTTTAAATAATTAACTTTAATATCACCACATACAATTATGTTGTAATGTTCATGATATAATTTTATTAAAATATTGTCTAATCTTTCTAAAAAAATTTTAAAATTACCAGATGGAGATCTATAGATAGTTAGAATGCAAAACTTATTATTCCTTCTTTTTTCCCCAGATAATTTCAAAGGAAGAAGAATTGCACACGCTTCAATGTCTTTTTCAATGGTGTATTCTTCCAAATTTAGTGTATCATATTTTAGATTGCTATTTACAAATATACATACTCCTCCTTTTTGGTGAATTTTTCTGCAATACTTTGCACCTAGTACATAATCATGCAAATACATTATATGTAATTCATAATCTTTTAAATGATGCTCAGATATACAAATAATATGTGGAGGCTTATATGATAAGTGACAATATAGTTCATTTAATTTATTTCTCAATCCTCTAATATTCTGATGAAAAATTTCTAATGATACATTTATTGCAGTCTGCTTTAGGCCATTGTCTATAATATTATTCCCAGTTATACTCTTGTTATCTGAAGGGTTTTTATTATTTATACTCATAAAAAATCCTCACTTCTTGGAGGAGGTCTTCTATTTCTTATATTACAACATTCCTTTCCACCTACGATAACTGTTTCCTTTGCCTTGGTTTCTATCAACTCTCCTACTTCATTCAGAGGTACCTTACTACTTTCTTGCCGGTTATCCTTTTCCCATGGCATTTGTAAAGTTTTATTTCTTGTCTTGTTATGCTGCTGTTGAATCATCTTAGTTAACTCTAAGGCAACCATCTCTTTCCCTTGACAATTTAGGTGTTGCCCATGTCTTGTAAAGTAGCATCTTTGCAAATCCATTTCCAAGATTCTCACATTTGCATACAATTTCATTACTTTCTTTATTTGCCTGTTATATTTTACTACCTCCCTATTAATGCATGATGTTGATATTAAATCATGTCTATGCGGTGCTTGTATTAAAATGATATTTGCATCCTTGTGAATCTCACAAAATTTTTTTAAGCACCTTCTCGCATCAATAATATTATTATTATTAATATAATTTGTTCCAACCCATAGAATTAAGATATCATTGCTGCTCAAAGAATTTGATTCTTTGTCAGCAGTTTCCAGAATATTTCTGGTATTAGCACCAGGTTTAGAGATTCCCATAACTGAATACCTATGATCAAGAATTTGTTGTAGTTCTGTTGCGCATCTTTTAACATGGCTATCACCTACTAATAGTATTTTATGCTTATGTTTATATTTACTTTCAGCATAATTTACCCTACCCTCTGCATTTGAATCATTTGTTATATCTCTTGTTCTTAAATTCAACTTTCTATTAGTGTCTGCTTTAACATCTTCTTTGAGGTTAGGTATCATATTTGCTCTACTAACCGACATATGCGTATTATTAATGCAACTATTTAGATTCAAATTCATTTTTGGAAATACACTGTCACACTCACAATCCACTAGTAAATCTGTAGCTTGAACATCATAGTTTATTGCTGTCTCTGACGTTCCTGTCATGTACAGTGGCACTTTATCATTATTCATTGTTATCAAACCATTCACAATTACAGGAATATTATACTTTATTTGTGCACTCTCTTCAATGTTGTGTTCCACATGTGGAAAGTGCTAGAGGTTAAACTTGCCTACACTCTGTTAACAGGATGCTTTGTTGATGTCCATTTTGTCAGATACTTGTTTCTTTTTGTCATATCATATTTGAAAATTTAAAATCTTGAATCTTTCTCAGTCATTTGACAGTGCACTTGAGGACATATTTGAATTGCAGTCATCTAGTACATTATAAAAAGCAGTGTCAATACTAGGAGGAGATTTGTAAGCCAGAATTGTGAAAGTTTAATAATTTTT
>JAIRKT010000074.1 GCA_031259965.1 Christensenellaceae bacterium | reverse complement strand
TAAAGGAAAAAGAAAAGATATTATGCCAACGCTTAGTAAAACGCAAATAAGCATTTTAGAAGCAATTGAAGTATCTTATAAATAAGTATACACTTTTAAATTTGGGGGGATTTAGGATGTTTAGTTACAGAATAATAATTTTACAATCAGCAGCCGATAGGATCTGAAAAAATAGCAAAACAAACGCGCAAATAAAATTAGTTTATAAAAAGAAATTACAATTGGCAATGCAAAAATTTTGCAAATTTTCTTAATTGAAAAATATGCGATTACTTTTAAATATTTACAGTTGTTGAGATTAGAATTAACTTTTTTAAGTAACTTGGCTGATATGAATCTTTACATTTGAAAAAAAGTAAAATATAATATAAGCGTGGTATTGTGCCATTTAGACAAATTGTAACCAGTTTTTATTGTTTTTTATAATCTTAGTTGAAAAAAGAACATTCAAATATAAAATAGTTTTTTGTATTTGTTTAGTTTGTAAAACAAGGTGGTGTCTTTTATGAAAACGATCTATGCACTCAAAAATTCCAAAAATCAAATTTTTAATACTAAAGCCCTAAAATATTTTATAGTCTCATTAGTCCTAATCACGGCATTTATTTTGTTATTCCTAATTTACCAGCAAAGTATAAATTTGTCTTTAAGTGATTTAGATAGCAATTTAAATATTGAAAATATAGAAGAAGCTCATGCAGCACAATATAATACAAATGGCACACAATTGTCAAACAATATTACTCTTTCAACTTTAACATCAACTACTCGTTATTCTCCATATCTTCAATCTGCTAACACTAACTGGGAAATGTATCCGAATCAGTTGCAAACTGGTGCTCTGCTTAACAATGGAGATAAAAGAACACTTTATCTTTATGTTACAATAAATTTAATTTTTACAGGAGAGTTATTAAAGGCTATACAAATGGGCCGGGTTACAATGGAGCTAGATGTAAAATCTCGATGTTTTAATTGGGTAGGTGGCCAACTTGGTTCTTCTAGCATGAATCAATGGTTAGAGGTTTTTGGAGAAAAAACTAGATCAATAACGACCGATAAAGAAGAAGATCTATCATTGAAAAAGGAAATTTCTATTAGCTCCGTAAATTTAACTGAGGATACAAATGGCAATTACTACTACAAAAAAGCAATATATTTTCAGTCTGAGGTTGTTATCCAAGGAAAGGCTGGACGGAAAGTTGCCGAAGGCAGTATTCACTTAAAAGAAATAAGCTTTACTTATACAAATACTTACTCTCTTCCTACTGTTCAATATAAGACTCTACCTGCCGATATAACTGTTAATCTTGAAAATTCTAATGGTTTAACAGGTGGCAAAGTAAATTCCATTACAACACAAGCCACAATAACTGCTCCAGTTGTTAGTGGATATTACTTCTCAGGCTGGACAGGAACAGAGGCTATTGAATCTGACAAAAAAAGCCGACAGTTTAAAACAAAAGCACCCATAGATATATCAGTATCTACAAATGAATGGGTTTTTACTGCTAATTATACAAAGATAACAATTGCAAACATCGCTTCACTCACATACACATATAGTGGCGCTACACAGGGGCCGAATGTTGCACTCATTAGCGGATACAATGTGACAAATAAATATGGAGAGTCCTCTAATTCTTTAAATATTGAATCTGCGTCATCACCCTACAAAGATGCAGGACAGTATTATTTTCAATCCGTTATATTATACGATGAAAAAGAAGTTGGACGCACAGAGATTATTCCGTTTCAAATAGTAAAGGCGACACCCAGTTTTGGAGATATAAAAACTCTGACGCTTAATTATGGTCAAATACTTAGTAACAAAAATGATTATTTTACCTTATATTATCCAACATGCAATGGAGGAAATGTTGTTGGTTCATCTGTTTGGAATTCACCTACCACACTTCTAAATTATGGAAATACTGGGTCAGTTCAGTTCACATATACACCTGATGATAATAAAAACTATGAGAAACTAGAAGTTACTATCCCAGCAAATAAAATAATAGTTAATAAAGGCAATTTAGCTTTTAATGATGATGCTTTTAGTAATTGGACTCAAATTAATAATTTAACGTATGGCGAGTCACTAAATACTATTTTAGGCATGGCAAAAACCAGTTATATAATATCAAACACATATGTTACAAATGGGAATCCTATAGTTGCTGGTGAGTGGAAGTTGTACAAGAAAGGTGTTAATTCAGACGATCCTAGCTATAGTACAGCTTATGTGCCAACTGTATTTGATGCAGGTTCATCTGTTTATTACTATCTTGAGTATATTCCTGGTACAAATCCTACTTGGTATGAGCCTCTTATAAACGAAGTTAATATAGTTGTAAACAAGGCCACCCCTGGTATTGATTTGAAAGATAATGAGATAGTAATTAATGATTTAGTATATGGAATGAAGATAATAGGGACTAACCTAGTGACACTAGGCGCTAATTATCAAGATTCAGAAGATAATACGATAGGTGCTGGCTCATATTATAATGCTAACAATGTAACACTTTTGCAAGGTAAAAGCATAGTCCCTGGTATGTTTGTTTGGTTTGAATTAAATCAAACGACCCCTTTAACTGGCTTAATAAATGCAAGTAGCAAGTGTGAGTACACACTTAGATATATTCCAACGGATTTAAACAACTACGAAATATCGTATTTTGGCACTAAAACTTTTGCAGTTGAAAAAGCAGCGCCTGTTTTAAAAAGCGGTGTTAATTATATTACTTCAAATGCAATAACATATGGTCAATCGATAAATGCTGCCACATTTACGAACGACATAAGTAACAAGGTATATAACCAAAACATTGGATTTGAAGAAAACATGTCAATAAGTGGCAGTTGGAGATGGTATCAAGCTGACATGTTGAAAAATGGTGGCGATATTACTAGTTATATGATTAGCAATTACGAATATCCGACAGTGTTAGATGGGACTGGCGATGGATATAACGGCGGCAAGGCATGGGCTGTTTATTTTGTGCCAAATGACACTACAAACTATGTTAGTGATCCCAACCTAGTGGGCAGTCTGAAAACTATCTCTTATCTAAAAGTAAACAAAGCAAATCAAAACCTATATTATTATACCATAGATGGACTAACCCCATATAACAATGGTTATACTGCGGTAGCTGGTAGTGGATCTACTCCTACAGAGGTTATAGTAAAAATATACACAACAGCATTAAACTATGTAGCAGGTGAAACAACAAACCCAATAGACGAATTATATTTTAAATTGAATGGTAATGTTGTGAACGTGATTGAGAGCACAATAGTGAAGGTTAATTATTCCGCATTAAATGCTAATAAGTTGACTTTGTTAGGTTCAACAGGTGGAGTTGAGTTAACTACTGCTACTGTGCTAACTGAGTTAACAGTTAAACTACAAGTTAATAGAGTAGGTGGTGCAAATAGTGACCTACTAACAGGTTTAGTTGAGTTATATGCATATCAAAGCAATAATAATAATTATAATAGTGTAGCGGAGCAAAAAATAACAGAAATAACGTTTAAACGTGAATCAATAATTGCGCATTCTCAAACCCAAATGAATTATTATTCCCAGGGCTATTATGACTTTGATGCAAACTTTGCTAGTGGAAATATAGTATACACACTAACTGATGAATCAAATAGTGGATATGTAAGTATTTCAGACTTAGATGACGGAATAAAGAGAATAGGATTTTTGAAATCAGGTGTTGTTAATCTAATGCTCACTTGTAGCGATTATGATATGGATGAAGATAATGGATTGGGTGGGACGCGCCTTATACAATATTTTGGAGTTAACATACCAATCACATTATACATAGACAAAACCCCTGTTATTGTTAAGTTTAAAGACATTGAAATAGTATATGGTAATAGGCTCGAAATAAATTATAATAATTTTGATTTTAAAGAGAACTCGGATGTTACAGGTATTGACACTATATCCGGATTAGATAATAATAAACTAAAGGAACTATTTCCAAACATAGTATCCGAGTATGATGCTGATTTTGAATATCAAGCAGGCCAAATATATTCGATAGGTTTCGAAACCCTGACTACAGATTTTGGTAATTACACTTTGGAATATATAAGTGGAAATCTTACAGTAAAAAAGAAAGAAATAAAGGTAACATTTAATGAAAAGACTTTATACAAGACCTACGGTGATCCTATATACAATCTTAGAAATGCTGTAGATACCATATCGTTATCTTTAGAGTATCAAGATGGTTATGGTAATTATGATATTGATGTTTGGGAATATAATGATTATGACAGGGCAAAGGGACGCCTTAATCCTGCAAAGAACATAGTTCTTCCTACAATAGTATATGCAAATCTTACAAATGATAGTGATGTATCGGCTACTCCATATGATGTTATAATAAATCTTAACGCGACAGGCAATAGTAACTATACATTCATAAAGGATAGTAGTGAAATAGCAAAAGTATACGTACAAAAGCGCGACGTATTGATCGCTGCAAACTATACAGGGGAGGTAGAAAGCGGACAACCCGATGCGCCTGATATAGTAGTAAAGGCCTATGGATATAATAATGTGGAGTTTAATGGAAATGATGGCAGTTTTGAAATAGCGTATGCTAAGTCAATAACTGATGGCGAAAAATATGAATGGTATGAAGATTGGAGTAAATTTACGAATATTGCTACAGGATTAATTGCTGTAAAGATAGTATTTACACCATCTGGGACAGTAGCAAAAAACTATCTTGTCACTACACTTATAAAAAACAATATAATGCAGATGGCATTGATCAAACCTGAAATTGATTATTATGATTTAATAGGTGAATTGAAGAGTAAGGTTGTCTTTAAATTTACTGGATATAGTTTTGAAGCATCAGATATAATTAAATATATTTATGCTAAAGCACCAGCTCATACTAGTCAAGAGAATATTCCAGATGGCACGTATGATGTCAAATTCAAAAGCACAGCGGCAGGTAGTAGCACAGTTAATATTGATGCAGTATTACAAGCTGGAATGTATTCTGTGATAATTGAATTTACACCTAAACCAGGTGGTATTTACGACTACTGCACAGAGACGATAAACGATAGATTTGAGGTAATACCTGCTGAACCTGGTTTTGTTCCAAAATATACTGAGGGAATCTATTCAGGAAAAGAAATAGCTGCGTCATCTCCAGAAATAGCTGTTTTGAATGGATACTCTATTTATGAAGGGTATGATAAATTAACATTAGAATACAGATTAGCAAATTCTTCAAACGCGTTTAGTACAAGTGCACCAACTGATGTAGGAACATATGATGTACGAGTATCATTTAATGGTGATAATCATAACTATGCAGAATATAGCGATATATTCCCTGCCTATTTAATAATAAATCCCTATTCATTTATAGATGAAATAAAAATAGGCGTGGGGGCGTTAACTAGCGAATATACAGGTATATCGATAACACCACCTGAAGTTGCATATGCAGGATTATCTGGTGCTTCTAGTGCTACGGGCACATTCTCCTTCAGATACCGATATAATGGTAATGTTGGGAGTGGAAATGACGAAACACCACGAAATGCCGGTGTATATGATATGCAAGTGATTTACACAGCAGGCGATGGAGACAATTATGCTTCAGCATCAAAGTGGTTTGATTCTTGTATAACAATAAACGCAGTGGATGTTAGTATAATTTTAAAATCAACAGGAAGTGGGTTTCATTATACAGGGAATCCAATTTCTTATCCAACTCCAGAAGCTAATGGTGTTGATAATCTAACAGTTAAAGCAAAAGAGATCATACTAGAATTTGCAAAAGATGTAGGAGGAAATAAGAGTTGGGAAGCAAAGAATCCTACTAATGCTGGTGTATACTCATTGAGAATAACATATAAACCAGCTGATAGCAATTACAGAGAGACAATAAAAGAATTTCCAAATGAGGTGACTATAAATAAATTTAATACATTTGCTAAATTTACAGATAGTGAATTTGATTATGGGACTATTATAAATGATGATTTGATCAAGGGCTTGACTATTATAAACAAGGCGCAGTATGATTTAACAGCACCTACGCCTGATGGATATAGCATATCTATAACAAAAATTGAAAAAGAAAATGGAGAGTACAAAATTATTAATTCTGGAAAGTATGATGTAGTTATACAAATTACATTTGCTGATGATAGCAATTACTCATCTACTACAACGGGCGGGGTTATAAAAATCAGAAACATTTTACCAAAGATAATATTTACTAATCCAGCTAGTCAATTAAATGAAGTATATTATTATACAGGAATGCCAGTTAGTGCACATGCAGCATGGCCATATATAAAAAATGATGGTGCATCTGCATATGGAACTATGGAGTATGCATATAGATTAACTGGCACTGGAAGCACTGCATGGACATCGACGCTACCTCTAAATGTGGGTGTGTATGACGTAATGGCCACATATATACCAAGGACTGAATTGCTAGGTGGGGATAACTATAGTGAAAATTATGAAGTTTTCCAAAGGAACATTGAGATCAGACCAATGGCTGTATATATAAGAGTCTATCAATCAAACATTAAGGTTTATGACGGCACTCCTGCTAGCATAGATGATTTAGATTATACACTTGAGCAGGCTGATGGGAGTCCATTAGTGTTACCAGACACAGCGATAATTAGCGGCACATTTAGTATAGGAAATTCAAATGCAATTAATGCTGGGACATATCCAATTCTGATAGGTACATTTAATATTTCGTCAATAGACGGGATAGATAATTTTAGTGAATCTCTTTTAAGAGGTGATTATGGGCAGCAGGTTACGTATGTGATATCAAAGCGGATGATAGAATATAGTTATAGTTTCACAGATACAATATACGATGGTAATCCAAAAAAAGTGGAAATACAAATAAATCCAAGTAGCATCATAGGTAATGATGATGTATTGATTGATATTCAATATATAGGCGATAGAGTTAATGTTACCAGTGGTTTTAGTGTCAGTATAGCATCGGTTACTGGTGCGGATGTTGTTAATTATAGCATAGAAGAACATCAGAATAATGCGTTCAAAATAGAAGCTGCACCAATGCCAGATGGGATAACATTTGAGGATGTTATCATTAGGTATGATGGCTTGTCACACGAATTTAAGTTAAAAGGCGATACTGGAGACGAAGTTATTAGTTATTCTATACAAAACACCTTTAAGGAGCCAGGTGAATACAATTTAACGGCCACGGTATCGAAAACCAATTATGTAGATTTAGTTCTCAGTGCGACCATGAAAATAGAGCGCACCGCTATGAACATAACAGACAAGGATTTAGAAATTGATAACATAACCAATTTAATGTATGGACAACCCATGCCTAGAATAACCGTTCTGACAACAGAAGGCAGTGCGGTATTTAAGGAAGGTAGCCGTTTAGTAGTTGGAATTAGTAGATATGAATGGGAGTTTACTCCAGCGGATTCGAACTATTTGAAAACCACTGGATATATTGAGTTGAATGTAAAGAAAGCCATACCCACAATCGTAGTAAAAACTGATGCAAATCAACCGCTATCACTCGATAATATAGATATTTACACACATGTGGGTTCACTGGTGGGGTCTGCCAACGTTTCGATGGTGTTCACATCACAAAGTGGCGAAACATACATAGACACTCTTCCTGCAAAACCTGGCATATATACAGTGGAGATAATGTATGCTGGTGATGAAAATACAGAATCGAAAACAGTAACATACACATATGAAGTAGCTGGTGCTGATAATAGAGTATGGATTTGGGTAGCAATAGCAGGTGTGCTAGTGTTAGTAGTGATAACTCTCATAATTGGAGGAATTAAGAGAAAATATTCTAAGAGTTAGTTGAAGTTAAATATTCTATAGATTGAAACCTTGTCAAAGGTCACTTTTAAAAGTGACCTTTGATAGCGGGTGTTTTTAATTTCCAGATTTAGTGTTTATGTGGATAAAATAAGGATAGAGAATTTAATTTTGAATAAGACAAAAAAATTCTGACTCCTTATTATGCTTTTATTATAAATATTTACTATAAAAAGTATTTTACTTAAAAGTAATGCAAACTTAGAGGATATATGCAAGATTGCGCGAATTTAGTCTCATATTAAGCACAGTTTGATTATATGGATTAGCTTCTTAGTGAAATTGCAAACCTGTATAGGACTCTAGTATATTATAATCTGGAAAAAATATCTATTAGTGTTATGTTTTTAATAATGCAAAACATGCCCTGATTAATTTGAAAATCATAATCACTAATAGGAAAACCAAGCGAATTGTATTATAAAATACGTAGGATAAATGCTTATCTGCGAATTGTAGTTATTATTAACTTTCAATAATATCTAGTCTCTTTCGTTTTGCTGAGCAGATCACAGGTTTACATTTTTTTATTTTTATGGTATAATTAATGGTTGATAAACGGTAATGAAATTATCGTTTATATAATTATACTATGTGAGGTTAAATATGAAATTGCGTGTTGCAAAAACTTTATTAGTTTTTATAATATTAATTGTGCTGTTTTTGTTTATAGCAGTTTCTTTTCTAATCGCAAAATTTGATCAAAACCACAATCATGATGGCATAGCCTTAGCTGTAGTCGACGGCAATTGGACATATGATTTAAAAGATAATATTTCACAATCTGCTGGCTACTCAGATTTAACAACATATCTGAATGGAACATATAACAAAGAGATAAAGTATGAAAATTTAAATAGCGGACAAATTAGTAATTTCACATACACATTTGACGCTATTCCACTAAAAAAACCATCTGAAACTGCGAATCCTAGTGTAACACCGTGGATGGAATATGCTTATAATAACACGTATAACGAAACAGAATTTAAGAAAGATAATATGACGGGAACTCCTCATTCTACTGCACAAAATGGATCTCCTGATGGAAGCAATATAGATGTAGGCATTGGTTCTTCCAAAAAAACACTCGCAGGGAAGATGGTAAGATTTTATACAATAATAAGTTATAATTTAAATATAACTTTTGATGACACGTTAATTGAGGCAATGAAAAATAATAGAGTTGAGTTTAGGTTGACACAGTGCAATTTGACTGATTTATATCTAGGTCAAACTGAAAAAGACCTTCAATTTTCATATGTGTCCACAGACTCTGGAGTGTCGATTTCTGATTTAAAAAACGCAATTAATACGGACTATAATTCAACTGAACTGAAGACTTTTTATAGTAGAGGTCTAGAAAATGAAACAATTAATTTTCCAGGACCTGGGATTGAAATAAAGTACACAAATAAAGATATAAATTACATTGATAATAATGATGATAATTGGTTTACTCCTACATTCAGCCTTAACGATAAGAACATAACTATTCAATTACAAACATCGCATAGTAATGAGCCAGATGATTGGTATACCAAAGGCACATATTGTTATATTACAACTCCACCTGTAATAGTTCTTAGCATGAGATATAAGCTTTCTGAAATCGAATTTAAAGTAAATAACACAAATTATGGTAGCATAGTTGCACCTGACCAGGGGGGGAGTCACACATACGAAGTTGATCTTGAAAGCAAATATAATGGGGTCACGTTAGCTGCTACAGCTGTTTCCAAAAATGGTTATGCTTTTCTATATTGGACATCTCAGCAAAATGTTGGAGACAATTACTTTTCTCCAGAATTGTCTGTAATACCACTCTACGAGCACAACAAAAATGATGATAGTGGTGGGAAAATAACATATGAGGCTGTTTTTGAACAAATTAGATTTACTGATTTGTTGAATGAACAACATAGTGAGTATTATTATACCAATACTGGGCAAGGGCCGCGTGCCTATTTAGCATACGCTTTTGGCGAGGGTGTCACAAATAAGGTAACTCATAAATATGGCGATGACCCTAGTCAAAGCAAGGATGTTACTACTACAAGTTCTGCTTCTATAAGTGGATTTGATCAAATAAAACCAAAAGTAGTGGGGCAATATAAATACTCAGTCACATTTTATAGGTTAATTGAGATTAATCAAAATTATACATATGTGAGTGTTGGCGAAACAACAACTAATTACGAAATAAAAAAACATACGCCATCTGCAAGTACTGATATAATCCAATTAGATCCCTATTATTATGGACAAAAACTCACAACTAGTATTATAAAACTAGCTGATGGGAGCAATAATGCATATGTAAGTGACACAAAGGTACAAGGTATTGACTCCAAAATTCAGGGGAAGTTTTGGTTCGCTGACAACGAATACAACTCAGGTGAGACTCGCTTAAAAACCACACGATATGGAGTCCAGATAAAATTCATACCGACAGATACCATAAATATTAATGAAATTATTCTAGATAATACCGTCACACTAACGGTGCTGAAAACAACTCTTAAGTTGGGTTATCTTAATGAAAATGCTTTAATACCAGGGTTAGAAGGACTTAATTTAAATGTTATAAACTATGGACAGTTACGCACTGATCTCGGAATAACAGATAAAATAATTTTGTATAATGAATATACATATAATGATAGTAATGCATTAAGTGATCCCTATTTTGGTTATGTGCCTTATACTATTAGTGATTGGGGTGGAATTCAAAATCGTCCAGCATCTACCACATTAACAACTGTCAATTTGTCGTTTGCATTAAATTCTTACATAGGTGAAAGCCAAACGTCTTACTCGTCTGTATATAATTTGCCATTAGGTAATATAACTATTGGTTATACAGTAAATAAAGCAAAACTTGTGTTTGAAGTATTGAATGAAAAGGTAATAAAATATCAATATAATCATTATTTGAATTACATGAATGAAAACGTTTTGTCAACTGTATATAACAATGAAAATATTGAATTAATGTATGGACAAGGATTAAAAGTTATAAATATTAGCTCAACAGGAAAAATTAATAGTAATGTACCTAGTTATATAGATACAGGAACTATAAGATTTAGCTGGTATAGTCAAGTTGGTGGGGTCATTGGTGATAGTTTAACTGATTATTATGAACAAAAATTACTCAACGTTAGTGATAGCACTAATCCTAGTAACACACAAAATCCAAAATACTATTGTTTAAAAGCAGAATGGATGAATGTAGATGGAAATGCTGTAAATACTAACTATGAGCCATATTATATGTATAATCAATCTATAATTATTGTTAAGGCCAAATTGAACGAGAGTATTGATTTTGCTCAATCAACTGAAAGCGGTAACCCAGATATTACTGTTGTTCGCCCTATAATTTATGGTACGTCAGTTAACAGTGCCTTGTCACAAAATTATAATATTGGAACAACATTAAACTTAATAAATAAAGATTTAGAAGTATACTATAAAATCGAATGGATAGTTGATAAACAAAGTGGAAGCGTGGCAAATTTAGAAAATTACCCTTATGCACTAGTTTCTGACAGTGCCTCATATCCAGTCCAGATTACAGTATATAAAAAACCAATTTCTGGTAGTGACTGGATAATAGATGATGACAATTACGAGCAAAATGGAGTTTTCACGCGAAATGAAAATGGCCAACCATTTTCGTATGCAAAACTTACTGTGAATCATGCAGAACAAGAATTTTATGTAATGGTCGGTGATGAATTAGCAGCTTTAAATAATGCGAATCTAACAAAGTCTTTAGTCGAATATAATGACTATATTTACGAAGAAACAACCGTAGGCTTAAAAATTGGTTCTGATACAAACATAGACATAGAAACCTTGTATGTAGATGGAAAAAATACATTTAACATAATACTATATACATCCGCAGTAATTTATAAAGGTGATAATCAATTTGCTGATATAAATGGAGTAAATAAAGCAGGGGTTACAATAACTCCACTTGATCCGCTAAATTATAACAATATTGTTTTTTCTACCGCCACTTATAGTTTAGAATATTTCAACGGCACGCCTTATACAAGGATTAATCTTATACTCACATTAGCACCTAATGCGAAGACTACCCCTGGTGTAGTTAGTTTTGTGCTAGGTCAATACGATTCAGGTCACGAATTAACAAATCCAATTGGTGGTAATTACAAATCCAAGGAATGGAATCCATTACAGCTTGTGGGTGATCCATACACATTATTTATTAAATTGAACAAAAAGCCCACGGGTTTGAAAGCAGCTAGTATAAAAAACCCAGATGATAATACTGATACACGCCTATATTCATACTCAGTGACGTATGGTGACTATGTGGAAATAACACCTGGTGCACAAGTAAAAGGTAGTCTTGAATGCGCAGAGGAATATAATCAGATAGAAATTGTAGATCAGTCAGATGAAGTTGAAAAATACTATATACTCGCATCCGCTACTGGGGCGTATAATCTAATTTACACAGCACCAGGTCATGTAGACACATCAAAACCCTTAAGCAATCCATATATGCCTGTTTCCGAAAATATTTGGATATACGTAGCTAAAAAGTCTGCAAATGTAAATTTAGCGTTAGTAGACAATAATGCATTCAGTATTACGTATGGCACATTGTCTCCAGAATTTAAATTTGAAGAGGGGCTATATTTTGCGGGTGATGATTTTAGTTATATTAAAAAAGTAATTAAATTGATAACTTTAGGAGTTAACAGCGAGGATTATATTAGTGGATTAGTTTTGCCAGTTAACACATATTACATAGGCGCACTTATTGATTTAGAAAGCAACACAATTGAAGGCCTTTCCTCAGATGAGCTAGCAAATGCTAGAGATATAGCCAATCGCTATAAAATAACATTTAATGCAGGTGAATTTGTTGTAACTCAAAAAAAAGTAACAATTACTTTTACAGATAGTTCACAATATACTGAGGGTGGAGATGGTAAAATATTTGAAATAGATTATTTTGATGATAAATTACTAGATGCAAACACATATCCATATTTATATGAGTTCAATGGCATCTTAGAAAGTGAAAATCTAGATGATGTAATTGGAAATAGTACCACGAGACCTAGTGTGCGTGCTATGACTACTACAGACTCAATTTCATACTATCCAATATCAGCAAGGCCAGATGCTGGATCATATGAAATTAAGTTATATGTGCCTGTCAATTGTCCAGCAGTTAATTATGAATTTGATATAGAGCGTGCGATTTTAAGGGTTAAAACTAGAGATGTAACCTTAGACTTTGATGAAGTAGAGCAAGATTACACTTCTACTTCCTATACATTTGCAAATAATGCTAAAGTTAGTGGAATAAAAGGCGCTACGTCGCCTACTGGAAATTTAATAATTAAGTTCCTAAAAACAGGGACTGTAGTTTCAGAGAATACTGAATTCTTAATTAGTCTGCAACATGCTGGAGTATATGATGTATACGTTTCATATCTTAGTGGAAATCTAGACAATTATAATGATACTGATAAAGTATTTAGTGAGTACATAATTATTAATAGAATAGATCCTATAGTGACTCTACCATCACATAATTCAACGTACGATGGAATTCAAATTACATACCCATATAACATACGTGGCATAGCCGCAGATTACACATTGCCAGGTGAAACGCTAGTATACTATTCAACAAATGGAAGTGACTATTCTGAAAGTAT
>JAIRKT010000044.1 GCA_031259965.1 Christensenellaceae bacterium | reverse complement strand
TTTGTCAAAAATTAGAAAGAGCAAAATAAATGGCATATGGAGAACACATGAAACAACAAAAAAAGTTATGGAACTAGTAAAAAAATTAAATTTCAATATCTAAATTTATAAGAGGTTTTAAAAGCAAATTTTCATAAACTGGTACTTGCTATAAACCTAAAATTGGAGAAGTTACAGTTTAAGAATAAATTATGATTTCTTGTTTTGATTTCTTGAAAACTCGCGGTATTAATCAGAATTTACTATATGTTAAAATCATATTGTCAAAATTCTAAGAATGTGTTAATTTAAAGTATATAGATTTCAAAACATATACAAGTATTAAAATTTAAATTTACTTCTCTTAACCTTATAAAAATGTAAGTTCCTTTAAAATTATAAAACTAGTAGAGCTAATTAAAAGAATAGTTTCATATAATAGAATTTATATTCAAAAGTTTGTCGCTAGTAATATTATCGCAAAAATTTTAAATTAATGTTTTTGACAATATTAATATTTATATTCCAATTTGTTTTTTTTAATATTTTTAAATATATTTAAATAATTAAATAAATGGATAATAAGACTTTTTTTATTAAAAAACAAATATTACAATACTTTAAATTAATGATTATCTTATTTAATAGGTTTAAAAAAAACCAATAATCACCATGTTAATTAGTAATTTTTAAGGTAACATATTATATTGTTTTTACAAATAGCGGCTTTAAATATGGATAATTAACCTACAGATTACAAAAATAAAATTGTGATAAATCAAGACCGCAAATTGTAAAACAAAAATGTAAGTCATTTTAACGGAGAAACGATATGGAATTTGCGAGGAAGAATTACGCTACTTTTCCAAACAACACCGCATAAATGGTACTTGCTTCAAAAACAAAACCTTTATTAGTATTTAGGTGAGAGTTCTAACAAATATATTGAAACAAATTAACAACAGAACACCAGAAACTATTTTAACTAACGATATGAATTAATTGTAAAAATAAATTATAAATATTAAAACGTAGTAGTTTAAATGTAATTGCAGAAAAATTATATTTTTATTTAAGAAAAAAAAATTAAACATTTATTTAAGAACAAGTTTTAAACTAGTTATTACAACATTACATAAAACTTGTATAGGCTATTAACAAGAGATGTAGCTAAATATAAAATAAATATATTTGAATTGTTTAGTTAATATGTTGATATTGTTAAAATATTAGAAAATTAAGTTGTGAAAACATGATATCACATTTGTTATAAATTTAAAAAATTCCAATTATCATACCTGTAGTACATAATATGGATGTTATAATAAAACAATAACAAGATTAACATGATTCAACTTTGAATAATTAAAATCAGCGTTTATGTAAAACTATTTTATATAAATAAAAGTAATAATATTAATGTATCTACTGGTAGTATTTAATAATAGATGTAAATAGTTTTATATCACCATTTCAAAAGATAATAACATATTAATAATTAAAATTCAAAAGATAAAAATTATTAATATGAAAATATGAATCTAACTCATATTATTTAAAATATCAAATTTATATCACCTGGAGAAATAATAGTAGATTTAATAATAACAACTTTAGATAATATTAAACAAAATTAAACAAATAGATAGACTAATTCATAGTTAACACTAAATTTGATAAAAAATTATTATATACAAAATAAAAATCTATTAAATGTTCAATATTGCAATAAATAATATTTAAATTAGAATACTATAAAACAAAAAATTGAAGTTCTTGACAAAATTTATTAAATCTAAAGTGTTTAAATTAGAAAGTAGCATGATATATAATTTTTAGTTAAATTGTTAAATGCTAATGAAACATGATACATGTAAACTGATTAATTTGAATTTGAAAATTATTATTCTGAATACGATTAATTGTCTAAATTAAAAATGAATTTTATAAAAAAATTAGGCATTGTATTTACATTTTGAATTGCATAAAACTAAATAACAAAAATTTTTATAAATAGTTAATTAAAGTAATATATTATATTTGACAATTATCCTAAATTTGTTGTAATATTAAGTATATTATTTATATGTTTTGGAGGACTTCATCGTGAGATACTGCCCAGATTGTGGAAAAAATGTTGAAGATAATGCCAAGTTTTGCACCTATTGTGGCAAAAGGCTTAACAATGACTCTGAAGGCACAACATATATTTATAAAAATAATAACACTAGACCAATAGAAAATCATACATATACTGAAAATTTTACTACTACAACCAGTTCTTCACAAAATAATAAAAAGAAACAGGCTATAATATTTGCAATTATTGTTGGGTTCATTCTTGTAGTTGTTCTTTTTTCTATATTTGCACTACGACCTATATTGAATTACTTTTATAATTCGAGTGACCCAAACAATTATCCTAATGCATATTATGTTGATGAATACGTTGTTATTGAGGATACTCCTGTTATGAATTATAATCAAATTACTGGTTATTGTAAAAACATCAATAATAAGAACATTTCATATATTATGATTAAATTTTCTCTTTGTAATAATCAAGGAAACATAGTTGATTCTGCATATGCATTTTCATCTTATATCGGAAAGAATCAAACATGGGAATTTAGTGCAAGTTTACTGACTACCTTATACTTTGGACATGATATTACAAGTTTTAAAATTTCCGATGTAACTGTTATATTAGATTATTAATTTAACCGTTCGATATTTATGTACAAAAAAACTAACTAATTAATATAGTTAGATGATCTAAACATGGTTATATTAGAGATATAACTAAATTAAATTAAGTCACAACGTAAGAAAATTAAAAAAACATAGAGTTTTAATTTTAAAATTTAGTTAAAGTAAATAATATATTCAAAATCCATACACTTTAGATATATGCAAAATCATAAATTTATTTTTGATAAGGAATTTTTATATATTTGTCATATCGTTATATGTTGAATGACATTATAGTGCTACTAATAAACTATATGCATAATTGAATTTTAAACCATAATGAGTATAAGTTTGTAGAAATGAAAAGAGCGACATAAAAATAGACCAAAACAAATGATGTAATTAAGTAGAAGATCCATCTTACATATTTTTAATTTATCCTTGTAGTTATTTCTGTTAGCGTAAAATTTCTGAAAGCAATAAAATACATGTCATGCATAGATTATTAAATTTGAATGATAATTTAGATTAAGAACAATAAAATAATTATCAAAAATTAAATATATCAGGAACTATTCAGAAAAAATATAGACTCATCTGGTTATATGAAATATAAAATTTGAAAAAAAAATAAGCAAACATCTATTGTGATGTTTGCTTATCAATATATGTAAAATACTAAATTACAGTTTAACAACAAGTCACATGCCTTGCTTAATTCTTTTTATGAAAGAAAAAAAAGGCATTTTGGGTATTTTAATTTCCTGTAGTTTATCTGCGTCTTGTTGGAGGACTCATTCCCCCACCATTTAATCCACCAGATGGGCCATTTCCTAAATTTCCTATACTATCTTTTGTATATAATAATCCATCCACATACACATTTCCACCTGTCATTGTAAATGAAACATCACAATCAAATGTCTGATAATCTCTATATGAAGTTGGCTTGGTAATGTATAAATTGCCTCCATTAATTTCAATACTACCGTTTGCATCCAACGTGTCGCCTTCTCCACTTTGTGCTGCAAACAATGTTATATCTCCACCATTTATTTTAATAAGTGCTTTTTGTGAACTCGATGAGAACATGTTACTTTTGCCTGAATTATCAGCCCCACCTGCGCCGTTTATAGCGTCATCTTTGGCTATTATCTTTATAGTCCCGCCGTTGATGGTGATGTATAAGCTCTCAATCCCCTCATAACTAGTTGACACATCAATATTTCCACCATTTATTATTAGATTATCTTCAGCATGCAGTGCATCGTCAGCAGTTGCTAAAATAAAAATTCCATTTTCTATCAACATCGATCCATCCGAATGCAAACAATCATCTTGACTATTAATCTCAAATGTCCCATTCGTTATTGTTAACATTGTCTCAGCTTTTAAACCTTTGTGACTATCAGTAGAATTGTTAGAACCCGTAGATCCAGCGCCTGTTTTAATCTTAATATCAGAATTTTTAATTGTTAAATATGTTGCGGCCTGAATTGCATCGTTTTGAGCTGTTATTACAATAACGCCTCCTGTTATTGTAATTCCTCCTAACAATTCATTTTCAGCTATATCCGCTTCAGTTATTTCATCATCAGTTTTAATTCCATCACTCTGAGAAGATAGTGTAATATTTCCTCCTGATACTTTAATTGTGTCATTGCCTTTTATAGCATTATTTTTTGCTTTAATAGTAATGTCGCCACCCTCTATTGTAAGATTAGCCCGACTCCCAATTCCGTTATTAGCATTACCGTTTACTACTAATGCTCCTGTTCCTTTAATTAACAGATCTTTTCTAATTAGTAACGTTGCATTAGGTTGTTCATCTCCATCATATTCGATTGAGTATTTACCATCATCATCAACACCAACACCTCCATCAGTTAAATAATTAGTTGATCCCTCAGCCAATTCTATAATAACATCTGATTTTTTTAAGCAAACAATTGCAGCAAAATTTTCTGAATATATGTTAACTCCGTTCAAGATAAGTGTAACTTCTAATTCTTTTTTTGAAATTGAAACAAACCCTTTATTTAAACTACCTTCTAAAACGTATGTGCCACTTTTGGTAATCTCTACGATTGTACCAAAAATTTCATCTGACTTTGTTTTTATATTTGATGAACCTTCACCTTCAACCTCGACTGTATCGGATAATGAAATTAGAGCATCAGTATTTTCATACTCAACGCTTCCTTTAATACTTTCTAAGTCAACTGTAGGCATTACCGCAGTAGGCAAACCAATTTCATTAATATTCACAGGCATTTTTACATCCTGTTTGTTGAATCCATCTGGCAAATCAAAATAGCCCTCATTTTCGTCAGTATTTTTTGTATTAGTACATGCAAAACTTGTTAATAATAATCCTAGCAAAATAAAAATACTTAAAATAATAGTTAATGACTTTTTCATAACATTAAACTCCAAAACTAAATATAATTTTAATATATTAATTATACATCTTGTTTTTTAGTAATTTATGAGAAATCATTGATAAAACACAACCATTATATTAATATTGAATAACATTTAATGAAACTTTAATGAAATTCAAATTTTTAGTGTTTTAAAGCTATTAAAAGCGTTATTAAATGTCAAATTTTTGTATATGTGGTCGTTGTCGTAAACAGAACACTCATACAGGAATTCTCGACAATATAGCGCGGCTTAATAATTTTTGAAAGTCTTGATTATTTTCTGTAAAATTGCGAGAGTAACATTTCAGACATTAAAATACAGATGTAAACGATTTTAGAGTGGATTATCCACTCGTTCTCGCAGGAGTCGGCATATTATAAAATGTATAAGCAAATGAAAGATGCAATTTACTTCTGAATATGACAAGAATGATAACACTGCGTTGGACGCTCCCGAATATAGCACAACGTATGCGCGCTGATGATTGCGAACAGAGAATGATAATAGCAAAATTGGGTGGCATTACCTACGAGCCGCATCACATGGTATCAATTGTTTCTATAAACTCCTATTTTAACAGCCAATCAAATATATTGATTTGCTTGATCCCGTTGTGCGAAGTGAACGGTACGTAATCCATTGTCAAGAGATATTTTGAATTATAGTCATTGATTACGTTAAGCGGCGCAAGCTCCCGTTGTAAGGTTTTTTCATCTGCATCAATAACCTTATATGCCACTTGATAATATTCTTCTACCTCATAACTAACAGCGACAAAATCAACCTCCGTAGTGCCTATCTTGCCTACATACACCTTATAGCCACGGCGCAAAAGCTATAAGAAAACGACATTTTCAAGAACATGTCCCACGTCCTCATCCCTGTTTCCGAGAAGAGCGTAACGAAGACCAACATCAGCGACATAATATTTATAGTTAGTTAACAAATATTGCTTGCCTTTTACATCGTATCTTTCGATTCTATAAAAGATAAAACTATCGGTCAGCGCGAAAAGGTAACGCTCCACCGTTTGCATCGATATTTTTTTTCCGCCGATATTATGGTATCGAAAATATTCTTTATTGAACAGATATTCCCGACATTGTAAAACATGAACATTACCACTCTTTCCAGTATTGTAAAATCGGGGAATTTCTGACGGGCAAAATGTTTTTTAACCTGATGGTATCGTAAATTCCTTGCAGATATAGCCGTATATCATTCGGATTATGAATCTCCAGAGTGTAGGGAAAAGCGCTATTCTGTGTGTATTCAGTAAATAGGCGGTCAACGCTCGTACCTTTTAGGAATGCGGAATGTAGCATATCTACTTAATTAATGTTTATTGATATGAAATTAATTTATATAGATGAGATAGCATATAGTTTATGTGTAAAATTATAATGCTTTACACATTTTGCATGCTACTACAATTATATTTAAAACAATAGATAAATAAATATTAAATTAGAATACTATAAATTTAAATTTCAAAAATAATGTATAAAATATAAAATTTTATTTATTTTGAAAAATATCAGTATCATATTATGATATATGGCAAAAATTTCTAGACTCTAGCTCCAAGCCTTAAAGTTAAAAATAACATTCAAAAAACAAATTAAATGTTAAGACTAAAACTAACTCATTCATAAACATTATTATAAAAATGTACTATCATAATAACATACAATTGGTACATAAATCATTTGAAAATACTAACTTATTAATTGCGATAATAATATTTTGCGTTTATTTGTTTATTAAAATTTACAAATAAAACACTCGCCATAGATATATGTAATATTGTAACTATTGTTAAAGATTTTGAAAGGCAGATATCCTATTAAAAATTTATGAGTATGTATAAGGCAGGAAACAAAACAATTATTTAATAGTTGATGATATTATAAAGTTAAATGAAACCATATCATAGTGAGAAATATTTTACATAAATATATAAAGGAGATTCAAAATTGTATGTATTTCTAATGACAAGTGCAAATAACTCGGAGAATGGGAATCCATTTGTTGATTATGAGGAATGCATTAATGACTTTAAAAATTGCAAACCAGGATTGTACATAAGATCATAATTTTAAAAATCAGAAAAGAAGAAATTATAATAACGTTTCAAACATAGTTATAATGAAATCAAAAAGAAGTCCTTTTATAACAAACATATCGATTTGATACTATTAGAATTTACAAGAATTGATGAAATCTAACAATCGTTAGTAATAAAGAATTTTAATATAAATTTAGAAAGTATTGATCAAAAACTATGTTTAAATTCTAACGGTCATCAACCTAATATTTATGTATAAATTATGGATAGAGAAGCGATTTAAAGATAAAAATTATTTAAGTTGATATTAAATGCATAAGTTTTTCTAGCGTTTATATTCGATTATGATTAAATTAGAATACTATAAATCTAAAATCAGATTTAATTCATTTTTAGAATAAATTTGCATTTTCTTGCTTTTTATGGTATAATTTAAAGATAAACTTCACGTCTAGGAAAAAAATGATTTTTAATGATTTTTTAAATAATTTAAAACTAAAATTCCCATCTATTGTTATTCGCGGAATGGAGTTTGAGAAAAAAATACTTAGGTATTTTGAATTAG
>JAIRKT010000024.1 GCA_031259965.1 Christensenellaceae bacterium | reverse complement strand
TAAATTAAAACTAATAGTAAAGTTTCAGATAGCATTGTTTTTTTGATTTTAAGCGGTGTTTAATTTGTTATGTCTAAAAGGTAAAGATTTTATCAGTTACACTTCTTTTTTCAAACTTATATAGTTTATCATTGATATTAAAAATTAGCAAATTTAATATCAGCACAGCATTAAAATTAGCATAGTTTTGTAGTCTCAATGTGTTTAGCGATTTACTAATTAACATGATAAATAAGTGCTGTTTTAAATATCAGAATTTTATAAATCACAATTTAAAAATTGCAGAAACTACAAACGCTGTTTGTCCTGACTAAATTAGAAAATTCAAAAGCTAAAGTAATATATAAAAGTATTTGCTCTAAATAGTGACATACTTTTAGATAAGACTAAATTTATTCTAGAACATAAATATCATAACACAGAGTAAAACAAAACACAAGAGAAAATATTGTACGTAGTAGATTAAAAAAATAAAAGAGTTATAAAATCCAATTAAAAAAATCATCTTCGTTAATGATGCGACTAACAAAAACGAGAGTGATTATCTTTATGTATAGAGATATAGAAAAAGTTGATTTAACTGATTTGCGGTTATATAGCAGTCAAAACCTTTGATTTTTTATTTTAAATGATAGTTTTTTTAAAAATTAATGCGATAATTTATGATATAACTTGATATTTATTGCATTAAGTTATATAATATATTGTATCTAAATTTCTTCTCTGATTTTCAACTAAAAAAAGTTGGCGAAGTGACTATTTTCTAAAAGGAGTTGCGTATGGCACAAGAGCGATTAGCAAACCATAAACAATTTAGTTCGCATTGGAGCGAACGCGATGAAGCTATCCTTGTTGACTTGCTCAAAAGAAAAATAGGCGAGTTGCGTTATGATATTAATGAAGCATCTTCTCCATATTCAAGAGCAAGGCTAAAAACGCGCCGTGCTCAATACAAGAGACTTTTAGTTAAAATTGAATCTGGTAATTATAACAGTGACATTTTAGCAAATCAAATGGCCTCTTACCAAATGGCCAAGAATCGTGGGATCGGTACATATTCTACAGTAGCTGGAAAAGTTCCTAATAAAGTTGGGAAATATGTCGATTCATACGAAAGTATTGATTTTGATTTTGATGCTTACTTTCGAAGATCACGCTATTATGGTGTTGCACTTCCATTAATTTCACTCATACTTGCAATTTTGTTTTTACTTATTTCAGCTTTCAGTTTAATTGTGCCTTCTGCTACAATAGAAAGTATTGAAACATCTTTAAATGAAACTGCTGAGACTGTAGATATTCCGAGAATCATGCCAACGAGTGTGTTATATTTTAAGCTAACAGAAGAGGATGATTTTCTAGTATTGAATGATGGATTATGGCCATCAGGCACATTTGCTCAACCTGAAAACGCAATTAAAAAGGGTGTGCTGTATGAAACTGAGGCAGGGTTTAGGCCTGAATCTGTTTGGCTTTATAAAGATTTAAACATGACTTCTATAAACATTACCGCAAATGATGTTTTAAAAGCTGTTTTTTATACTGACATAGCTAGCAAGTATCAGATTAAATCTCTAGAAGATTTTTTGTTTCCAACTGAAAGAGCGCGCATTTCTTGGTATTATAGAATGTTTGTATCTCAAAGGGAGGACACACTAAAAATTCAAAAGGATGCCAATGGCAAGTGGAATGCGGTGAATATAATTAATAATCTTGCGACATACGGCACTGTCATTTTCTTTTACATTGCGATGATCTGTTGTGCATTGGAGGTTATAATTAATATTGCGCGTATGTTTACTCATACATCGCGGCGTTTTCACGCAATACCAATAATATTATTAGTTAGTTTAATAATGACTATTATATGTCCTGTCTTTTCGCTTATGAGTAGTTTTGAAAATTCTGTATTAAGCAAAGACATTACTACATACTTTACTTTCTCGTGGGATAGTTTTTTACAAAAAACTGGTTTGATAGGTGTTAACTATTTGCTAGTTTTGTTTGCTGGTTTAGTACTTATATATATGTTTTTACCAAAACTGTTTAAAAACCGGGCATTTAAATCACCTTCATTCGTTCCTAAAGGAAATAGGGCACATACCTTTAAAGGTAATGCTTATCCTACCAAACCAGGTAAAAGTATTCCTGTAAGTGGGCCGGCTGTTCCTAGTGGAGCCCCACAATCACAGCGGCCAATTCCAGCTGGACAAATGATGATGCCACCGAACATGGCAAGACCAGCTATGAATCAGCAACGGCGATCAACATGATAGTTAAATTAGAAGAAGTTTTCATGGCAGGTGCGTTCATAGTATGGACGCACTTGTTAAATATGCAAAAAGATTTTACAACAATTAGGGGGGAGGAATGTTTAAAAATATTAAGAGCGACATAAAAGCTGCAATGGCTAGAGATCCAGCAGCTCGCAACAAACTTGAAATTTTTCTAACCTATGATGGAATAAAAGCACTTATTCGCTATCGGTTAGCGCATAAATTATATCTTAGAGGATGGAGGCTTATTCCGCGTTTAATAATGTCTAGAGCTAAACATATAACTGGCATTGATATTCATCCAGGCGCGACTATAGGTCGAGGTGTCTTTATTGATCATGGTGATGGCGTGGTCATAGGTGAAACTGCTGAAATTGGTGATGACGTTGTCATATATCAAGGCGTTACTTTGGGAGGCACTGGCAAGGATGTAGGTAAAAGGCATCCAACTGTTAAAAACAACGTTATGATTTCTGCGGGCGCAAAAATTTTAGGGCCAGTTGTTATTGGGGAGAACTCTAAAATTGGCGCTGGGTCTGTAGTTCTGACTAATGTGCCTGCTAATTGCACCGTTGTAGGTGTGCCAGGACGCATAGTTAGAATGTTTGGTCAGAAATATGATGGGGAAGGTAAACAAAAATCTCCTGATCCGATATTAGATGAAATTAAAAGAATAAGCAAGCGACTAAATGCAGTTGAGGATTCAGTAGGAATAACAGGATGTAAATATTCCATAGCCGAAGATAGTGATTTTACTGAGGATCCGATAGATAGTTCAAAATTATGAAACAAATAAAGTTTTATAGTTAATTTATATTTATTAAAACTGCATTAGATCTGCTAATTTTAACATAAAACCAAATGATATAAAAGGATAATCTATGTTGAAGATATATAACACACTAACTAGAACTAAATCGTCTTTTGTGCCCATTGTTCCAGGTTTGGTTTGCATGTATTCATGTGGCCCGACAGTATATAATTATGCACATATAGGCAATTTAAGGACATATGTGTTTATGGATCTTGTTAGGCGTGTTTTTAAGTTTGAAGGTTACAAACTTAAAGGGGTAATGAATATTACGGACGTAGGTCATTTAATGGCGGACTCTGATGATGGGGAAGATAAAATTGTTACTGCCGCAAAGAAACAAAATAAATCACCTCTTGAAATTGCTGAATTTTATACAGACGCCTTTTTTGTAGATCTCGACAAACTAAATATTGAAAAGCCAGAAATTATTGTAAAAGCAACAGATCATGTTTCAGAAATGATAGATTATGTTTCACAACTAATAGAACAAGGCTTTGCTTATGAGACATCAGATGGTATATATTTCGATAGAGCTAAGTTTTCAAATTATGGAGCACTGAGTGGTGCCATTTTAGACGAGCAAATTGCAGGCATCAGAGTAGAAATAAATAATGAAAAAAAACATCCAGCTGATTTTGCCTTATGGAAAAAGGCAGAACCCTTGCACATTATGAGATGGGATAGTCCATGGGGCGAGGGTTATCCTGGTTGGCATATAGAATGCTCTGTTATGAGCCAAAAATATTTAGGCCAAACATTTGATCTTCATACTGGAGGTGTAGATCATATTCCAATTCACCATGAAAATGAAATTGCACAAAACGAGGCAATTTCTAAAAAGAAATCAGTTAATTATTGGATGCATGGTGAGTTTATGCTTGTTGATGGTGGTAAGATGAGCAAAAGCCTAGGCAACGTTTATACTATTACTGATCTTGAAAAAATAGGTTATGACGCATTAGATTTTAGATATTTTTGTCTTAATGCGCATTACAGAAGCAAATTAAATTTTACATTTTCTGGTATGGATGCCGCAAAAAAAACGCGCCGAAACCTTGGTATTCAACTTGCAAAACACAAAGATTCTAATGAAAGAAGTTCAACTGAAATTTTAAATCATTATAGAAATTTGTTTAAAAAAGCCATTGAGGATGATATAAATGTGCCTCTTGCGTTAGGTATATTATTTACAATGCTAAAAGAATCAAAAAGTTATGATATATACAAATTAGCTTTAGAATTTGATTCTATATTTGGTTTATCCTTAGATAAAACAACTACTGATTTAGTTGAAGATAGGGAAGAAGCAATAATACCAGATGATATAAAGGAGTTGATTGAAAAGCGAACTATCGCAAAAGCCAACAAAGATTATGCGTTGGCTGATGATATAAGAAAACAAATACAAGAAAGAGGTTATCAAATTCTTGACACTAAAGAAGGCGTTAAAGTATCAAAAGTAGGTGACTAACTATGATTTGTCCAAAATGTGGTATTGAAATAGGGTGCAGAGCAGTAAAATGTCCTTTATGTCACGCCCAGCTATCTGATATTGAAAATTCTAACGTGGAGTTATTGAGACTACCAAGATATTTTTCGCCACTTAATAAAGCACCAGCGTTTGCTACCGCATTGTTTGATAGAATATATCTTGCAATAGCTGCCTCCATTGCAATAACGATGTTTATAACCTTCATTGTGCTAAAGTCATTCAGGTTTTTTTGGGTGACACTAGCAGGACTTGTTTATTTATATTTCTTAATACGCTATACTATAAGAGGCACAAACCATTTGACGCAAAAGGTTGTATTTCAAACACTATTGTTAACTGCTATATCCTTCACGCTTCCACCTGCATTTACAAGCCCACTATTCATTTACGAATACATATTGCCAGCAATTTATTTGGCGTCTATAATTCTGTTAGGGATTTTCACACTTAGCCATTGGAAAATGATGTCTAGACATCTCATTAATCTCGTTTTTGTAGCATTCTTAGGTATATTTCCATTTATAATTAACATATTAAGTGATTCAAAAGCTCCCAATTTGATTTTTTCAATTGTAACTGGAACACTTGCTGTTAGTATAATATTAATATCATTAATTTCATCGTCAAAGAAAATTGTATCACAGTTAAAACGGATTTTTCATGTATAGCAAATATCAGTCCAATAATTTAATCTTTCTGACAGCATTTTGAAATTATAAGTTTAAAAAAAGAAGTGTAACTGACAAAATCTTTATATTTTAGACATAACAAATTAAACACCGCTTAAAATCAAAAAAACAATGCCTATCTGAAACTTTATTATTAGTGTTAATTTATCTAGTTTGTTTTAATTTTACCAACCTCATCAACAACAAAATAACCAGCTTTTGCAATTATTTTTAAAGTATCTTCTAACGCTAATTTGTTGTTTGATTTTGGTACAAATTCTTCCTTTTTGTATAATGCAGAATTAACTATATTAGATATTTTTCAAAATTGATAATGAAATGTTTGATATTTTGTGCAAAATAAGTTAAAATATATGAGATGCGGAAGTAGCGCAACGGTAGCGTCCTGCCTTCCCAAGGCAGTTGTTGCGGGTTCGAATCCCGTCTTCCGCTCCATCTTAATCAACAGTTGTTGATACAACCAATCCGTCGCAGGTTGCGGCGGATTTTGTTTGTCTAAATGCAAGGGACCTGGGTTTTTTGGTTTTGGGAGGTTGAAATTGTGTACCCATGTTCCCGTCCTTTTGAACGTTGCAGACAAAATAACCGTTTATGTTAGCAACTCTTCCAGAATCAGATGCTGGTAGTTTTTTTGAAGCTGGTCTGCTCGGATAGGCATTATTTTTATCAGTCGCGTTGTAATTTCTCTTCCAAACTGTTTAGTTGGGAGATGAACCTGTCATAGTCGCTCTCAAACAGCCTGTCTTGTATTACACGGTATTTTTCAAATTCAGTCAGCGCATGTTGCTCTGCGATTTGCGCTGAAATCTTGCCTGCGTTGGTTAAAATCAGGTTGCCGTCGGCCTGTAAAATAAGGTCAAGGTGCTTCGCCCAGTCTTCCATTGTCATAGGAATATGTGCCAAAGTCCTGCGCTCGGCATGGTCAAGGTACGCCGACACAATCAACTCAAGAGAGCGCATCTCTTCTTCAGTTAAGTAGTTCTTGGCAATGATAACATTGCGTCGCTGGATCTTGTCATCTGGTGCGTCTTCCCAGGTAGTCAGTCCCATATGCCCGCACTCGGAGTGGGCACGGGTGTAGATAACCCCGGCGCCGTGTTGCCGTGAACCGCAAAATGCAGTTTGTTTTGAACCTTGGCAAAAAATTCCTGCGTGGTCTTAGCGGTCTTGTCGTAGTCGAGGGCGGTGGCGTAGGTTGTCGGTTATTTTTTTGATGAAAACGCCGCTCTGACAGGCGTATCTCGCGGATTTTTTCAAGCTGTCTATCGAAATATTCCTGCGTTAGGATCGTTCCTCCGTTTTTTAGTCGTTCCTCGTCCATTACCCAGCCTTGAATCGTGTAATCCTTCACGATGCCGTTTGCCCATTTACGGAACCGCACAGCGCGATCGTTATTGACCTTAAAGCCCACAGCGATAATCATTTGCAGACTGTAATGCTTCACGTCCCTCGTTATTTGGCGTGAACCTTCGATTTGAACTATTCGGAAATTCCGAATAGTTGCCTCATCCGCTAGTTCACAATCAGTGAACACATTTTTTATGTGTTCGTTTATGGTGTGGACTTCTCTACACCTGTCCAGACAAAAAATGCAAGTTTTGCTTTTGGCTAAAAACGGAGTGTTAACATTCAGTAAAAATGGTAGCAAACTGAGGCGATATAGAAAATAACAAAATCAACTTTTTAATGGACAACATAATATTAATTAAAAGTTGTATTTTTTTAAATTTTATTGTATAATTTTAATATCGATGGCGCAGTATTCTAGTCAGGATTGAAATAGTTGAGGACGGGGTTAAAATACCGTAAAAGAGCATATCGATGAAGTTCCTTGTGTTGGCTTGGATTGCCCAAATCTGGGTTGGTGCTGGGAGTTAAGATTTTTGGGCGTCTTGCAATGGCATGCGAGAGCCGACCCAATTTTCGTGGAGACCCGATTTGGTGGATGAACAATTTACTGCTCGGGGATAAACCTGCATCGCGGTAATAAATGGCTGTGTGCAGTGTAGCTTGCCTTGCGCGGAATGTGCGGATGGTTCTTGAGCAATCTGAAACTCATTAACGCAAAAGAGGATAGGTTATTTCAATTCTGTTAAAGAAAATTTCTAGACTGTCTGGATATACGGGGATTATAGTGTGCTCTAAGTGGCGATTCGGTTATGCTAATAGAAAACTATTGGCGTTGTTGAATTTAAAGGGAAACCGCCTGGTTGGCGACAGCAGGTATGAAACAGGGAAATCCTACCGAACCTATGGCGCAAGGTTTACTCGCATATCCGCCATCTTTTATTAATTGTTTATACAAATTTAACAAAAGTCGCAATTTATAGAAATTTTAGATTTGTTTTGTTCATAATTTAGTATATTTTAATTAAGCGATTCATTAACATGATGATATCTGGAGAAAAGTGAAATATAGAATACCTGCGGCACACACTTTGAAGGAAAAGGATGACAAGTCCTCAAGTGGTGATAAAAATAAGCAGAAATCAAAACCACGCAACAATTCGAAGCGCTCGAATATTACGATATGGACTATTAAGATAATTGTAATAACCCTATTTTTATCGTGTTTTTTCTCGTATATTTCTGAATTGACCGCAACATATGCGCATGTCGCAATCTCATTTATTTTACTTATAACACTAATTTGTATAAATATTTTATTCGACGCAGTGGCAATTGCTACAACATCGTGTGATTTGCCTCCTTTACTTGCTATGGCATCCAGAAAAATAAAAGGTGGAAGGATTGCCGTAAAACTCGTTAAAAACGCTGAACGAGTTAGTAGCATATGTGGTGATGTCATAGGTGACATATGCGGAATTATAAGTGGGGCATGCACAGCTGCTATATTGTTAAAAACAATTGGAGAAGGGACTGGCGCTGGGTCACTGCCTTTTTGGATTAGCATAATTTGTTCTGGGATTGTTGCAGCGCTAACAGTTGGTGGGAAAGCGAT
Organism: Christensenellaceae bacterium; assembly: GCA_031259965.1. Lineage (GTDB taxonomy): Bacteria > Bacillota > Clostridia > Christensenellales > DTU072 > JAITLB01. Next base: position 33,466 of record JAIRKT010000024.1, on the reverse strand, counting down.
AGTAAAGGTGTTTGCCGTAAAAAAATCAAAAGAAGTTGTATTGTTTGTCTCCAAAGTTTTAAGTGTGTTTTCTAAGAACAAGTGAATTGTATGAGACTAGACGTTTTTTTGTATTTAAATGGTTATGCGCGATCTCGAACACACGCATCCAATTTGATTAAGCTAGGAATGGTTAAGGTTAATGATCTTGTTGAGTTCAAAGTAGCGCGCGCTGTTTCAGCAGATGACGCTATATTGATATCAAACATTGGCGATTATGCTTCATTAGGTGGTATTAAACTAAAAAAAGCACTAGAATACTTTAACATTAACCTTCAGAATTGTGTCGCAATTGATATAGGAGCATCAAACGGAGGTTTCACTGATGTTTTGATTAAGAGCGGTGCTAAAAAGGTTTTTGCTGTTGACGTCTCACAATGTGCCCTCCCTGATGAATTGAAGAATGATGAACGAGTATGTGTAAAAGATAAACTTAACGCGAGGTCTTTAACTTTTGAGGATCTGGGGATCAAAGCAGATATTATAACAGTTGATGTCTCTTTTATTTCACTGCGTTTAATATTACCTGCACTACTACAATTTATGGATCATAATACAAAAATGATAACATTAATAAAGCCTCAGTTTGAAGTAGGGCGTAAATATCTGAATAAAAATGGAATGGTAACTAATCAAAAAGTAGTTGAAAAAGCGCGAGACGATGTTATAGCGTTTGGTGAGGCACTGGGCCTTAGAAATGGTGGTGTGATAGATGCACCTCATCCGTTTGCAGACAAAAACAGAGAAATTTTGGCATTATTTGAAAAAGCAAATAGTTAACTAATAAGGCGTAAAAATTTTTTAAATTTAGAATTTAGTGAAACCTTAAAAATTAGACCGACCTATATGTTAGTTCTTCTATATATCTTATCAAACAGGAACAGTTGTATTTTGATTTTGAAAACAGACGATGTAAATATTCAGTCTTTTCTTTAATAAAGGATTCTGTGTTTTCACTACCCATTAATGTTGCAAATGTAAGTTTGCCCAAACCGAGTTCTTTTTCCATATCCAATATATCATCTACTAGTTGGAATATTAAACCAGTTGTGTTTCCAATTTCTTCGAAAAGAGCAAGTTCGTTTTCATTTATATTACAAATTTGACATGGTATAACAATAGAAGCCGAAATTAACGCTCCAGTTTTTTTGCTGTATATTTCTAGCAATTCACTGGTGGTGTGGCATGATTTACTCAATTCTCGAGCCTGTCCACCTACCATTCCTCTTGCGCCAGACGCAGATGCAAGCGTAGATGCGGCACGAATAAGATTTGGAATTTCTTTGGACTGGTTTAAAACAACTTCAAATGCTGCATTCAGGAGGGCATCACCTGCAAGTATTGCAGTCGCATAATCGTATGCCTTATGAACAGTTAACCTTCCGCGTCTGAAATTATCGTTATCCATAGCGGGCAGATCATCGTGTATTAATGAATAGGTATGAATACATTCTATTGCTAACGCAAAAGGCATGATTAATGATTTAGATAATCCAATAACCTCTGACGTAAGGAGCATTAATTTAGGTCGCACACGTTTGCCACCACCATTAAGAGCATATGTAATCGCGCTAGCTAGTTTTTCGTCAGTTTGTGTGCGCAATCCATAAACATAAGAATTCACAAATTTTTCGAATTCAAGCATCATTGTGAGTCATCCTTTTCTTCAGACTTTGTGAGATTGTCCATTTCAATTTTAAGATTATAGAGTTCAGTCTTTTTTGCTTCTAATTCAGTTATGCATTCAGATGCTGCATTAATAGCTTCAGAAAAAGTATTTAAGGACTCATTTAATGTTAAGTTGGAATCCTTTGATTTTGCAACTAGCGTTTCTAATTTCTGTAATTTTTGTTCGAATGTTAATTCACTCATATTATATCTCCTTATTATTTTGAATTATTTGAGTTATCTCGGCATTTATAATCCCTTCTGATGAGTATAAAGAAATTGTATTACCAATTTTCAAATTGGTAATAGTGGAAATTGTTTTGTTGTTGTGTGTTACTTTGAAATAACCTTGTTTAAATAGATTAGTAGGACTATTCTCTTTGAGCAAACGAGAAATGGTATTAATATTATTTAGTTTTTCAGTTAATTGTGTTAATATGCTATTATATGTATCTTTAAGGTCATCAGAAATTGTTGATTTTAGCGATTTAAGTTTAGCTGATAATGTATAATAAATATTGTTAGAAGCATATTTTATTTCAGAAACAGATTTATTTAGTTTGCTTTGTATAGATGAAAAAATGCCATTCACGTTTGATATTATATTTGAATATAAATCTTGCACAGAGAATGCAATAGTTTCAGCAGCTGCCGTAGGTGTGTTTGCTCTTAGATCAGCCACAAAGTCTGAAATGGGACAATCTTCTGCATGTCCAATCGCGGATATGATGGGAGTTTTGAGATTGTATATAAGGATTGCTAGTTTTTCATCATTAAAGGGCATTAATTCCTCAAACGAACCACCACCGCGCGCTAGAATTATAACATCATAGTTTTGCGTGTCTGCATGTGCTAAAGCCCTGCAAATGCTTGATACTGCGCTTGTGCCTTGTACATTTGTGTTAATCAAAGTAAGTTTGATCATTTGATTAACATGTCTTATCGTACGCTCGATATCGTTTATTACCGCACCAGTTTCGCTTGTCACGACACAGACATTAGTGGGATATGTGGGTATTTTCTTTTTATGTGATTCATCAAAATAACCAGCCTCTCGTAGTTTTGTTTTTAAGGCTTCGAGTTCTATACGCAGATTCCCCATGCCAACTTTTGTAATTGATGTTGCAATAAAACTTAATTTTCCGTTTTTAGCATAATAACTAAGGCGTCCCCTTACAATAACCTTGTCACCATTCGAAGGTATGAATTTTGAAGCGCGATAGTTATACATTATTAAGGATATTAATGAATCTGAATCTTTAAGTGTACAGTATAGATGTGCGCCATGCATAGCGATGCCAGAGATTTCACCCAGAACTGGTGGCAGATATTCAATAGCATCAACAGTTGCGCTAATTATGGTGTTTAGATCAGATACGCTTATGCATTTATCTGTTTTTTCTAGCATAATATGCCTCCACTGTGTTTTGCAAAAGCATAGTAATTGTCATAGGCCCAACTCCACCTGGGACAGGTGTTATGTATGCACATTTGTCTTTAACATTTTCAAAATCAGCATCGCCTACTAATCGGCCATCTACTCTATTTATTCCAACATCGACCAATATTACACCCTGATTAAGCATATCAGCTTTTATAAAGCAGGGTTTGCCTACTGCAACGATTAAGATATCCGCACTTTTTGTTATATCAGATAAGTTTTTGGTTTTAGAGTGGCATATTGTAACAGTCGCGTCTTTTTGAAGTAGAAGTTGCATTAATGGTTTGCCTACTACATTTGAACGCCCTACAATTACTGCGTGCCTGCCTGCAATTTCAATTTTATTACGTTCAAGGAGCGTTATTATGCCTTTAGGTGTGCAAGGGACAAATGATTTTTGACCAATTGTTAAGAGCCCTACTTGATATGGTGTAAAACCATCAACATCCTTTAAAGGATCTATTTTTGCTAGTATTTTTTCTTCCTCAATGTGAGGTGGGAGTGGGAGTTGAACTAAAATACCATTTACATTATCATCATCATTTAATTCATCTATAAGAGTTAATAATTCATCATCAGTAGTTGATTCTTTTAAATTGTATTGGAATGATTTAATACCAACATGCAAACAAGCAGTGATTTTGTTTTTAACATAAATTTGACTTGCCAGATTATCACCGACTAGAATTACCGCTAGCCCGATTTTATGAGAACTATCTTTTTCATAGAGAGCACTGATTTCAGTAGCTATTTCTTCTTTAATTTGATTAGATAAACATTTTCCATCGAGTAATATCATTATTATACCTTGTTAGTTGTACAATTTAGTATGCGTGGTGTTAAACAAAAGCGCATTTAATAGCACAAAATTAGTTTAAATTGCAATTTGAATCATCTGTTGGGTTAACTGGTAGGCTATCATGATTTAAGTCAGCTGTTAAGCTAACATCCGCATTATCATCAGATTGTGGTTGATTGGTTTTGGACTCTCCACTTGCAATTATTTTTGATATTGAAGCAAGGACACCATTAACAAACTGCTTGCTTTTTTCTGTTGAAAAGGTTTTTACTAATTCAACAGCTTCACAAATTGAAACCTCAATTGGAATGTGAGGGATATAAAGCATTTCGTAAATTGCTAATACAAGAGCTGCCAGATCCGCCTTTACCAATCTATCAATTGTGAAATTTTTCAAATGACTAGCAATGATCTCAATTAGACTATCGTATTTTTCGATTACGCCAAAATAAGTATCTGATATATAGTCACGGTCTTTTTCCGCTAAATCAGCACTCAAGAAGATGGATAATGACTTTTTGTTTTGTTTTTTTAGAAATAAAAATTCATATATAAGTTTATATACAGATTCTCGTGCTTTTGATCGACTTATCATATTTAACTAAAAACAACGTTTAAAACGTGCATATTAATTTTACGAACTTTAAAACGTGTTCTTCCTTCTACTTCTTTTTTAATTTTTTCTTGCAAACCAGAAACTAATTCAGGGATGCTATTATCGAAAACTACCGATATTACCATGTCGATTAGTACTGTATTATCATCATAAACATGGACCATAGTTGTACGGTTTTTCTTCAAATGCTTAGATCCATAAGAAGGTGATTGTGATGAGACGTCAAGAGAGATGCCCTCCGCTGTTGCAACTATACTATTTGCTATAGATGTTATAATATTTGATTGCAAATGCAGATCTTTTGGTTTTTCAACCATAAATTTAGTACCAACCTTTAGATTTTGTCAGATGAAATATAGATTTTATTCAATAGAATATTTTAAATGTGAATCACAATTGATATCCAGAATCGAAATAATTAAATCAAATATCTGTATTAAAATATATCATACCTAGCAGAAAAAAGCAAATTTTTTAAAGTTCGATGAAAATAGCAATGCTAATCTAGCTAACAAGAGAATGAATAATTAGTCAAGAAAATGCTAACCTAGCACTCGCAAACTGGTAACAAGAGGTATAACTGTATTGAGAGGTATAATGAGCGCTAGGTTAGCTTGTCACATGCTAATTTTGTTTATTACTTTCTATAATCTTTTGGGCTAGAATGCTTGGGACCTCTTCATATCTTGAGAAGGTAGTAGTGAACTTGCCACGCCCTTGTGTCATGCTTCTAAGATCTGTAGCATATTTAGTTAGTTCAGATTGTGGGGCTTCACCTGTTACTACAGTTTTGCCTTCAACAGACTCTGTTCCAAGAATGCGGCCTCTTCGTTTACTGAGGTCACCCATTATGTCGCCCATATACACATCTGGTACACTGATTTTTATAGTCATAATAGGTTCTAGTAATACAGGGTTAGCTTTAACTAAACCTTCTCTATAAGCAATGCCTGTTGCCATTTTGAATGATAGTTCATTAGAATCGACATCATGATAGCTTCCAAAAAACAATGTTGCTTTAAGCCCATGAACAGGATAACCAGCTAGGACGCCATGTGCTATTGATTCTCTCAAACCCTTTTCAACTGCTGGGATATATTGTTTTGGAACAATACCTCCTACTATTTCCTCATGGAATTCGAATTCGTTATCATAGCAAGGCTCAAATCTAATATGAACATCACCATATTGTCCATGTCCACCAGATTGTTTTTTGTGTTTTCCTTGTTGTTCGATAGTTTTCTTTATTGTCTCACGATAGGCCACGCGTGGTGGATTTAAAACAGCGGAAACTTTAAATTTGTTTTTAAGTTTTTTACACAAAACATCAAGTTGAGTCTCACCTTGTCCACTCAGCAACATCTCGTTAGTTTCTACATTTTTCTCTAATTTAAATGATGAATCTTCATCCATTAATTTAGTTAATCCTGCAATTACTTTTTCTTCGGATCCCTTTTCAAGCGCTACAACAGATAATGAAATTGATGGTTGTGGGAAGTTAATGGGATCAAAAATTATACGTTCAGTTGTGTCGCATAATGTGTCGCCATTTGAGGTGTATGAGAGTTTCGCGAGTGCTCCTATGTCACCTGCGTATAGTGTTTCCACATTATCCTGTTTCTTGCCTCTTACAATTGAGAGAGAAATTGCTTTTTCGTTCTCTTCTTTATTGGAATTGTATATTAACTCACCTGCAGACAACTTCCCTCGTATAATCTTAAAGAGAAGCAATTTTCCAACAAAAGGATCTACAGCCGATTTAAAAATTTGTGCTGCGAATTTGCCATCGCCGCATTTTAAAGTTTTCTTTCCATTATCATATTTTAATCCACGTCCCTTAGATGGATCTGGAAAAATTTCTATAATGTATTTAATTAAATCCCCAGGTTCAATTGGATTTACAGCTACACCTGCTGTAACTGGTATAATTTCCGCCGCTGCAAATCTTGACGCAATACCAGATTTGATTTCAGCAGCGGTTAGAGGATCTCCACCGAAAAATTTGTCCATTAATTCTTCAGAAGCTTCTGCCGCAATCTCAGATATGGTATCACGAGCTGCGCCTGCTTCATTTAGCATAGAATCTGGTATATTAATTTCATTAGCACCTAGTGATTGATAGGCACAATAATCTAGCAAATTTACAAAACCTACAGATTTAAATCCATTCATAATTGGTAATTCGATTGGGAGTATTTTGTTTGAATACCTTTCTTTAAATGCCTCAATGGTTTTTTTGTAATCGGAATTTTCTTTATTTATTCCATTTATAAAAATAGCAACAGGTATTTTTTCTGAGATACAATAATCTATAGCTTTTTCAGCGCCGACAGAGACAATACCAGATGCGGTTGTCACAACAATCGCTGCGTCCGCTACGGTTAGCGCAGCTACTAATTCACCTTCAAAATCAAAAAAACCAGGAACATCAAGGAAATTAATCTTATAATCACCTACAGTTGTGTAGGCACAAGATAAACTAATTGATATTTTTCGAGCAATTTCTTCCTGATCGTAATCAGATACGGTTGTTCCATCGTCTACACGTCCTAACCTGTCAAGTACTTTTGTCTTATACAAAAGTGCTTCTAACAACGAGGTTTTACCCTCACCACTGTGTCCAATTAATGCGACATTTCGAATTTTATCCTGTTTGTATACAGTCATTTGATTCTCCTATGAAAATACAACTAAAATAATTAAAACTAAGGCAGAAAAATCTACACTAAATATAATACTACATAAGGCGAATTAATTCAATACCTAATTTAAATTTTATTGAAATTTGTGACTAAAGTTGATTATAATAGCAAAATAACTTCGAGCTTTCACATGTATTTTGTGGGGAAATAGCATTTTTCTAGTTAATTTTCAAAAGAGCAGTTAATTTTTTAGAATTGCACGTTAAGTTTGTTACCTAAATCTTATATTAATAATAGCACACAAGGTTAATTAAGATCAATTGACATAGAAAAGCATTAAAAAAACTCAGCTGCTAACAGCTATCTTTTTAATCTTTCTAAAATATAGGAATTTGAGTTGTTATTGTATAATTTAAATGAGGCATTGATGAGAATATTCTAACTTATGCTTGTTTTTTATTTTGTGTTATGCTATTATTTATATACAATAATATAAAGAAAAGCGCACTATAAAAGCAGGCACTCGTAAAATTGTCTGGTTTTGATTCAACATACAGACGGCATGACTTAAGTTAGATTTTTTAAACATAGTCTGATATACTCTTGTTTTAAACCTTGCAGAGGGCGTAAATAAAAATATGTTTATGAACAGAGGTGTGAAGTATAATCCATTACTGTTATTGATACAATTCACTGAGAATGTGGAATGGCATAAGATAAACATAAAAGATAATCTACTAAACGGCTCGTCAAGCGAGAGCATTGATACTACCTTGTGTAAAAAACCAGAAATTCTCTATTAATTCATCGAACAGGATGTTGAAATTAGACCCGGGGGATTTGCGTTTGAATCAAAAAAAAGCATTAGTTTTGATGGAAAGTGTTTCTAAATAGACCTCGTTTTATATAATCGTAATTTTAAGTATCAACTCTTACTGGATCTAAAAAGAGGAAAACTAAAACGCCAGATATTGAAAGAATGCAAAAGCTCGTCAATTATTATGACCGCGAAAATGGGACGAATGGGAACAATCTCCTGTTGAAATGATACTTTGTCTGAACAGGGGAGAAAATATGGTAAAATTTATTTTCTCAAAATGATGTGACATTCAGATTTTGGAAACCCAATATATACCATATTTGTCAACGAAAAAAGAGTTGACGCATAAGTTTAAAAAAATAGATCGTTTTCTCAGACGCGTCCGATTTAATGAAAATGAATAGGTAAAAAGGATGAGGTTGTGCTCTACAAAATGTTGTTATAGAAAGCTTACATTAAAGCAAAGAGAAGAAATCCCCAAATTTTATAGCGTCCTATAAAAGCAAAAAATGTCTAATTATGAACAATATTATTAACTACTTTTTGTGGGATGGGTTTATTCAAAATATAGAAAAGAGGAATATTTTCGCTTAACTTGATTTTAGCAAGTGTTTTCTAAGATGAGACAAAAACCCGGGAAATTGAAACTACAGATGGAAGATTTTAAATTTACTTTTTATCTGATTGTGTGGCACGCTATATAAGTAATAAGTTAGAGCGTCTATGCGTATAAAATTGTAATTAAAAGGAAGAGCCTTGAGTATTACATGCTGAGCCCTTCTATTATCATTAATGAGGCAAAATCGAAGATGTAAGGCTTTAAGCATCGTTACATTATACTTGAAAGCAGGGTTTTACCTGAGTAGGAGAGCAATGAAATTTTCTGATAATAAGCTTTTGAATAGACTCAAAGAGGAAAAGGATGCTAAGATTAGTGGTGGCATTTATCATAAAGTACAAGTCAAGTTTGCGTATAATTCAAACCACATAGAGGGTAGCAAGCTAACTGAGGAGCAGACGCGTTTTATATTTGAGACGAACACAGTAGGTGCGGATTTTAATGGTGCGTCAATAGACGATATAGTGGAAACTACAAATCACTTCCGTTGTATTGATTTAGTTATTGAAGAGTGCGAAAAGCCTTTGACTGAGACATTTATAAAGAGGCTTCATTCAGTGTTGAAATCTGGAACGAGTGATGGTCGATTTGAATGGTTTAAAATAGGCGATTATAAACTGAAACCAAATGAAGTAGCAGGTCAGGAAACTTCTCCGCCTGCCGAAGTGCAGGATAGAATAAGAGAATTGTTAAATGAATACAACGCAAGGGGGAAGGGGCTTGAAGAGATAATTGATTTTCATTATAGTTTTGAGAAAATACATCCATTCCAAGACGGGAACGGCAGAGTGGGTCGGCTTATTATGTTCAAGGAAAGCCTTGCAAACAATATCGTTCCATTTGTGATTGATGAACGTCACAAGTGGTATTATTACAGGGGGCTTAAAGAGTGGAAAAGCGAAAAGGGTTATCTACTAGATACTTGTTTGTCGGCGCAGGATAAATTTAGGGAATGGATGAAATATTTTGACATAAAAGAGTGAAAATGATAGTTCCACAAACTCAAAAAACACTAAATTTTGTATTAGTTAATTTTTTGAGAATTTGAAAAATCCCTGATTTACAGGTGAGCTGGATAGATGAGTCTAGCTAGTTAAGAAGCAAAAATCAAAATTTGTGAATTAGTTATGAGGTCTCGCATATAATGAAATTATGCGAAAGTTTTTCACAAAAAAACTTATGATCAATTCATGTGCTAATTTTTTAATATTGCTAATTATTGCAATGATAATATTTGGAGCGCTGACTGGGGTCCGAGAGTCTCATACATTTTTTAATGGAAAGCATATATATTTTGTAGGGAATATGTCCAAAAACAAAGTAACTATAACGGTTAGTGTATATAAAGGCGCTGAATATCTTGAAAGGATGTTAGATATATTTGATCAGTACAACGTAAAGACAACTTTTTTCATATCTGGATTTGTTGCATGCAAATATTCAGACCAGGTAATTAAAATCCGCGACTATGGGCATGAAATTGGCAGTCTTGGCTTTTCCAAAAGTAGTGCGCAATCGATAGACGAGAAATCATTCAAGAGTGAGATCAAAATAACAGAAGATATTCTATTTAATCTGTGCGGTATTAAAACAAGCATGTATGCTCCGCCTGTAGGTGTTCCAAATAGTGTGGCGGTTAATGTTTGCGAAAAATTGGGGTATAAAATTATAATGCGGTCAAGAGAGATTAATGATTTAGTTGATAATGATTATAACACTATGATTTATCGTGCAACACACAATATACGCAGTGGGGATGTAATATTAATACATCCCACCCTTCATACTTTAAAAGCATTACCAAAGGTATTAGAGTATTTTAGCGGATCAAATTTTGATTTAGTATTCGTGAGCAAAAATTTAGAACCCATAGTTTATTGATAATTAGTTTGCAAAACGAGCGATGATAGATGCGGCGGCTTTTTTGCCAGCTCCCATAGCACTGATTACAGTAGCGGAACCTGTTGTTGCGTCACCACCCGCATAGACAGTATCAAGGTTAGTTTTAAAGTTGGAATCAACTGGTATACAGCCTCTGGAGTCAGTGATAAGGCCGTCAAAACCCCCTTTTATGAGAGGATTTGGGTTTGTGCCTATTGCTACAATAGTTGCGTCACATGCAATTTCAAAGTTGCTATTTGGAATCAATGTAAAACCGCGCCGTCCACTTGAGTCAGGCTCAGATAACTCGCTTCTTACAAATTCTACACTGGTAACATTAACGCCATCTGTAGATACTATTTTAACAGGCGCTATCAGAGTTTTAATCTGCACACCTTCTTGCTGGGCATGTACAATTTCTTCATGTCTAGCTCGCAGTTCATTGTGCCCTCGTCTGTATGCTAGTATAGTTGACTCTGTGCCTAAGCGGAGTGCGGTGCGAGCTGCGTCAAACGCAACATTTCCACCGCCTAAAACAATAACATTTTTGTGTTTAACGATGGGTGTCTGACTGTTAGTTGAATATGCTTTCATTAGATTAGTGCGTGTTAAATATTCATTTGCTGAGTATACACCATTTAATTCCTCACCCTCTATTCCTAAAAACTTTGGTAAACCAGCGCCAGTGCCTATAAATACAGCATTGTATTGCTCAACTAGTTCTTTAAAGAATAGGGTTTTCCCTATAAGATAATTAACTTTTATTTTAACGCCTATATTTTTTAAGGACTCGATTTCAGCGTTTACTAGATCTTTTGGAAGTCTGAATTCTGGAATGCCATAAGTTAAAACTCCACCTGGACTATGTAGAGATTCAAACACTGTGACATCTAATCCAGCCATAGCACAATCATTAGCGCATGATAAGGAGGCAGGCCCGGAGCCGATAACTGCTATTTTGCTTGTTTTAGTTGATACAACAGAGGATGCTTTTGGCAAATTACCTTTATTTAAAAGATAATCACCTATGAAACGCTCGAGTCTGCCTGTGGCCACGGCCTCGCGATTCGCCTTGCACTTAACACAAAATTTTTCGCATTGTTCCTCTTGAGGGCATACACGACCACATATAGAAGGCAGTGCATTAACGCTCTTAAGTATTAATGCGGCGCTATCAAAGTCATGGCACGCAATCTTTGATATGAAACCAGGTATATCGACGCCTACAGGACATCCCTTAGCACAAGGTGCGTTCTTGCATTTATGACATCTTTTCGCTTCTTTTATCGCAGTCTCGTCGTCATAAGTGAAAGTAGTTTCTTTAAATGTTGTGAGTCGCTCTTTGATTGGCAACTCACGCAAGGCATTTCTTTTAACATCTAACATAATCCCCGCACCTTACAATAATGCTCAGCTTCGATTTCTTTGAATCTTTTAGAGCGATTTATAGTTTCATTCCAATCGATGCCATTTGCGTCAAATTCAGGACCATCGACGCAGGCGTATTTAATTTTGCCATTAACTGTGAGTCTGCAACAACCGCACATGCCAGTACCATCAAGCATAATTGAATTCATGCTAATTATTGTATTAACAGAAAACTCACGTGCCACATTAAAAACAGCGCGCATCATAGGGAGTGGCCCTACCGCAAATATAATATCAAATTTAGAATTCTCATTAGATAGGAGTTCTCGCACTTTGTCTGTTACAAAGCCTTTAAAACCAAAACTGCCGTCATCTGTTGTGAAATGAACTGAGTCAGTAATTCTTTTAACCTCTTCTTTATAAATTAAAAGATCGTAATTTCTAGCGCCAATTATCATTTCAAATGATTTAGAATGTTCGTGGAGCAATTTTGCTTGAGGGTATGTAACCGCGATACCTATGCCGCCTGATACTAAAAGTATCTTATTGTACATTAAAAGATCTGTAGCGTTACCAAGTGGGCCTAAAAAATCGGAGATATATGAACCATTCTCTTTTTGTGAGAGTATATAAGTAGATGCGCCTACAGTTTGTACTAACATAACGACAGTACCTGCCCTGCGATCAAAATCACATATAGTGAATGGCAGACGCTCTCCATCTGGTTCAGTGCGCAGTATTACAAATTGTCCAGGGTTGGCGCGAGATGCGACGTCTGGGGCAAAAATGGTATATTCAATTATATCTTGTGCTAAGATTTTTTTTGAAATTATTTGATACATTTTCCTGTGTTTTAAAATATAAATAGTTTTAGATATAGAACATATCGTTCATATCATTTTTTTCAGTTTTGAGTTTAACTAATTCATCAAGTGTAATACCATTTAGGAAGTTGAATATTAATGAATCTAAATTGTTAAAAATATTTTCCTGAATGGTTATGTCAATGTGTGTAATTGATTTAGGCCCAACTGTTGAATCCGTTTTTGATAGTAGATGTGGTTGTGTGCATTTCAGTATATCATAGACTGTGATTTGATTTGATGGTTTGCTGATGGTGTAACCACCATTTGGACCTTTGTCAACTCGTACTAGATTTGAAACCTTTAACAAGGAAAAAATTTGGTCCAAATAAAGTTTAGAAATATCTAATTGTTTTGATATAAAGATAGAAGAAACTATAGTTGGATAATTTTCAGCTAAATACAACATTACAGAAAGCCCATAGCGTCCTTTTGTCGAAATTTTCATTTAAACTCCTTTATAAAAGTACTGCGGATTATGGATTTAAAAGTTTTGGTATTAACTCACTTAAACGAAGTTTCATTAAATAAATCTAAATTAAAATTTCGAATGGAAACAGACTACATTTAAAAGCAATTTGAATTAACGAAGCTATTGTGAGATGAATTAACATGAATAGAAAAAAAATAATACAGAACTAAACTAAATGCCTGTAAATCGCGAAAAACTAAAAGTGCATAGTAGATAGTTAACTTTTCGATAATTACAAAGTGCAAATTAGTTATATGCCAAAAATTTAAAGATTTGTTATTAAAACAAAGTTAGAGCCTTTTTATGTGAAAATGAATAATCACTCAAATATTGGAAAATCACAAACTGTACTTAAAACAGCAAGTTAATTTGAAAGAACAAACCAACAAATATGCTGATTGTATAAGTGAATTAATACAAAATCAAAAATAGAATTAAAGCTCTATCAATAATTAAATGATATGCGAGCAGATAAATTTAATCTGTGCATACATTAATTATTAGAAAGAAGTAAAGAAAAACAAAATTAGGTTTTTCTTACGAATTTTATATCAACCTTACAACCTAAAGCGTCGGCTATAGCCTCGATGTTTCCAAGCTTAGACAATCCATTTATTACCATCGCGGAATATGCTTGCTTTGTTTTGCCTAACATTTGGGCCAGCTCATAATCTTTTAATTTAGATAAAGTTTTAGCGCGTGCTATTTCGGCTACAAGTCTTGCATTTAAATCATCACTTACTTCATAAGTGATATACTTTTTGTTATCGTCCATAAAATAAACTCCTTATTATTTACTAATATAATAACACAAAGAGATAGATTTGTAAACACAATTAAGTGAAAAATTTAAATTAATTAGTTTTCAACTAATTTTTTTCAAATTTCTTGCTAAAATAATCAAAACTAATGTACATTTCTTAAAAAAAATCATAGCTTTTGGGCAGAGTTAAAAATAAGTAAATTTTTTAAATGAGAAAAATTCTATACAAAATACTATTTTAAATATTCACGTAAGATGGGCAATTTTACAAATAATACAAATTAAGAAGTATTATTTTATTCAATGAATGAGCTTTTAAAATTGAAAAACGCCGCGCGCGGCTTGGGCTTTGATTTAAATCTCTAAAGGTGTGAAAATAACTAAAAGGCTGCAAACTTAGTGTTAAATAAATTTGCAGCCCTTGTTTGATTGAAACTCACTAATTATCTGATAGATTTATTTTTATAAATTCGCTTGTCAAGTTTCTTTATAATCATAATAAGTGATAGCAAAATCCCTATCAATACAATTAACCATGTTGGATGGAATTCATCTATAATTGTTGCTACGAGCAAAAAAACTGCGATTGACGAAGACATCGTGAGTCCTACTTGTGTAAACAAACTCAATCCCTTTTTGGCTTTTCCAGTGACACGTAATTTTGTTATATGGATTAAGAAGATAATGGGAAATATGAAAGGAAATATTGACCAGGCTCTATCGTCTTGAGCCCATCCTGCGTTAATTCCGAATGCTAGGCCTAGATAGAGGCATGTGAGTAGTATCAAAGCATATAAGGAAAAGATTATCGTAGTATAACCGTGACGGTTTGTCATAAAACTATGTTTAATGACATCAAATGTTAAATAGGCGATGAGGATTATCCCCATTGCGGGAAAGATCGTATATGCGGGTATAGACCAGTTGTTAGCAAAATAGGAAATTCCAATATAGAGTATGACAGATATTATTGAAATTACACCGCAGTATAAAAATTTGCGCAATATTCTGCCATCTCTGACCATATCAATTGGATTAGAGGATAAATCCCTTTTTGTCTCTGAAAAGTCGCCTAGAGTATCAACACATTTTGTGAAGATCTCGTCTTCAGACAATCCAGCGTCACTAAGATCACTCGCTTTTGACATCAAAGTATCATATAATTCAGCTTTAAAATCAGCTGTTGCCTTGTTTAAGGGCAGAGTACTTGTTTGTTTGTCAATATATTTGTTAAATCGATCAGTTAGCATAATAAAGTCTCCTTTATAATAATAGAATATATTTACATAATATGTATTTTAATGTGTGGGGCCTATTATGAGATTACTCAAAAGCCGCGATATCTCTTTCCATTCCTCTAGCCTATCATTATAGAACCGTATCCCTGCCTCAGTAATTTGATAATATTTCCTACGCGCACCCAGTGTGCCATCACCCCAATATGTATTAATTAGTCCATCCGATTCCATTCGTCTAAAAGCAGTATATATGGTCGCATCCTTTACGTCAATTAGCCCCTCACCAGCCTCAATTATTTCTTTAGTGATCTCGTAACCATAACTATCTTTAGACCTGAGAATTCTCAGGATAATCGTTTCTGTGTGACCTCTTAGAATATCGCTACTAACAGCCATGATAGTTCCTCCTCAAGGTATCAAATTATATTACATATATAATCTGTTTATATATATTATACCACAAAAATTCAATATGTAAATAAGTAAATTAAAAAAAAATATAAAATTTGAAAAAAATTTTAAATGTTAAAAATGAATATTTGCAGAATTAAAGAGGGTATAAATAAAATTCTATTTAAATATTACAAATACTTTGAAATTTTGCTGTTTTTAAGAGGGTTTTTGCCGTTCCAATATAAAATTAAATTTTAAAGAAAAGAAACCACCAAAACAAACAAATGTTTGTTTTATGTAGTTATTCGTCAATTAAATCCGCATACTCTGTTCCTTCTAAAAGATAGGGATCAGAGTCGTCAGGCTCTTTTAAATCCGCAAGAGTGGCTGGTTTATTTAAAATTACTAAAATGGTGGGCATTGTTAAAGTTATTAGTAGTGCGATTGTTAAAGACCCCAATGCTAGGAGTGCGGTTAGGTTTTTTACAATGAGATTGTTTGCAAAGATTTCGACACCGATGCATCCTGACGCAAATGCTAAAGCACTCCTCCATACATCCCTAAAAGCGTTTTGACTAGTAAATTTTATGGAGTTTTTGATTTTATTATTTACATTTTTGTTATAACCAGCGAAAATTGTTAAAGTTTGTGAGAGGAAAACTGGAATATGGATTACAGTTGAAAGCAAATATACTAAAAAGTTGATGTTTTTAAACAAAAGTGTGTAAAGTGATAAAGAGGAATATATACTGATTTGCAAAATCAAACTAATAAGAAGGCCTTTAAGTGGTGATTTAAATATAACTGTTAGTGATAATGCTATAAATATAAATACAATGAGAGATATAAGATTGAAATCATATGTCGTGATTGTTGACATATCATAGACACCAGACAAGACACCAAATTTATAGGCCTGATTGAAATATTTGTTTGTAATTTCATTGATTTTAGCATAGGTGTTAATAAAATTTGGGTTGTTAACATCTCCATCTAAAACGACAGTCGTCATAGTGTACCAAACACCATCGACATTAGAAAAGAATTTCATTATGTTATCAGGCATAATTGGAATCAATTTAATTAGCAAAGAGGGATCTATGTCAATTGCGGAGAAAGCACCCAGCACATGCTCTACTCCATCGACTTGTTTTATTTCAGATATATAATTAGCATGAGACAAGTTTGTTTTTGGGATAACAGGCATCGCCACAATCAACTGATTAGATAATTGCGCAGCACCCATTCCCTCGTGAGATAATTGGGTAGTGTTCTCATACATTTTAAAGTATGAAAAGTGCATACGTTTTTGTCCGATAAATGAGAGAGCACCTATTATCGCGGTTATAGTTAAGATAGCAAGACTTATCTTAAATGAAAATTTAGTAGCAGGAGGCTTTAATTTGATTGGGTGTTTGAATTGTGTCTTTGTTGTTAGTTTGTCTAATAGAATTAACAAGGAAGGCGACAATATTAATGTGACAAACGCACTGGTTAATAAACCTCTAACTAGTGAAAAGGCTATTTCGAATCCTATTGAAATGCTCATAAACGAAAGTGCAAAAACCGCGACCGTAGATATTGTGCATGAGGCGAAAATTGCGGGCCATTTATCAGCAATAGTGAGTTTAATAGCGTCAAATGGAGTTTTTGATATTATGCGTTTTTCTCTGTAGTAGTTTAGTATAATAGAGAAAAATGAAAGAGAGATGCCCAACTGAAAGAGAGCAGACGTGGCAACACCTACGACAGAGACTTCTGGTAATAAATAGTTAACTCCAATATTTAATGCGACTGACACAAAAATTACAACTAAAAGCACAAGAGTTTCTGTTAATGATCTAGACGACAATGTAAAAACAAGGAGTACCGCTAAGGCGGCAATAAGCATATACATAGGTAATTCGTTTAAAGTATCGTTCATAACATTCACTGCTGTAGCAGTCATTCCAGCAAATGATACAACTCTAGGTGACAATTCAAGTTCAATGCTCTTAAGGAGCTCAAAAGCTTCACTGCTAGATGGAGAGTATTCGTGTAAAATTAATACTAAATATATGGAGTTAGAATCATCAATAGGTTGTTTTAAAAAACTCTTAAATTCACTTGTGTCTATTGTAATATCGGTAAAGAGACTTAACAACAAGCCTATTGAGTCAAAGGCATCTAGAGTGTTATACCAAATAAGTTGTTCGACTCCGCCTATTTGGGTAATATTATCAATGTGCTCTGCTAGCTCTAGGTCCTGATTTGCGCCTGCCACCGAAAACATAGCATCGCCCGCTACGTTAAAATACTCTTTTAAAAAATCAAGGCCCACTCTTGTATCAAAGTCCCCAGTGACGTAGTCAAGCACGTCACTACTGGCCTTTCCTTCGCTTAAAAATCCGTATATGCCTGCAATTGAGAGAAAAAGTAATAAACACAGTAAAGCGATCATGCTTCGAGTGTGTTTAGCAAAAAACAAAGGAATTTGCGAAAACAAAAAAAACTTTTGTTTCTTAACTTTAAAATTTTTGTTCAAATTAAAAGATCCCCTACATAAGAAATCCTACGATCTCTTAAATTCATCATAAATATCTAAAGTGCTGAAATAGTCATCTAGCGTTTCAGCGCGTCTAATTAATTCAAAAGCACCATCCTTTTTCAAGATGACTTCTGCGCTCCTCAACTTCCCGTTATAGTTATATCCCATAGCATGTCCATGTGCGCCAGCGTCGTGAATAAAGAGTATATCACCATAATCGATAGCGGGTAGTGATCTGTTAATTGCGAATTTATCACTATTTTCGCAAAGAGACCCAACAACGTCGTAAACATGGTCTAGAGGCTTGTTTTCCTTGCCTAAAACTGTAATATGGTGGTAGGCGCCATAAATTGCTGGGCGCATAAGATTAGCTGCACAGGCGTCTACACCCACATACTCTCTGTATGTGTGTTTGAAATGTATAACTGTAGTTAGCAATCCACCATATGGAGCCAGCATATATCTGCCTAGTTCTGTAAAAAGTTTTATGTTTGAATAGCCATTTGCCACAAAAATACTGTCATATGCTTCTTTAACACCATTTGCAACCTTGTAGATATCAACTTTTTGCTGGTCTGGCTTGTAGGGAATCCCAATGCCACCACTCAAATTTACAAATGTAAAACGGGCGTTAGTCTCTCTCATCAGTTCACATACCGTTGTAAACATAAGACGAGCAAGCAGTGGATAGTAATCATTACCAACTGTGTTTGAGGCTAAAAAGGCGTGCAAACCAAACTCCTTAACACCGAGTTTTAAAAGTTCTCTGACAGCTTCAGTTAATTGTTTCCTAGTTAGTCCGTATTTGGCTTCTTCAGGCCTGCCCATAATATCCTTGTTAAGACAGAAATCACCACCTGGATTATACCTTAAACAAATTTTTTCAGGTATACCGGCGTGCTTTTGAAGAAATGGAATATGTGTTATATCATCTAAGTTTATAATTGCGTCTAGTTTTTTCGCGTATACATATTCCTCGGCTAGAGTTTCATTGCTCGAGAACATTATGTCTGAACCTTTGAATCCTAGTTTGTCAGCTATCGCTAGTTCAGCAAGGGAGGAACAATCCAACCCACAACCATGAGCTCTTAAGAGTTTTAGTATAGCTGGATTGGGTGTGGCTTTTACCGCAAAATATTCCTTAAAGCCAGCTTTATTCCAGGAAAAGGCATCGTATAATTCAGATGCGTTATCTGAAATTCCTTTTTCATCGTAAACATGGATGGGTGTTGGAAATTTAGAGATAATTTCTTTAGTTTTAGCTAAATCTAAAAAACATTTTTTCATAAGGTATCTCTTTGGTTAGTAGCTTAAAGAGGCTAACCCTCTTACATAGGTGCTGCGGGTTATCTCTTTTGTGTGTTAGTTATTCAGCGATATGTGCTTTAACAGCTGCGTCGACAGTATCTTTCACTTCATCAATTTCAATATTTTGTGTCTCACTGTCCGCTTGAACTTCTTTTTTTATGCCTTCTATAACGCCAGCGTGAAAAAAGAGATCTCTTACTGTGTCAGTAGGGATAGCGCCTCTTGATAGCCATTTTTGAGCAATCTCTGCATCGATTTTAACAACTGGTGGTATTTTAACAGGGTTATAATAACCAATTTGCTCGATATATTGTCCATCACGTGATTTTCTTGAATCGGTTGCTACGATTCTATAGAAAGGTGATTTCTTTGAACCCATTCGGGTTAGTCTTAGTTTTACTGCCATTTTATCCTCCGATAAATTTAATTTATTATGATTGTATAATTTAAAGAGTTATACCCTCTTATCTCATTTTAAATGGAAACTTGCTTCCAGAACTAATTTGTTTCATCATAGTTTTACTCTGTTCAAACTGGTTTAAGAAGCGATTCACATCCTGGACAGATTGTCCACAACCAGCTGCAATTCGTCTGCGTCTAGATCCTTTTATAATATCAGGATTTGAGCGTTCATCAGGTGTCATCGACAAGACTATAGCTTTGTTGCGTTCGATTGTTTTGTCATCGATATTTAGGTTCTGTCCCTTAAGGGCGTTTGATGCACCTGGTATCATATGCATAAGTTCAGCAATATTTCCCATTTTTTTAATGTCTTTTAATTGCTTTAGATAATCATTTAAGTCAAAGCTGTTTGTGCGCATTTTTTTTGCGATTTTCGCAGCTTCTTCCTCTGAATATGCAGTTTGTGCCTTTTCTATCAGCGTTAGCACATCACCCATCCCTAAAATTCTGCTTGCCATCCTATCTGGATGAAAAAGCTCAATATCAGTAAATTTTTCACCAATTCCCGCAAATTTTATGGGTTTGCCACATATTGCGCGAATGGAGAGGGCGGCGCCTCCGCGTGTATCACCATCAAGCTTTGTGAGTATAACACCTGTTATATCGAGTTTAGAGTTAAATGTGCCCGCTACATTGACAGATTCCTGGCCTAGCATTGAATCAACGACAAGCAGAATTTCTTTTGGGTTAACGCGTGCTCTTATGTTTTGAAGCTCTCGCATCAGCACTTCATCTATTTGCAATCTACCAGCTGTATCAATGATTACCACGTCAATGCCTTGTTTGATTGAATATTTGACAGCTTCCTCAGCTATTTTAACAGGGTCAGTGTTGCCCATCTCAAAAACTTCGGTTTTTACCTTTTCGCCTACAATTTGCAGCTGCTTTATGGCTGCTGGTCTGTAAATATCAGCGGCTACCAAGAGCGTTTTTTTATTATCGCGTGCCATAAGTGTCGCTAGTTTGCCACACATTGTGGTTTTACCAGCACCCTGCAAACCGCACATCATAATAACAGTAGGAGGTTTATCCGAGATTTCAATTTTAGAGTGTTTGCTCCCCATTAATTCAATCAACTCATCATTAACAATTTTAATAACTTGCTGAGATGATTGTAGCCCTTTAAGTATAGTTTCACCAATGGCCTTTTCAGATACGGTTTTTATAAAATTTTTGACAACGTTAAAATTGACATCAGCTTCGAGCAAAGCTATTCTAACTTCGCGCATAGCTTCTTTGATTTCGAGTTCTGTCAGCGCGCCTCGGTTTTTTAGTTTTGAAAAAGCATGATTTAGTTTTTCACTTAAACTTGAGAATAAAGCCATTGCAATATTTCCTTTAGAGCGATGATTTGCTAATTAATAATTAAACAAATAAAAAAAGGTTAAATTTCTTTCAAAAAAATTAAATTAGAAAGGCGTTTGGCCTGCCTAACTCAGAAGAATTTGAATAAATACTTTAATAGTTTTGTTAAATTACTAAGCCGAACAAATAGAGACTTATCAAATTTTATATAACTAATAGGGCCGAATAGCAAAATTCTGGTGGGTTTGCTAATAGTTATAGTTAAATTTCAATCAAAAATTACAAAATATTTTGTAGATTTTGATAAATCGCGTTTAATTAGCATTTTTAAAGGCTATCAGACGTTAATAGCCATGGGTGGTTAATTTCAGATCAAAATATACCACCGCAAAATACTCTCTAATATATTAATGCTATTTACGATTTGTGTCAAAT
This sequence comes from Christensenellaceae bacterium, assembly GCA_031259965.1. Classification (GTDB taxonomy): domain Bacteria; phylum Bacillota; class Clostridia; order Christensenellales; family DTU072; genus JAITLB01. The sequence goes on along the minus strand of JAIRKT010000024.1, from coordinate 11,807 downwards.
AAATAAAGATGGTTATAATGGTTTGCTCGAATAAAAGGTGTTCAAAAGAACGAGACGATAAAAAATTTGTTTATAACACTATTTTTTTTGTTTATTAAAAAAATTCTAAATTTTTTATCACAGTATGCCTTGTTAGTATTGACAATTACCTTTTTAAATGATATTATTATTTAAATTAGTATGTTAGAATGCTTGATATTGTGAGTTAATCATGCAGCATACAAACAATGATTATTATCCTTATGTAGGAGTTATATAATTGAACAAGGACAAAAAGAAAATATTAGTGGTGGATGATATTGAGATTAATCGAATTGTTCTAAGCGATTTATTTTCAGACAAGTTTGACGTGCTAGAAGCGGAAAATGGTGAAATGGCGTTAAAAGCTCTCGAGACGCATCGACACGATATTTCTATAATTTTACTAGATCTCGTGATGCCTGTTATGGATGGTTTTGAGGTCTTGCGCAGGCTCAATGCAGATGGCACTATTAAGAACATCCCAATTATATTGATTACAAGTGATAATGACGAAGAAAATACTTTAATGGCATATGGTCTAGGTGTTTCTGATTTCATACGCAAACCATTTAATCCAGATATTGTATTGAAGCGTGTGTATAATACGATAGATTTGTATTCGTATAAGAATTATCTAGAACAAAAGTTAATTGAACAACGCGAGGAATTAGAGAAACAAAACGAGCGCATAAAGCAATTTAACCTCTTTATAATGGATGCTTTGAGCACAACTGTCGAGTTTCGCAGCTTAGAGTCAGGCGAGCATATTAAAAGGGTTCGTTTGCTCGTTAAACGTATATTAACTCAAATGGTCGAGCACTATCCCCTATCCATCGATGAAATTGAAAGTATATCTAGTGCTTCGGTTTTGCATGATATAGGAAAAATCGCTATTCCAGACGCGATATTATTAAAGCCTGGGGCGCTCACAAAGGAAGAATTTGAGATTATGAAAACACACACGATTAGAGGTTGTGAAATTTTAGAGAGTCTCAATTATGTCCAGGACAAAGATTATTATAAATATTGCTACGAAATATGCAGACACCATCACGAAAGATGGGACGGTAGGGGATATCCTGACAAACTAGTAGGAGACGCCATACCAATCTGGGCACAAGTTACTTCTATCGCTGATGTTTACGATGCTCTAACAAGCAAACGCGTTTACAAAGGCGCATATACACATGAAGAAGCGGTAGCGATGATTTTAAAAGGTGAATGTGGCCAATTTAATCCCAAATTAATAGATTCATTCGAAAAAATCAAAGACAGCTTGAAAAACATGGTAGTGCACGCCGACTAAATTTGCTTTAAAACTTCCTCGGTGCAAAATTAAAAACAGTCAAGATTTAACATATGAAATCAACTTCATATCAAAAAACAGATGCAAACAAAGTAAATTGAATACAAAGGTAGCATTTGTAAAACAACATAAATTATATAAACTTAAAAACCCAAGAATTTTCTAGTGTGATTTAACAACATGCGTTCTATGAAAATAATGTATGTAGTTATGTAGTTTTAATTAATCTTTTTAATTAAAAATGCAATTATAGTAAAAAATTTGAAAAGTTTTGCGTTAAATTCAGTGTTAGATATTGAATTTTTGCGTTTTGTATGATAAACTATTAACACTAATGTTGCAAGAGACTTAAAACCTTAAGTTACTCAAGGAGTTAGCATGACGGGAAACCAACAAAATATTAGATCGAGATCAGCGCCACCTCCTTTCCCAGGGCGTTCTCCGCAGATGGGGCCTCGTCCTCATGGAAACAATCCTAGAGGATATGCGCCGCCTGTAAGAAAGCCTATTACAGGGGCGAACACCGCTACTAAAAAGCCTCAAATGAGTAGTAAAGAATTACGAAAACTTCAGAAAGCACGCAGGCGCGAGAAAGATTATTTTTATGTGATGCGTAAAGGCATATGCCTAATTATATTTATATTTTGTTTAGTAGTAGTTGCCGTTAGTGACGTAGGCTTTTTACCAATGGATTTACCGATAGATCAGTTTACAGCCGTTCTAGTAAAACCTGACTATACTCCGCAAAATATTCGTGACGCCGCAACAACTGATGATACTACTGAGGATAGTGAAGAGGAAGCATCTGAATATATACCAAAGGATGTATACATATCGTTTGCTGACCTTGTTTATGGAGCTGCTGCACAATTGAAACTCATGGAGGCACCTGAAAGTGCTTTAGTTGGTGTTGAGTTTTATAACGAGACCCTTGATATAATTACACAAAAAGCCGAGGGATCTGAGGATATGTTAACTAAACTGGCACCGTCGATCTTTAAGTTTGTGCCTTTAGTTGCAGCTGTTGCTTTTAATCTTTTAATTATATCATTGTTTTTTGCTTTGTTTAGTATGTTTGGTAGAAGGGTATTTAGATTTGGTTTAGTGAGCCTTATTGTTTTAGTTACTTGCGTTGCTTTGCTTGCGTTTGGACTAGCTGCAAATGGTGCTTACGTCGAAGCCGTTGCTGAAGACCCTAGCATTATAGATGACCCATCTGAAACAGAGCAAAATATTTTGCCTGCTATCAACGCAGAGGATGATGGAGAAGAAGATCCAGCTGATGGAGAGGAAAGTGAGGAAGAGGAGGCACCGCCTAGTTTAATTGACTTTGCTAACCTCATGCCGTTTATTTCTGGTGCATTTCCATCAATTCCAGCGACTGAAGCTGAAGTCGTGCCTGGTGCACCAGTTGTTACAGCAGGCATTGGATTCCTTGCCTTGTTAGGTGGTGGAATATTAGTGTTCGTTTTCTCTTTGTTTGCAAGAAAGAAAATACCATATGCAATATTTGATAGATAACTATTAGGAGAATAAACAGAAATGTCAAAAAAGAACAAAAAAAAGGATTTGATAGAGGATACATCTGGTAATCAAGTTAATAACCAGTATCCTTTGACTGCGTCGTATAAAATAATGAATAATTGTGGACCTGTGCCTGTAGCACGGCCTGCAGACTTTATTCAGTTAACTCCAATAGTACAAACAATAATTGACGTTCACGTGATTCAATACGAAGATAGTGACGAATAATAATTAGTAATCTTTGTTAAAAGTAAAGTCGGATAATAAAAATGCCGGTTAACGGTTAAAAATCTATTTAAACATAGTTAGGAGTGATAGTGACATATGAGAAAAGAAGAGATCCCAACACAGTTGGCTTCATATGATAACAAATCATCATCAGTAGCAGCTAGCACTAAACGCTATAGCAGTGCCTCTATTAGACAGATGCCTGTTTCAGAACCATTTCCTGTAGCGCCTGTTCCACTGCATATTCAATTGACACCAATCGTACAACCAGTTACTTTTGTGCCTTATTCTTCACAAGAACAACCCTTGTTGACTTTTGATGGTCCTGAGGGTGGCGCTGGTGCAATGGCTGGATATGCTGATGCGGGAAGTAACGATTACAATGCGTATTATGATGGTTATAATTACGCTGCGCAGACAGATAAGAAAAGAAAAAAGGGAGGCACTTCTTTGTTGCTGATTTTGTTCTCTCTTATTACATTAGCAGTCCTAATCATTGGTCAATTTGTTGAGGCCGTAGTTGACTACACAGCGGTTATGGTTTTAAATGAAGAAAAGGTTACTGCGTACAAGCTAGTTACAGATCTTTTCTTAAAAGATTTTGAATTTTCAGCATTGTTTTCGACAGACACAAACATTTTGACTCTAGGACTCGCGGTTACTGCTGTTTTTGCAGCGTTAACATTCCTGCTCTCATTGTTTAATTTTGGATCAGGCGGTGCACCACTTGCTACAAAGTTAACCTCATTGCTGACATTTGCTGGTGCTGGTTTCTATTTTGCTTATGCTATGGTTAAGAAAGTTGAACTGGGCATCGGCGCATATATAATATTGGGTGTTTCCTTAGTGATGGCAATTTTGGTTTTTGCGGTTAAGCGATACAAACCAAAAAAAATTAAGGGATAAACAGAGTAAACTAAATAATATTAGATCACCAAATCAAAGTCACATCAAAGTGTTTAAATGTTGAATTTGTGTGGTAAATAGTGTATAATATAACTTAAATTTTTAAGGAGAAAAGTCGTATGCGTAAACGCGATAGAGAAGAGGTTGTAACCCAAAGTATTGTGGCTCGATCATCTGAGGGAATAAGGCAACCACAAACTGGTCCAAGCCCCTCAATTCAACAGGCGGGTAGTGCGCCATATAGGTTGCCAACTAGTGGCTTGTTTGATGTTTCAACTAATGGTATGCCTATGGGTTTACCTAGATATACATCGGTAGATGATTATGGGCGTATTTATACTCCAGTTATGACTTTTGGACCTCAACCAAATAGCGCACCTGTTCCGATTCCAATTCCATCTCAGATCGTTCAATTGACACCAATTGTGTCACCTGTAGCTTTTGTTCCTTATTCTACACAAAACCAGGGCTTATATCAGTTTGATGATGTAGATGCAAGATAATAATCCAAAGTGAGGAAATAAAAACAATGGATATGAAAACGAACTCTGTATTTAATAATGCTCCACAAACACCAGAAAACAACCAATCTGGTAAATGGATACCTGTTGATGTCTCTACTTTGGGCTTTCCGCTTCATGGACAACCAAATCAGATTGTGAATGGGCCTGATGGTTATATGTATAGAATAGGTGGTGCACCTCAAGATCCCCAAAGTGTTGGGCTTCCTGGCAGTGCTTCAAACGCAATACCGACTCCACCTACTATCGTACAGATGCCTCCAATAGTGCAACCAATTGCTTTAGTGCCATATACTTCCTTGAATCAACCATTACTACAGTATGATCCATACTCAAGACCACAAGAGCCTAGAAATGATATAATAGCTCCTTCATTTGAAAAAAAGCCATTCCGGTCTGTTAGTTTTGTCGCATTAATCTTTGCAATCATAGGAATTGTCGCAATGCTTTTGTCCTTTGTTTCATCATTTGCACAAAATGATACACGAAAGGCTTTTGAGTTTGGTGGGATTGATTCTGCTAAAACCTTGTTAGTTGGTCTGGGTGTTATTAGTGAAGATTCAGCACCTGCTTATTATAGTTCTGTTTGGAAAGCTAATAGTGACGCTAGCACGATGACAAAAATTGTATCGTATGCTTTACCAATACTCATTCTTGTAGTTATAGTTTTCTTTGTTCTTTTGTTGATTAAATATTTGAAAAGGATTGCAGAGAGAAGAACTCCTAGAAGTTTTAGTGTTTTAGCATTAATTAATGTTATTTTTTGTCTAGCAATAGCCGCTATTTTGTACATAATATCTAATGGTGAGGCAGCTGATGGAAGTTCTAATTCGATAGTGGATTTTGTAACTCTTAAGACTTCAGTAAAACCAGGCATTGGTTTGATAGTGGGTTTGGTGGCGTCAATTGCCTTACTAATTGTTCCATTATTCGCAAAAGCGCATGCGTTTAATATTGAAGAACCTACGATTACTGATTCTCTTCAATCATATGTCATAAACCCATAATTGGTTGTTTGGAGCGAGAATAAATAATCGAGAGTTAACGCGATTTAAAAGCATTTCCTAGCTTGTTTTTGATTAGTTTTGCTAATTTAATAATTAGTTTTGTGAAAAGCGCAGTCTGTGGTATAATTGTTTAGCAGATATGTTAATGTGGATTGTCTACAAATGTTAATAATAGATTTATTGCAGTTGGTTTTTGTTGGTTAATCTGACGCCAGTGCAAAAGTTGAGTTATTTGTGTTTGTTGTCTCTAGAGGAGAAATAATTATGTTTGTTGCGGCAGTGCAAGATGCAGTAAAACTAACAGGTATCTTAATAGATGTGGGTGTAATCGTGCTTGCGATTATAGTTGCACTCATTGGCATGAAAATAGGATTTTTAAAGATATTTAAAGGTCTGATGGCCTCTTTATTAACAGTGGCTATTGCAGTCATGCTGGTTAGTCCAATTCAAAAGGCGCTATACGCAAATACAAAACTTGAATCCAATTTATCTAATACACTTGCAACTCGAATTGGTTCATTTTTCTCTATTGAGTCTGGCATGTTGCTGCGATATATCCCAGAGGATTCAGATGTCGCAGATGGCCCTGTTGGTATAGTGTATGTTGATGGTGAGGAAGTTAAATCTATTGATAGTTTGGAGTCAGATGGTAACATCGTTGATTTCAGAAAAATTGCAATAAAGTATTTGGTTTTACCTAAAGCTGAAAAATATTTTGAGGATACACCTGAGGGTACACTTAATGTTTTAAAGACATTATCTGACAATGTTAGTTATATCATTATGCTGGTAATTGTTTTTGTTTTGCTTGCAATTGCTTTGAGAATAGTAATTGGTATACTATTAATGATACTAAAGAAGATTATCGCTACTTTCTATATAGCGCATTTTATTGATCGTCTTATTGGATTTGTTATAGGCGCTGCTTTAGTTGCTGGTTTGCTCTATTTGGTTTTAGGTGTTCTTAAAGCATTTGAAGGTCAGTCTTTTATGGATCAAGTAAAAACTGGCATAGAATCCACATCGCTTGTAAAATTTCTGTACAACGATAATGCGATAACCCCTATGGTTCAGGCGATTGTTGACAAAATAATGAAAAAGGGTTGAACTAGGATTTGGAGATAATATGAAGAGTTTTGTTTCATTTTTAATTGGCTTTATAGTAGGTATCGCTCTTATAGTTGGAAGTGTCGGCTTAGTGGGATATCTAGTATTGTCTTCATACACTGTAAATGATATTGCGGATCTAATAAAAATTGACAAAGATAAAACCGGATTGACAGATGACGAACTTTCTTTTGAGCTGATAAATACAATATTTCCTTTAATTAAATCATTTAGTAATCTTTCTAATATGACTGTTGCGGAGTTTGAATCCGCGATAGGAACAAGAGCACTGTCTGCGTTTTTAGCAGCATCGTTTGGCGCTGACGCAGACGTCATAAGAAATGGCGCATTGTCAAAAATAATGGATAATACAATTGAAACCTTGTCTTTGGGGCCTATTGTAGAGATCTTAGATATACAATTACCAGATGATATTCCATTATTTAAAGACAACGAATTTTTGACCAAACCATTACTAGGCCAATTTTCTTCATTTGAGGATCTAAGAATAGATCAACTGATTCCAGTAGTTTATGATGATCAGGCTACTGCTGAAATGGAAGCTAGTGACGCCATTTTGCAAAAAATTGGTGTATTGTCTATTGCACAGCTAAAAGGCGATAGCATAATGGATATGATAGGGGATATGACGGTTGGTGATATTATGGGGACATCTGGAGATGACAGTATACTAGGAAAATTCTCAGACACCCCAATTAAGGATTTAAATGATACTGTTGATAACATGAAAATAACTGATTTATTTGAGATTAATGATAATGATAACGCAGTGCTTGTAAAACTTCGTAATGGCACTTATTCGGGCGGCACAGAAGGTGAACCTGTTAAAATTAAAGATATAAATAAAGCTCTAACTCCTGCTATCGAAAGCTGTACTATAGGCGATTTGCTAGGCGCGGAAACTGAGGGTGAGGAAAAAATACTAAGCTCACTGAGAGATACACATTTAACTTCTGCTGAAATGAACCAAAGAATGAAGGAGTTGAAGCTAAAAGATCTATTTGACAATTATGATGTTGGTTTTATGGGCCTTGTTCCAGCTGATACTACATTATCTGGTTTTTCAACTGCGATAACAGGGCCTGTTTCAAAGACATCTCTTTTTCGCTTAGAGAAAGTGGGGATGTATGATTTTGGTAACACTCTAGAAAACTCAAGCAGTCGTAGCAAATCAGTTTTTTATAATTCATCTACTCTGGATATTTTAGATACATATTTGAACATATTAAATGGTAACAGTAGCACTGTTAATATGGGAAAACTTTATGAAATAAGTGGCAATTTTACCAGTTTTGACTCTTACATTCAACAAAATAATATAACATTGAATGCAGGTGACACTCTAGTATTGACTGGCGATGTAACATTTGATACTAGCGATAATAACCAGTTTATAATTCCAATAGCTGTGAACTTTATGCTTAATGGCAAAACTCTTACGCTTGATGCTGATGGAGTTGTGTTTGAACTTGATTATAATAATCCAGATGCAGACAAAACAGGTTATGTATACATTGATATAGGCTCTAGTATGGTCGTGCAATCAGATGGAAAAACATATAATGGTGAAAATGGCACTATAAACTTTCAGAATGGTAATGGTTTCCAATCATCTGGCGAATTTAAGTATGAGAGAAAAGATGATAAGGCAATTATGGTTGCACAAAATGTAAGGATAGATTCTAATAATGATCAATACAAATCCAAACCTGATGAAGAATATTCTGAAATTAATGATGAAACTTAAAGTATGGGATTTGTTCATTCAATAATTTGATGAAAATTTTTAATAACAAAAAGAGGAATTCTAGTTTAAAAGAAGAACTCAGTTTGGCTGGATATAAATTCCCTTGTGGTGGAATGGGTCTTTGTGGAAGGTGCAGGATTATTGCATCTCCTGAGTTTGAAATCACAGAATTCGACAAAAAACATATATCCCCAGAGGATTTAGCAAGAGGTGTTAGGCTTGCTTGCGACAAAATGATAACTGGTGATTTTGAAATAACTGATTTTTTAATGTTGTCTGGTGTGATTATAACAAAACCAGATAGGCCCACTGTTGCTGTGGTTGTATTCGATAACCACGTAGAGATTGCGTTTGTTGATAATGACATTTTAGAAAGTATAGTAGTTAAGAATTATCCTGAAAATACTAAAGAATTAAGGTCACTTATAAGCCACTATGCAATTGAATATTTTGAGAAATACAATGTTCCAAAAGCTACTACAATCTTGATCGCAGGCTCATCTAGAGCTGTGGCAGAATTTAAAGGGGCATGTCAAGATGTCATCATGCCCTCAGGCGAATTTTTTGAAGGGAATGAATTCGACATGCCAGCAGAAGATGTGTACATAGTAGCAACGCCGAATTCACTAATTGGTGGGACCACTTTATTAGAGGCTATAGATCTTGAGGTAGGAGAATTACTAACATTAGTTGACTCTCTCATTTTTGTTTATAATAATGATACAAGTGTTGTTTGTACAACACTTGTTTTGGATGATCCAAAATACAGGCTTGAAGAAATGCGAGGGCTGGTTGTAAAAGCTGCATGTGAATATTTTGTCAGTGAGTTTATGGTAGAGAAGTTAAGGGTTGTGTCTAACTTGGATACTTATATAGATTTGTCTGAATGCAATGTTCCTATAAAACATCAGGCAAGCACTGCACTTAAAAACGCAGCACTTGCGTTAACATCTAATGCATACAAAACAAAATTGAATAAATTGTCGAAGAAAATTGTTATGACTAATGTGGCAGATGATCATAAATTTCAAGAGATATTTACATCCAAATGCAATCAAAATTTCAATTTTAGTGATTGAGCATCCAGTCAATATAAATTCCAAAGCCTAGGGTAGGATCGTTTAAAAATACATGAGTTACAGCACCGATTAATAAACCATCTTGTACAATAGGCGAACCACTCATCCCCTGTAAAATTCCTCCAGTTTTATTAATCAATCTCTTGTCAGTTACTTTAATTACCATACCCTTTTCGCCAGGTGTCTCTTGCTGCATTGTTTTTACAATATTGATTTCGTATTTTTCAGGGATTTTACCTTCTATGGTTGTGTAAATATAGGCAGTGCCTCTTTTAACGCTATTTTTGCTCGCTAATTTGATTTTTGGGCGACCCGAGTGTAGTATTGTTTTTGAATCACCATAAACCCCATACCATTCGTTTTTGTCAAGTTTTCCAGATTTAATGCTGCTCGAGTTAAATGTTCCTCGCAGTTCTCCAGGTACACCAATTTGCCCCTTTACACTATCAATTATCTCTGCAGTATATATATGTCCTTCATTATAATTATTGCTTGTAAGACTCGATCCGTCAAATACTCTGTGGCCTAGGCCTGCAAATCTCAGGCCATCTGCTGTGACAAATGTTAAAGTCCCAATTCCAGTTAGTTCATTACGCACCATTATTCCAAGTTTTAGCGTATTAGTTACGATGTCTAATTTGGGTTTTACAACTATCTCAATTTGCTTATTTAATCTAGATATTTTAAGAGTTATGTTCTCTTGCGTAGCACTTAAATTTGATAGAAGTTTTATAAGGTTTTCAGGCGAATTAATCGAAATATTACCAGCCATGATAATATTATCGCCTATCATAACTCCTGCATCTCTTGCAGGATTACAACTCCCATCAGGGGTTACTATATCCTTAAATTCACTAACAATTGCGCCCTTACAGCGAAGTAATAGCCCTATAGGTTGCCCACCTAAATATACTTGCTCATTATTTTCTGCCTTCACAATCATGGATTGAAATGCAGTTACTGACAGAAATAAAAGTAAAATAATTGGTAAAATTATATACAATATTTTTTTTGAGATTTTCATTTGCCCCTTTAATACTTAAAAAACAAAAATTTATAATTGAGAGTTTGATTAAGCATTTAGTATGTTAATTATAATTTGTGAGATGTTTATAAAATTATGCAAACATTAGCTGGTTTGCATGATTTATCTCTGGCAACCAAACTAAAGAATGATTATATCGTTCACTTTTATTGCACAATTAGTAAAGTATTACATATAATGGAAATACAAAATTAACAAAATAATAATTTGATTTTGGGTGGAAAATTAATGAAAATAATATGCTTGGCGTGTCCAAAATTTATAAAGTTGGTACTAATAAAGATCAATAGCAGATTAATTAAAAAATAGGCAACAATATGTTTATTGAATTTTTAGTACTTGTTAATCCCTTACGTTAAAATATATTAACGTAAGAGCAAGTAGTTAAATTGTAATCACTTTTTAAGTTACACAGAAGAAAGATGTGATCATTTATCGCCTATAGGCAGGTATAGCAAAGGATCTACATATTCAGAGTTGTGAATCACTGAAAAATGGAGATGTGCACCTAGTTCTAACTCTGAAGAAGCAGAATTGCTGAGTTCGCCTATAACCTCACCACTAGATAAAACTTGTCCGATTGTCACAACTGGTTCAGATAAAGACCCATATGTTGTCAATAGCCCATCACCATGATCCACTACAACCTTATGTCCATTTAGTATGTCATAAGATAATTGCACAACAGTTCCATCAAAAACAACCCTTACAGGAGCACCCTGTGGTCCTGCGAAGTCTATACCATTATGGACAGCAAAATGGCCCAGTGTCTCCCATTTAATTGGTGCTGCCATGCTATAATTTCTAACTATTGTGCAATCTTCTGTGGGTATAGTAAATATTATAGGTTCGGCTTCAATTGGTGGAACAACCACATCTTCACTGGGCGTTAAAGGTTCATCAGGCATTACTGTGGGGTCATCTATTGTAGGCTGTATTTCAATAGGGGAATCATCTACTATAATATCATCAGGATCTGGTATCTTATTTGCAATTACAGTTGCAATTATCAGTGAACCTATTCCTAGCACGCATACGAACATTACTATATAATATAGATTTTTTTTTAAAAACAATTTAAACATTCCCTTTTTCGAATTGTTATTTTCCATTGTCTATCTCCTAGATTGAATTAGTATATATTATTGACTATAGTTAATTATTTAAACGTATGTTTACCTAAATCCCCCAAATATTAAATGTGTAACATCAATTTTAATTGAGAATCTATTAAAAACCGTAATATTTTTTTATTTTTTTGTTAAAAACTAGCCATAATTTACGAATAACTTGAA
>JAIRKT010000041.1 GCA_031259965.1 Christensenellaceae bacterium | reverse complement strand
ACAAAAATTATATTTATGTTTGTTTCTTAGAGTTTTTAATCTTCTCATATTTCTATTTGTTTAAATTTAATTCTCAAATCGAACGCAAAGGATTATATGTCAAATTTGTAATTATTGTTGTTTTAACAATAAAATTTAAAATCTAAAGGTAAGAATACTTTTTTATAATATTTTGTAATATCTATAATTGAAATGATTTGGTAAATTAATAGTAACTAATAAGTTTTGACAGTTTTTTCTGTTTGAAATTTTAATCTGAGAATAACATATTGAAATTATAAAGTATTGTTTTTTTACTATATGTTTTTTAGCTTTTTTTATGAAGAGCTCTTGATCAAAAAAATATTAAAATTTATTTTTGAAGATTTTAAACGATTACTCTCATCTATTAACCATAATACATCAGTCAAATAACATTTCTAATTTTATAGTTACTGAAAATAGCAGTTTCTTTAATTTTATTGTATCCAAATAAAAACAAATTTACCTTATCAAATATTGATATTTATATTTTAACAGATTACTTTTGTTTTTTATTTTCAATTTGAAATAAAAATTGTGTTGGAAGATGGACATAATGCAAATATTTACAAATTTTTTAGATCAAAGTAATCTAATTAAACAATAATGATCTCATACAATGATTTATCGCCACTGTTATTTATAGAATCCACATCTAAGATTAGAAAAAATGTATTAAAACAAGATTTGAATGCATAATTTTTAATAAAAATATTTTATTAGTACTATTGACTCCATTTATAGATGGCGACTCGATATGATTATAACAATTTTTTTAAGAGTTTTGTGAGAGATAAAATCTCCTTTATCGTTATGTTAAGATGCAGCATGCGAAATAACAATTTTAACAAAATTAGTTGAAATATTGAAGACAATCGAAACATATATGAGTTTATAGTATTATAAAATAGTTTCTAAAATGTTATTAATTTATTATAATTTCCGCATGACTCCCATAAAATCTATCTTTTATTACTTTTATTTGCTTTTCTATTTTATCCTGTAAACCTGCAACATGAGAAATTATTCCTATGATTCTGTTTTGATGTGATAAATTTATAAGACAATTTAAAGCTTGAGATAATCTCATATCATCTAATGTATCAAATCCCTCATCGACAAACATCGAATCTAATTTAATTCCACCTGAATTTCTTTGTATTTCATCTGACAAACCAATTGCTAATGCCAGAGTAGCAATAAATGATTCACCTCCAGATAGAGTTTTGACGTCACGTTCTGTTGAATTGTAGTGATCTATAACGTTTAAATCTAAACCACTCTGTCCCTGTCTGCTATTTTGGTTTTTGCGTACTAATTCAAATTGACTATTAGTCATCTCCAAAAGTCTAACATTAGCACATTCAATTATTTTGTCAAAACATGCAGTTTGTATATAAGTTTCTAACTTAATTTTTCCTTTACCAGCCACATCACCATTGGCTGTATCAGATAGCTCTTTTATCCATTTATATTGATTTTCTAATTTTTTAATTTTATCTGACATATCATAGATGGCTTTGAATGCTTTTTTGTTAGCATTTAATCTAATGTTTATAAGTCTATCCTTTCTTTCGATTTCACTGTGGAGTAAATCATAATTTCTTTTTTGTTCATAAATTTCATCGTAATTTTCTGAATTTTGATTACCTAATTGATTTTTTAACACTTCAATAGTAGTAGTTATATTCAAAAAATCTGCGTTTATCTTGCTATACTCCTTGTTCGCATTTTCAAACGCATCATGGATTGAATTTACTTTTGTTTTTAATTCAGATAGTTTGTTCAACGCTTCTTTTTCATCTTTGTATTTTAATTCAACTTCTTTCTCATGCTTTTTTTCAAGATTCATTTTAAGTTGAATGGATAAGCCGTTTATATCAGACGTCGCTTTGTTAAAAGTTTCTTGAATAAGTAGGATATCACTTTCACAATTATCAATTAATGCGTCTAATTCTTTTTTTCGAGCAACTTTAGCTTTTTGCATGTTGATTTGTTTGCTTAATATTGATAATTCGCTTTCAATTTCATCTAGTCCGCAATCTATGATAGATTCAATTTCATCTAAATCAACTATTCCAAATTTATCAGCAGTTGTTGTTATTTCATCTTTTTTTGCTTGTACCTCACCTCTTAATTGACTCGCTTTCAAATTTGATGTTACCATAGTTTTATCAGCTGTTTCAAATTGCTTTTTGAGATCATTTAGTTGTTCCTTTGAAATTGAATCTTGGTTATAAATTGCAGGATTCGGATGATGCAGTGAACCACAAACAGGACATGGAGCATTGTTTTGTAGAGTTGTAGCTAGCATACCAGCTTGCGAGTCTAAATATAATTTGTTGGCCTTTTCAAAATCTTGCAATTTTTCATCGCGTATTATAGACTTTTTATCATAATCTTTTTGTGCTTTTTGAAAATTATATACAGTTTTTGAATAAAGTATGTATTGCTCTTTTAATTTTGTTATATCAGTTTTCTTTTGATTTAATTCTTTTTCCTTGTTTCGAGACAATTCATATTTAACTTCAATATCAGCTAAAATTTTTGTTTCAATTTTTGCGTTTTCTAATTCGCTTTTTTCCTTTTCTAGTCTGCTTTCAAAACTATCCATTTCCTTTTTTCTGGCATTTAGCTTTTTCTCGCTCAAATTTATGGAATAAATAACATTTGAAAGTTGACTATATTTTGGTATAGATACCTCTATTTCTTCAATTTCTTTTCTGATATTATTTAGTAAGGACTTTTTTGATTCACATTCATTTAAAACATTAATTGCATCTTCTAAATGTTTAGATATTTTTGGATATTCATTTTCCGCCTTTTTCAGATTTTCTCTAGCAGTCTTTTCGTTTTTTGCTCTTCCTAGTTTTTCACTTACTATTGAAATTTCCTCTTTTAAACTGGCAAGTTTATTTAAGGTTTCAACATTGTTTTTTTCATCAACTACGATTATCTTCTTTAACCATTCAAGGGTATCATCAATTAGAAGTGCTTCAGATTTTACGCTACTAAGTATTTCAGTATCAGATAAATTCTCAGCATCTACTTGTATGTTTGCAATATTAAATTTGTAAATATTTCGAGCTTCATTTAGTTTTTTATTTAATTCACTAGTTTCACTCTTCAATTTAATTTGTAATTTGTAAAAAAGATCAGTATAAAAAACTTTTCTGAAAATCTCTATCCTTTCCTCTGTACTACAATGTAAAACTTTCAAGAACTCGCCTTGTGCGATCATTGAAATTTGTACAAACTGCTCTCTATTAATTCCTAATATCTCCGATATTTTATTATTAACATCACTTAGTTTTGTTATAATTTGTCCACTAGGCATATATAATTCTGCACTTGCTTTTTCCTCAGTAATTCCATCACCTCGAATTTTAGATCGCGAGTATGTAGGATTCCTTTTTATGTTATACACATCACCATGATAAACAAAATCTAATTCAACAAAAGTCTCATCTGATGGTTTGCAATATTTGCTTCTTAACATATCAGATTTTCTATTATCACCACTGGTAGATCCATATAACGCAAATGTGATTGCGTCAAATATCGTCGTTTTACCAGAACCAGTGTCGCCAGTTATTAAATACAACCCATCTTTTCCTAACAACTCAAAATCTATAGTTTGTTTTTCAGCAAAACTTCCAAATGACGATAAAGTTAATTTTAAAGGTCTCATTCTACCACTACTCCTTTTAAAATTTCATTAAATAAGTTTTTAACATACTGCAGTTGTTCATCACTCATAGAATGCCCTATTTGTGATTCAAAAAGATCTTCAAAATGTTGAGTAGGCGTTCTTTTGATAATTGGTTTTGCTTCATCTGTATTTTGAATTCTTGAACTTTTCCTGTTGCTATACTCTAGTCTCATAATATTAGGATATACTGTTCTAATCTTTGATATTGCATCTGAAATATCATTTTCATCTTTTAAAATAATTCGCACATAATCATTTGTATTTGTCTCTTTGTAATTATCTAACTTCATTATATCTTTATAATACCCCTTAATTTCACGCAAATCACAACTAGGTACTAATGGTAATGTTTTTATAGATACACATCTCTTGCTTTTGATTTCCATTAATGTTAATGATTTTTTGTTATTAACTTCTAAAAAAGAATATTTTAAGGGAGATCCAGAATATCTGATCGTTTCGCGACCTATAAATTGTGCCTGGTGATTATCACCCAGAGCTACATAATCAAATATATTAAACAATTTCGGATCGATAAATTCCTTATTTTCGTCTATTATGCTATCAATTTCACATCTAGAGGCACCTGTTAGATATTGATGACCTATGAAAATATTTCTATCACTTAACTTGATTTGGAGTTTACTAAAAACAGCTGATACAGCATCTGAACATGTTGAAATTTCATAATCGAAATACCGTCTAACATTTGCGGGTTTTATATATGGTAGCATCCAAACTTTTAGTTCACCAAATTCATCATGCAAGCATATTGGTGTTATTTCACCTTGGTATGACTTTGCTATATAGATATTACTGCTTTTTAATAAATCTGACGCAAACCCAACACGTTCTACACTATCATGATTTCCTGTTATTATGAAAACCTTTATTTTAAGCTCACACAAATTATTAAGGAATTTGTCTAATAATTGTATTCCTTCAATAGTTGGGATTGTTTTATCATAAACATCACCGGCGATTATAAGACAATCTGGTTTATACTCAACAGCCATTGCCACAATTTTATTTAAAATCTCATTTTGGACATCAATCATCGAAAATCCATTTAAATTTTTCCCCAAATGTAAATCGGAAATATGAAAAAATTTCATTAACTACTCTCCAAATTTAATAACAAATTTTTAAATATGATATGGTAAATTTAATCATTCACCTATGATTTTAATTAATACCCTTTTGTTCCGCATGCCATCAAATTCACCATAAAATATTTGTTCCCAGATTCCAAAATCAAGTTTTCCATTTGTTATGGCAACTACAACTTCCCTTCCCATTATTGTCCTCTTTAAATGGGCATCCGCATTATCTTCATAACCATTATGATTATATTGAGAGTATGGTTTTTCTGGTGCTAATTTTTCTAACCAACTCTCAAAATCACGGTGCAAACCACTTTCGTCGTCGTTAATAAATACACTAGAAGTAATATTCATAGCATTTACCAAACAAAGACCTTCTTTTATTTTACTATTGTTTATTGCATCACTAACTTGGCCAGTAATGTTTACAAACCCTCTTCGATGAGGAATATTTAACACTATTTCATGTCTATGTGTTTTCATAAATTACCTATTAAATAATCAACTTACTAAATAATTAGTTCAACTATTATAACATGTTCATACGGTTTTATAAAATAAATTTGAATTTAATAAGACAATCATTATAAGTTTTAATATGTATTTTATTTGAAATTTATTAAAAAATAAGCAGGCTATATAAATTATAGTATTCTAAATTAAATTTTAAATTAATTATAGTATTCTAATTAATAACTATTTTTGCATTGTTCTTAGTTGTATTTCAGTAGTTGAAACTATGTTCTTCTTCTATCTGATAGCCTATAATTAATTTAACACTTCTAATATATAACATTTTTTATATATTAAAATCGTTTCGATTCTTAAATCATATTTCTCCTTTTACATATTTCTATTACTCATTGTTCTAATATTTATAAAGAAAGCATTTTCTAACAACTTACTAATAATTATTAAGATTATTTTTATATTCTGTTCGTTAATAAATCTATTAGATTTCAGTTATTATCTCATCATGTCAAAATTAATTTAACTATAATCTTGACAAATTCTATTAAGTTTAGTATAATTAATAATATATAAATTTTGCTGTAGAATATTTCAATTAATTTTTAGGTTCTTAGTTTTCGAATTTTATAAATAATAATTTGTTCGAAAATTTAAATAATCTACTTAGAACAACCTTCATTCTAAATTGGTTAAAAACGCTTGCCCACGGAAAAATTGTTGTATACTCGACATTTTTTCGACAGTATGATACATTATTTCTCTATCATATTCGTTTGCGTTTTCTTTTTAATTCATCGTTTCTTAAAATTATGAATTTTTCTACTCCGCCTTCAGAGGTTTTCTATGAAAAACTATAACTATGTTAATTCAACCAATAACTTAACTTTCAAACGCATATCGTTGTTTATTTTTTTATTAATGACTCTTCTTTTATTATTAACACTATTTGCGTGTAATTATGAAATTAATCAGTCTAAAAATGAAATAAAAGTATTTGAAATTTCTGTAGATCAGTCTACTTTCAAAAGTGAGTATCTCTTTGGTGAAAGTTTTCAATCTGACGCTAAATTAAAAATTTATTATACAGATTATACTTACCTTTATATTAACCTTTCAATCGACATGACAGAGGGTTTTGATACAACTACAACAGGTCGAAAAACATTAATAATAAATTATGGTAATAAAACAACTTCTGTTTACTATACAGTTTCTGAACCTGCAAAAGTTAAATATGTTAGTTTAAGTAGTGATAATGTACTCTCATATTCTATTAATGACACATTTAAGGGAGCAAATATTACAATTGAATATGAAGATGGAGTAAAACGAAAAATAACTTTATCTGAAGATTTAGTTAATGGATTTAGAACTGATATATCTGGACCCTTTAATCTCTCCTTTAATTATTTAGGATTTGACCTTTCATTTGACATAATAGTTAATGGTAATTTTTCATTAAATGACTTTTTACTCTCATATGACTCTAATTTCAAATATTACAAGGTGTTAAATTATTCAGGAAATGCATCTGATGTTGTGTTTCCTTCATCTGTTAACAACATACCTATAGGTTATATCGAATCAGGTATTCTATGTGAAAACTTTGCAAATATAACACATTTATCATTACCATTCATCGGCTCTACTTTAGATAATCCAAGTTCATTTGAATATCTGATAGGTGACAACCCTCCTCTAAACATTAAATCAAAAATTGAACTAACTCTTTTACCTAACTATCTTACAAATATTCCAGATAATTATCTGTCAAATCAAAAGTATTTTAATAGTGTTATTTTGCCAAATTCTATAAAATCAATAGGCAATTATGCTTTTGCATATTCTTCTATAGTAACTGTTATTATTCCTGATAGCGTGTTATCCATAGGTGATTATGCTTTTACCTCTGCTAGCGCTCTAAAATATTTAAATATTCCAGAATCTGTTCGCGAAATTGGAACTGATGCTTTTTTAACAAATGCAACAGATACCACTCTTAATTTAGAATTGTCTAGTAATTACTTAACAATTGATTATAATGAACAAACATATGCAGATTTGTTTAAAAGTTGCAAGTCTATAATTGTACCAGACAACATCTATAATAATACACTTTCAAATTTAAATCTCGATTCTACTATCATATATAGAGCTAGTGATATTAAAATTATTGATGATTCATTTCTCGTGTATGATGATACCATTCTATTGGGTTATATTGGTAAAACTAAGGAAATTATTATTCCAGATGGAATTACAACTATAGATAATTTTGCATTTTGTAATTTTGAAATAACGAATATTGAATTTCCAGAGTCTATCGTCAGCATTAAAGCTGGTTCTTTTAAAGATTCAATTTATTATAATTTTGAACTCCCTTCCACTATCAAAAATATTGATGGACCTTTTTTTAGTGGAAGAGTCCTAATACTAAATACAATAGACCTCACAAACATTGATAATTTTTTAAGTGATGATACTCTTATTGTAATAGTACCAGACGTTGCATTAAAACCTTATAAAGTTAAATTTTCTTCTGATTCCGACAAGTTTTACCATAAATCCTATTATAATACAATCGAATACATAATTAAAAATAACGTTTTAAAAGTTTATCTGAAAGATAATGCTGATGTTACAATACCATCATATGTGAAAGTCATAGATGATAAAGCTTTTATGAACAGCAAAAGTCTTAAAACTGTTATCGTGCCAGTTGATAGTGATTTAGTTAAAATCGGAAATAGTTCTTTCTTTGGTTGCACAAACCTTCAGTCTATTAGCATTCCATATAACTTGGGCTTAGAAACAATTGGGACATCTGCGTTTTCTGGTTGCGAGAGTTTAACTAGCATAGATATTCCATATAATATTAAAAGCATAGGTGAGAATGTGTTCTTAGGTGCATATAACCTAGAAACGATAAATATGCAAGCTAAATTTTCAGATGGAATAAATTTCAGCGGCGGAATCAATGAATTCACAAACCTAGGCAACAACCTATATGCAAATTTATTATGGAGTGAATCTAATGTAGCCTCTATTGAATTCACTGAAGGTGTTCAAAAAATCTATTTTGTAGACGATGAATTTAATAAAAATGGTGAAATGATAGTTTCGTATGAAAATGGTTATACTATCGTAGTTGAAATTATAGATTATATAACCACACAAATTAATTTAACCGTACCAGGTGAATTTGATGTTCCAATTTCTTTTGATAGTTATGATACTAGCTATAAAATAAATGTACTAACCAATGAACTTATTAGTGTTTCATTAAAAGCTAATTCATTAAAAATGACATATAATATTAATGATAACATTGAAGGTGTTTTGGTTGAAACTTATTTAAACTCCGATATGATTGAAGTGCCTATTACACCAAAAATGGTAGAAAATTTTGACACTTCTATGTCGCGTCGATTAACCATAACTATATCACATAAAACTTTTAGTGATGATTTTGAAATTTTAATATTAGGAGAATTTATAAAAGACTATTTTAAATTAAGTTTTGACCCCGTTGAGAATTATTATATGGTATTGGAATATGTCGGGGATGAATCGAATATTATTGTTCCCGCCTATGTTAATTCAACACCCATTGGTTTTATACAAAATGGGATCTTTAATAATGTCTTAAGATTTGCAACAAGCATTACACTACCTTTTGTTGGTGAATCATTAACTAATCAGAATGGCCTATCTCATCTAATTACTTTAAAAGCAAATGGAAGTTTGAGATATGAACAATACTATGGCAAATTGACAATTACTGTTTTGTCAGATTTTATAACATCCACCTCCTCTCAAATCTTTATGGATTCGCAGTGGATTGGAAAGGTTATTCTTTCTGAAGGAATTACAAAAATTGACTCTTACGCATTTTCTCAGGCTAATTATCTTAAGACTGTGATTCTGCCTTCAACTTTACTTTATATTAATTCAAATGCCTTTTCCTCTTGCCAGCGTTTATCTTATATCGAACTTCCACTAAATTTGAGGTTAATAGATACTGAAGCATTCTCAAATTGCCAAATTCTTAATTATCGTTTACCTCAAGATACAGACAATATCACATTCGGTGATGACTGGAATACTTCAACTTTACAAGAGTTAAACAGTTCTTTGTCCATAGAAATTATCGATGATACTTATGTTATATATGATGAGACCATACTATTAACCAATTTGAACCAACATTTGTCAGGTGAAATTACATTATCAAATTCTAAAATTACAAGTATTAGTGCATATGCATTCCTAGACAATTATTATATTACAAATTTTAATTTAACTGATTCAATTACGAGCATAGACAGGTATGCATTTAGCGGTTGCAGATTCAGTCATCTTAATTTGCCTATAAGTATCACAAGTTTAGGAGTTGGTTTTTTTAGTGGAAGGGTTTTAATCATAAATAGTTCTAATTCTGCAAAGTCGCTGTGCGAATGGTCACATTTTGAAGATTCCTATATGGCTGTTGTAATACCAGATGAAATATATATACAAGAATCATTCAGCAATATGCAGATTCCAAATATGTTTTTTATTTCACATAGCTATTATGATAAAAATAATTTTATCATAACAAATCAAATTTTACAACTTTATTTAAAAGACGAAGATATTATCCATATTCCACCATTATCAATAATCATTGAATCATGGGCATTTAAATATTCTAAAGCGCATCAAATTGTGTTTTTAGATTTCCTTCCACTAGATATTATTAAAAGATATGCATTTGCGTCCTGCGATAATTTAACAGCTTTAACAGTTCATGTTCGTTATGCTATTGAGTCATATGCTTTTATGGATTGTGTTAATCTTCAGAATTTAACAATTAGTATTAGTGAAGCCTCGGAAAATTTTATAGTAGACGAGTTTATCGTACTCAAATGCTTTTCATTAAAAAACATTCAAATAGAAACATATACACAATATAAAACTTTTGACAATTCAAACACTATAGATATTCTTAACTACGATGAAGAAGATATTGATGTTATAGAATATGTTAGGGTTGAAATAATTGAAAATATTTTAAGTCCTTTACCTTTCTAATTTTTTAGTACTATAGTATTACCACAAAAATCGATTAGTAGAGTAAATATGTCTTGCTATATTTAAAGTTCTGAAAATTATTGAACCATGTTGTCATTTCTCATAACAGCATGGTTTTTTATTGTAAAATTAGTTGATTTAAATTAACACTATATAAATTTCGTGTCAGAAAAAAGATTTACAAAGTTATATACATTATCAACAACATTAGAGATTAATCTACATACGATGCATATTGGCATTCAAGGCTACAATTGTTCTTATTATAATAAAATGCTAATAAATTAAACGCAAAAAAATTAACAAACAAATCTATTAAATATGGTTTTCAAATAATGCGAAGTTTAGTGAAGTTAAAAAAAACTCATTGCTATTATAGAATATAAAAAGAAATCAAATCAAATCCTAAAAAAATTAAAATTAACAACACCTATTAGATATAAAAATATAGTGTAAAAAAATCAAAACTTACATACAACTCAATAACACCCTAGAAATTTCACAATATAGTGATTTGGATTTAATTTTATAGAGCAATTTTTGAATATATTAGATTTTTAATGATTAGGAAATTTCTGTTAATCTAAATTTTCATTTAAATCTGAAAAATCCATGTAGGGCATTTCTTTTATTATTTTTAGAGTTTTAACACTAACAGAAATAACAGACAACAATAAATTAAGTATGTAAGATGGATCTCCTACCTCATCACACCATTTGTTGGGATCTATTTCAATTCCGCTCTCTTCATCTTTACTTACTTGATATTGTACCATGACATGTTCAATTGCACTTCTAGCATTTAGCACATAATCGTATGCTTCTAGTGGTATGTTCTTTATGACAATATCAGAATTAAAAATGATAGTACTTTTATCAGATTTGTTTGCAAATGACATTTTTTTAACTCTTGTTTTAGTAATATCACCCTCAATGATTATTTCGTCTAGTGGAGCTATTTT
>JAIRKT010000060.1 GCA_031259965.1 Christensenellaceae bacterium | reverse complement strand
GTTTCCTTTGCATCTTTTTCAGCACAATTTGCTTTCTCAAATACCTTGCAAAGTCTTAACTCACTATCAAAATCTATAACCTCAGGATGTGATTTTATTCGACTAATTCGCTTATATATAAAATTCTTAAATAGGCCTAGCTCTCCAAATGGAGATACTGTAAATATCTTTATTTTTTTGTCTTTCAAAACTTCAAAATAGTTGCTTGCAAATCTGTCTAGTACAAAAATGTAATTGCTTCCTGTCTTAGTTATATTGTCTATCAGTTGTTCTTTTGTACTCAGGGGATGAATTAAGTGAACAATAGCACCTATTTTATTCGCCCCATATATTATGTATTCAGTTTGTGGAATATTGGGTAGGACTATAGTTATAATGTCCCCCCCCCCGCATGCGCCATGCTTTTTTAGGAGGTGGGCCGTTTGCTCTATTCTAAAAGCTACATATTCATACTTGAATACTTTGTTCTTAAATATAGTACATGGCTCATCAGCACTTTCTTTAGCATTCTTTGAAAATGCTTGATAGAGGGTTAATCCTCTGTATTTGTTGTAATCCAAAATAATTCGCTCCTTAATACCATCATGAGTTCAAAAATTAATCTATTAAGTAAGGTAATATAAAATGTTTGCAGAGATAATTACAATCATATTCTGATACACAAAAAATGGGAGTATATCGTAAACTGAACCTTCTATAGATTATTAGTTTGTTTGGATTCTAGTTCTAAGATCAAATTATTGTAACCATCTCTAAAGTGTCCTATAGTTCTTTTGTATTCTCGTTTTACATAGCTAAATTCTGATTTATGTTCTTTGTCGAGATCTTCCTCAAATTCCTCTGAATCAAAATACCCTTTCCAAATTTTCATAGCTTCACAAATTTCAGATGGCCCATACCCCAACAAAGATTTAATTTCCTCTAATGGTCTGAATTCCATCGCGTAAAGAATTACCGCTGCAAGTTGTTTATGTTCCTCTTTGGTTATAGATTTAATCCATTCCTCAGATAATCTATCAGCTGTCGTATCGTCAAATTCTTCCATAATTGTACACCTTTAACTATTATTTTATATATTAGCCTTCTAAATTAAAATAATTTAGTAGTTTGTTTGCAACCATTGATTTGCACCTGTTTACAAATATAATCTTAACCATTTAATCATTACATGTTATGTTACACAAAATAATTAAATGTTCAATTTAATTGTAAAATCCCACTTTACTCATTTATTCTTCTTGTGTTATTGGCAGTTCAATATAGAATTTGCTACCATTTCCTACAGAACTATCAACACCATATATTGCACCTGGATGTAACATCATAACATTTTTCACTATCGACAAGCCCAGTCCTGTTCCGACAACGCCTCTAATATGATTATGTTCTGATTTGTAATATCGATCCCAAATATGTCCAATTTTCTCAACATCAATACCAACGCCATGATCAATCACCTCGATTCTGACTCTATTATCTTTTGCAAATGCCCTTACTATTACTTGTTTATCACCACCAACATAATTGATCGCATTACTTAGCAGATTGTATATAACTTGTGATATTTTCAACTCGTCTGCATACACCCACAATGAAGATTCATCACTTTCGAGCTTTATATCATAGCCCATTCTAGATAATAAAGCAGAATGTCTTTTTACAACACCATCAAGTAAATCAATTATATCAAATGTAGTGAAATTTAATATGACTTCGCCTGTTTGCATTCGAGACAAATCTAACATATCATTAACAAGATTAGTCAATCGCTCGGTTTCATCTACGACTATTTGAAAATTTTCGGGTGTATTTTCATCTGGCAAATCACGCATAACCTCTGTATAACCTCTGATAAGGGTTAGGGGCGTTCTAAGATCATGTGAGACGTTTGCTAGTAATTCGCGTCTGAAATGCTCAACTGATGAAAGCTCTTTTGCTGCATAGTTTAATGCATCACTAAGCCCCACTATCTCTTTAAAACCATCGCCTTTAAAAAGTATATCTGGATCCCCACTTGCCATGTCCATAGCTGATGCTGTCAATGATTCTATTGGTTTAGCCACTTTCTTAGTTAAAAAGAAAGTTATAACCAAAGTTAATATCATAATTCCTACTGATATTGTAACAGCTGTAACCATTGCAACGCCAAAGAGAGAAGGCATTGGTGTAACTGAACTCTCAGTTATAATTGCCAATTCCTCATTTAAATTATTATTAATGATTTTAGTATAAATTAAATTCTCAACACCAACATTGGAAGAATCAACACCACTCAATTCCAAACTGTCAGATTCTAAAAAATATAAATATGAGCCATCTTGAGATTTAGCTTCTTCATAGTGCTCTAAATATTCAGAATCAGAAAATGCACTCAATATCGATGGTTCTCTTAAATATTCATGCACAATCTCTCCAGTATTGTTTATTATAACAATACTCATATTTTCTCTGTATGACAATACCTTAATATAGTGTTCAAGCTCGCTATTATCTATTACGGCTGTAATCGAATCGGTGTTTTGTTGTACCTCGCTAGTTTTAATAGTCCTGTAAAATGTATTAAGCATAGCAAGTTGAAAAAACCATAAAACGCCCAATACAATCACTGAAAAAATTGCAAGACTAAAAAATATACTCCATTTAAGTGGTAATCGGTAAAGGTTCAAATCTATATCCTAATCCTCTTAACGTCACTATGTATGACCCACAGACTCCTAAATCTTTTCTTAATACCTTTATGTGTGTGTCTATCGTACGATCATCTCCATAATAATCAAAACCCCAAATCTTGTTCAAAAGAAGCTGTCTAGATAATGCAAGCCCTCTATGGTTAATCATAAAGAACAACAGATCGTATTCCTTTGGACTTAACTCAACACGTTCGCCCTCAATCCACACTATTCTTGCATTAAAATCTACTTTGAGATCCTTTGCTTCATATAATTGTTCACTGCTCTTTTGCCCTCTATTCAATATGGCATTGATTCTTAGCATCAACTCTTTTCCAGAAAATGGCTTTGTTACGTAGTCATCCGCACCTGCCTCAAAACCATGAATTCTGTTATATTCTTCATCGCGTGCTGATAACATTATGATGGGTACTGCTGAAGTTTTTCGAATCTCCTTAGCTGCTGAAAACCCATCTAAAACAGGCATCATTATATCCATAACGATTATATCAGGATCAGCTTCTTCAACCCTTTTTATCGCGTCTTCACCATCTATAGCTTCAATTACATCAAAGCCAGCACTTTCACCATACTTGCGTACAAGATTGCGGATGTTCATTTCATCATCTACTATAAGGATTCTTTGCATCTATATTCTCCTACTGAATATTTTCTCAATTTCAAAACTAAATTAGCCTTGTGGTATATAGTTAATAACTAACTAATAATTCTCGGTAGATATGCTATAAACTATACATATTATATAATATTATCGATATCTTTGCAAGAATAACTGTAAATCTAAACATTAATCTTTATGTTATTCTTCATTTTCGCTTTCATCTCTAAGTGTTAAATCAAATTCAAGAGTTTCAACGCCATGTAAATAAGTTATTTTTATTACATCTAAAACGTTATACTTATCAAGTTCATCATACCATTCTTTCTTTGTCAGTATATTAGTGCCATTAATTGCAACAATATAATCACCAACGACAGGCCCCTGCGTAATATTTGTATCAAGTTCTATGATTCTCAATCCTTCGCGTGGTTGCAATAAATTTGGTGTGGTTATCTCGATAAACTTCATAAAATCAACATACACTCGTCCTGTTACATAACCTTTTGTTAAAAGATCTTGCAAAGTATTATATAGCAAATCTGCTGGAACTGCATAACTTATTCCGAGATTTGTGTCTGACGATTTTAAAAAACCAACAAAATTACCTTGCACGTCAAAGAGCCCACCACCCACAACATCATCATCTAAACAAAAATTACTCTGTAAGAAAAATCGTGTGACATCATTGACTTTAATTTTCTTGCTTCCTACTGTAATTATGCCCTCAACTTTTCCTCCTGAATAGTTCACAGAAAAAACCTTTACGCCAGGCTCTATTTTCTCAAAAGAACTCACAGTTATTGCTGGCAAAACTACATCGGTCTTAATAACCGTTACGCCTATTAAATCATCATATGTCGCAATCTCGGCTGGATAACCTTTTCCATCTGTCGTGATTACATTGAATTTACTTACATTTGCAATTGCTTCGTCTGCTACTATGAATGAGCCTGTCTCTGCGTCAGATGCCCAGACCACTCCACACCATGTTTTGTTAGCACTTCTTGCTACTGTACTATCAGCATTAGCTTGTGTAATCTTAACAATAGACCGCGATGCTTTTTCGATATTTGTAGTAGCGATATCTTCCTTAATTTCAGTTGTGGGAGGTGTTTGATCAGAATTTACAATGTAAATCCCATTTTTGCGACCCTCACTTAGGCCACATAGCCATGAAACATAACCCGATAAAAAACATAATATGAATATTCCTAGTAAATATATAATCGATATTCCAGTAGAAGCATCATCTTTTTTGTTAGATACCTTTGATTGTTTTTCATAATGTTGATCGTAAATCTGATCATCCTTCATTCAATAAAAACACTCACACCCATGCGCTAGTTTAGTTAAAATCAATCAACTATTGCATCAAATTTGCCATATAAATACAACTTATATATTATAACAAAGATAAATGAATGTTTTATGAAAACATAGCAGGCAAACAATGAAAATAATTAAACAAATAAAACTTATAATTTGTTTCTATCCTCCTCATCTGGCAATACAACTTCATCTATATTGGTAATAAATGGTTCATCCGATGAAAGTTGGATTTGAACCTTTAAAGCAATCACTTGTTCAAAATTACCGGTACCAAATAAATCATAAAAACTTTTCGATGAATCTTCACCAATACCCGCTGTGGAGCTGTTAATTATCTCGGCTATTTTATTATTGTCAATACCCAGCAGTGTTTTAAGATTTTCAATATCGTATGCATATCGAATACTATTTTGGTCATATATTGAAAGCGCACCCAACACATATGCAACTGCACGATTAATCAGTGAAGTTTCTTGGTTGCTAGGTGAGAGTTCTAATATATCTTCCATTATTTTTTGCAGATCAAAACTACATTTTACATTGATCTCTTTATCCTGATTTTTATCAAGATAGTTAAACCAAAGCACTTCGTTTTCTAAATATATCGATAAACGATTTTTGTTTGTTTGATTATCATATATGCGAATAGATGCTTTTGTGTTATTGATATTTTCATTGTCATAATCAATTTCGGCTATAAAATCATATTTTCTTGTTGTAGATTCTGATAGGAAATAAAAATTGAGTGTCAATTTCAATGGTAATTCATCATAGCGCGTATATTCAGAAAAATTTACACCTTCAAAAATATTATTTATAAGTTGGATAGAGCTTTTAAACTCTGTAATATCAAATTTCGCAGTATAAGGAATGCCACCAAAAACGGTGTTAGTATGAACAGAACTAGCTGAAACGTCTAGCTTTACTGACATACTACTGAGCCTACCAGACTTGTATGAATCCTGCATTCCCTCTATAGTTTTGCATTCTAGAGACAAATACATAGATGGCAAGCCATTAGTTGAAATTTCTGAACTTGTAACACCTAGAATGTTTTTTAATAAGAAATTTAAATCACTTGCATAATCTACAAACGCACTACCAGGTAATTTTGTGTTAGAAATCAAAGCTTTTAATGTTTCCGCTAAATCAATGTTAACTAAAAAGTGTTTAGTGTAGGTGCTATTCTCTTTCTTGTATTCATATTTAATTTCTGATCCACTTTTTAATTTAACGATATCGGTAATTGAGACAGCTGTTTCAAAGGTATTAACAGGCGCGAGAAGATTCATAGAATTAATAGGACAGGGAATTTTAAGTTTTGTATCGCCTACCCTTATGTATAACATGGGATTTGTCTCATCATTTACATGATAAAAACTCAAGAGAATTTCATTTTTATCAGCATTATAGACTTCGCATAAAACAGAATTTTGATTTATTTCAGTATCAGAATAATTAATCTTCAAACTAAAAACAAATTTTATACTACCTATGACAACTGGTGCTTCCACTACTAATGAGCTTGACTGAACAGAGGCGGCTTTTTGTTCACTAACAGGTTTTAATGTATTAAAAAGTCCATACATTAGCTCATCAGTAGCGTTTTGTGTAGACAATGTGCCCTTGGTAAAACCACTTGTGTAAAAAGCATCTACCTTTTTTTCAGTATTATCAGTGTTCGATGAATCTGTGCAAGCTACAATTAAAAGGGAAATAACAGCGAGTAGTGCTATTAATATCACTATTTTTATATAAACATGTTTTTTCATTATACATCTCCTAAATTATCGAATGTCTAAATATCATTGTGAGAATCACTTTGATAGGCTTTGAGAATTTTACAAAACAAAAACACTATAAGCCTTTCATGTAGTCTATTTCCATTTAGCCTTTTGAATTTAGATGAAAAGCATTGTTAATCAATAGTGTTTCTTTGTCTAAAATCAATTGCGATGGAAAGCTGTACTGCTTATTGAACATTTTTCATTTAAGTTGTTTATAACTACTATCACGCCTGCTAATGGGACTATAGATAGAAATCATCATCAAACATAGTTTTTTATGTCAAGTATGATTTTAATTATATCGTTTCTTAATACTATTTTGGATTCATCCACGCCCCTTAACTTGATTTCCAAAGTATTAGAATTCAAAAGTTTGGGACTAACAACAACCCTTATAGGAATTCCCATAAGTTCGCTATCAGCAAATTTACATCCAGGAGTCACATTGCGATCATCCAAAATGGTCTCTATCCCTGCGTTGGTAAATTCATTGTATAATTCCAATGTTAATTTCTTTACATCGGGATTATCATATCTTATAGGACACAAATAAACTTCCCACGGCGCTATTTCTAATGGCCAGTTTAATCCCTTGTCATCAGCGGTTTCCTCCGCTACAGTAGCTAGCGCTCGGCCAACTCCGATACCATAACAACCCATTATTGGATTAACAGCAACTCCATTATTATTGAGCACTCGCATAGACATAGAAGTAGTATATTTAGTTCCCAATTGAAAAATATTACCAATTTCTATACCGTTGACAACGCTAACTTGCTCTCCACATACGATACAACGCATTCCCGATTTTACTTTGCTAATATCAGAAAAATCAGAAATTTTTAGATCCCGAGCCACCGAAACACCAGTTATATGATAACCCGCCTTGTTTGCACCTATTACCATACCTGTCGCACCATCTAGTGATTTATCATAAACTATAATTTGATCGCCATTGTTTTTTAAATTCATGGGACCTATGTTTCCAGCGACGATTTCACTAGATTCAGCAAGAGATACTGGTACTATCTCACTTTTTATAACTTTTTTAAGCTTAGCTTCATTCACTTCAAGATCACCGCGTATAAAGCAAATCACTTGTTTGTTACTAGACTTAATATTATAGACTACAGCTTTTATGGTTTTTTTGTCGTCTACTCCTAGAAATTTGACAACATCTACGATCTCTTTAGCATCGCCTGTGAAAACTTCTGTAACATTTGTATCTTTGTCATTGTTTTCGTTAGGTGATATGATCGCATCAGCAATTTCCATATTCGCCTTATATTCACAATGAGGGCATATAACTATTTTATCCTCACCCATTTCAGATAAAAACATGAACTCATGTGATATTTTGCCACCCATCATGCCCGAATCGGATTTGACCGCAATTATCTTTTTAAGTCCTATTCTTTTGAATATACGAACATATGCATCAAAGACCTTTTGATAATAATTTTCTAGGCAATCCTGTGTCAAATGAAATGAATATGCATCTTTCATTGTGAATTCACGTACCCTGATAAGTCCACCTCTCGACCTTGCCTCATCTCTGAATTTGGTCTGAATTTGATAAATCATACAAGGTAATTGTTGATAACTAGTAATATTATCACGAGCAAAATGAACAGCAGCTTCTTCATGAGTCATTCCTAGTACTAATTTATGACCATTACGATCTTCAAATCTCACTAGCTCATCGCCTATTGATGAATAACGACCTGATTCATCCCAAAGTTCTTTGGGCATCACTACAGGGAATGAACATTCCTGCCCATCAATCCCATCCATTTCATCTCTAATTATCTTTTCTATTTTCATCGCTATCTTTTTAGCTGGCATTCCAAAACTCCAGATACCACCTGCTACCGATTTAATGAAGCCAGCTCTAATTAATAAAGCATGACTCTTTATAACAGCATCTGCAGGATTCTCCTTTGTCCTAGAACCTACTAATTTAGATATTAACATAACCCACCTTTATCCATTATTCTTCAACAACTATTTTTATTTCAGTTTTATACTCGTTTAAGTAAACAGCCCTGACTGTAAACTCCCCAGCCTCTGTAAAAGCAGAATCCACTAACTTTAGTTCGGTTAAATCATACACAATCCCTGCATTAGTGGAGGTAGGTGTTTTGATGCTTCCATCTGATAATTCAACTTTAAATACAAATGCATTATAGTCGAGAGTGTCACCAACTTTAAATTCTACGTCATCGGCTAATGACATTTCGAATTTTTTTATTGTCGGCGTGCTCTCCTTTGGTGAGCAAGATGCAAAAGTTAGTGCTAGCATTGTAACAGATATAACAAATATGGTTAAAAGTATAACCTTCTTCATGTTAACTCCTTTTTAATTTTTCTACATAATAATTATATATTTTTTTAATCAAATTGTCAATCTATATTGCAAATAATTGGCAGGATTGGTTAGATAAATCGGTGTTTTAACTCACTTGTTGCAAATCTAGCATTTTCTGTCATTTTGTACATCACAAAATTTCAACAAACTTTTTTTAATCTGACATTTATTTCATGCTTAAATGAATTTTTGTAAATTTAATAATTACTATTCTATTTCAAAATCTAGCACTGGAGGCAGCGTAGCATTATGTTGTATATCATATATTGTTTCTCCGTTCTTAAGTTTTGCGGAATATGTATAAGTTTTTTCATTAAATTCTATTTCACGTATTAATCCAGCCAAAGCATAAAATGGCACACCCTTTTGTGTGAACGCAATTAAAATTTGACGAATAGCCGCAAATTGTGGAACATTAAAAGTATTATCAACTTCTATTCCTTTAATACTGATATATTGAGGATCGTAATTATTTAAAATTTCTGCATTCATTTGAAAATCCATATCAATTAAGGCGTAACTATCCGAATTTTTAATTTTTATAAGGCACACAGGTATTCGTTCCCTTATGTAGATCACAATTTTGTTAGGCCATATCCGCTCTATGTTTTTCACATTAACATTCCTGCTAACAAAATTGTCTTCTATTTTCTGAGTCAGTTCGGTCTCATCAACAGAAAAAATGCTCATACCAGCTTTTAGTTTGGAAACGGCTAAAATTTCGGATTCATCAAATCGCATAGGAGCAGAATCAAATCTCAATTCAATGAGATCAATACTTGTAACGTTTGCAAATATGACTCCTGTCAAAATCAGTGATATTAAGATAATGCCAGTTATGGCTAATGCTTTTTTCTTCACCATATCATCTCTAATATTAATTAATTTTTATCACATCAGCCCCAAGTGCCACAAAACATTTATCCATTTCCTCATAACCTCTTTCGATATGCTGAATATCGTGAACTACAGTGAGTTGTGCAGCGCTAAGACCTGCTAATACAAGCGCAGCACCTCCCCTTAAATCCATTGCAACAACTTCGGCACCTGTTAGTTGTTTGACTCCAGTTATAAAAGCTATGCGATCCTTAACTTTTATGTTAGCACCCATCTTACATAATTCAGGAATGTGCTTGAATCTGTTTTCAAATATGTTTTCAACTAGTATAGTTGTGCCATCTGCTGTGGATGCTAATGCTACTAGCGGAGCTTGTAAATCTGTAGGATAGCCAGGATATGGGCCTGTCTCAATATAACCCATTGAGGCAAGTCTGTCTGATGATTGTATGCATATTTTATCACTTTTGACTGCAATATTGCAACCACTTTTAACTAATTTACTAATAAGTGAATCAATATGTGTATAATTTGTGCCATTTAGCAATACATTCCCACCACACATTGCCACAGCCATCAAAATTGTGCCTGTTACAATCCTATCTGGCATAGCATAATAATCGGTCCCATGCAGCTTCTGTACGCCTTCTATTTTAATACAAGATGTCCCTGCCCCATCTATCTTAGCACCCATTGTATTCAAAAATTTCTGTAATTCTATAATTTCAGGTTCTCTAGCTGCGTTGGATACTGTAGTTGTGCCATCAGAAATAGCTGCAAGTAACATAATATTTTCAGTAGCACCTACACTAGGATAATCTAAAAAAACATTCGCAGCTCGCATTCTAGTAGCGTCACAATTAATATAACCATATTTTTCGACTATTTTTACATTCAACTCGGACAGAGCTTTAAGATGTATGTCAATAGGCCTCAATCCAATATCACAGCCACCTGGATATGCCACTTTTGCCTTTTTCATTCTGCCTAGTATAGATCCCATCAAAAAGACAGAACTCCTTAATTCCTTCGCCTGTCTTTTGGGGATTTCATAAGCAAACAGTCCACCACTTTTTATTTCGATATAATTGCCTTCTCTTTCAACTTGCACCCCTAGTGCTGACAAAATTCTAATCATGTTTTCAACATCTGCTAGATTTGGGCAATTTCCTATTCTAATAGTTTCATCTGTCAATATCGATGCAGCAAGAAGTGGTAATACTGAGTTTTTAGCACCATGAATAGTAATGTCTCCGTTTAATTTTTTACCACCATTTATTACATATTTTGACATGAAAAAAACTCCATTAAACTTTTATATATAATATGCTTATTTGCATTAATTGTTGCTTAATATTTTAAAAGTTTATCTAAACGTTTTTATTTTTTGTTTTTAATCGGCTTGTGATAAAATAGTAATAACTAATTATTAACTAAAACATATGTTAACTTTAGTAACTAAGCATTGCAAAGGAACTTAAATGATAATTTCAACTGCAAAACAGGATGTTTATGAATTATTTGATCTACTTCAGATCCCATATAAAGTATATGATCATCCTCCAATATTTTCACAAGCGGATAACGAAAAACACCGCCTCGACATAGGCGCAGTTATATTTAAAAATTTGTTTTTGCAGAATGCCTCTAAAAGTAATTATTATCTCTATTCTCTACCAATTTCAAAACGAGCAGATTTGATAAGTTTAAGAGCACTATTAAGCGAATCGAGACTAAGTTTTGGAGATGCGGACATGTTGTTTGACAAACTAAACATAAAACCTGGATCGGTTTCATTCTTAAATATTATAAAGAAACCAACAACTGACGTGTTTTTCTTAATAGATAAAGAGATTTTTGATAGCGAATTCTTCGGTGTACACCCAAACGACAATACCTCTACTATTGTTTTTAAGCCCTCTCAAATATCTACAATATTAGATCACTTCCATGCAAAATATAGATTTATTTAATTGCATGTTGTAAAAGCAGATACTATCTCCTCTATGCTTGCCACCAAACATCAACTACAAGGAATAATCAGTTTTAAAAACTAATTGCCCTCCCTGTTTTGTTATAAACTATTCTAACTTAAAAATAGAGATCTCGCTAAACCTAAGGAAAATCACCTAATTCTTGAAACCGAGATTTTGATTTTTCTAAGCATGGAAGTAGGCAACATTAAGACTCTACAAATTAGTAATTTCAAAATAGCCAGTTTGTTACATGCATGAACGCACGCACAATAATTTGCAATTTTAATTTGCAATTTTACAACTTTAATATTATAATAAAAAGATGAAATTTGGACTGTTTGGCGGTGCTTTTGATCCTCTGCATAATGAGCACGTTGATATAATTCAATTAGCGCGAAAGGCTGCTAATTTAGACGCATTGATTATTGTGCCATCTCATAATCCGCCACACAAAGACAAAGATCTAGCACCATTTAAAAATCGAATTGAGATGCTTCGCCTTTTTGCTAAAGACAAACCCTATATTATAATTGATTCCATTGAGAATAGCCTTTCAAAAGCAGATAGTTATGCTTATGAAATAATTCCTGAACTCATTAATAAATATGGAGGTGATTTAGTATATATAATAGGTGGTGATAGTCTTGTGGATTTTGACACATGGAAAAGACCAGATCTTATACTTAAACAAATTCCATTATTAGTTTTTTCTAGACTTAGTTATAATGAGCTTGAACTCAAAGCTCGAGATTGTTTGTTAGCAAAGCATGGTGGAACAATAGAGGTATTAGGCTACGGTGGGAATGGAATTTCATCATCAACAATAAAAGCCCAGATCGAAACAGGATTTATAAAAGATGCTATGATTCCAGAATCAATCAAAGATTATATCCTACAGAACAACTTGTATAATACATTTAACTACTATGTCAACAAGCTAAAAACTAACATTAGTCAGGAGCGATTTGAACATAGTGCAAGAACTGCAATATATGCCACTTCATTTTGCACTAAACTGGGTTTGAATTATAAAGATGTTTTTTTGGCTTCTTTGTTACATGATTGTGCAAAAGAGATAGAACCTTTAAGTCCCATAACATCATATAACGTGCCGTATAAAGTAATTCATCAATTCGATGGAAAAATTATAGCTGAAGATGTTTATGGTATTAAAAATCCCGACATTTTGGACGCAATCGAATATCATACGACAGGAAAACCTAGAATGTCTACTATTGGCAAACTAATTTATGCATCGGACAAACTCGAACCAGATCGATATTTTGTGGGGATAGAGGAAATCAGAAAGCTTATTGTTAAGGATTTTGACAAAGGATTCCTTAAGCTTCTCAAAAAAACAACAGAATTTTTACTTGATAAAAAAATTACATTAGATCCTTCAACCAAGGATGCTTATGATTATTATCTTAAATAAATACAGAAATGCCTAGGAGATTGAATGTTACCAAGCGAATTAGCAGATAAAATTGTAGTTTTACTTAATGACAAGTTAGCTCAAAACGTAGAACTTATAAATGTTTCTGAAAAAACTATTATTGCGGATTATTTTATTATTGCTACTGGAAACAATGTGCCACATGTGAGAGCTTTAGCTGATCATGTAGAAGATAAACTCGCAATAGACTCACTTACACCATTAAGAAAAGAAGGTCATCAAGACGGTAGATGGTGTGTCATTGACTATGGTTCCGTAATTGTACATATTTTCATACCAGCGGAACGTAAGTTTTTCGATTTAGAAAAACTCTGGTCATAGGAGGTTTAATTACGGATAATATTAATACCACAACATTAAAACGTCGCAAATCAACAATCTATATCACAAAAATTGCTGTTTTAGCAGCGTTGTCAAGCATTCTTTATATATTTGTTCGAATCCCTTTATTTCCTGCTCCTTTTAATGTACTAAAACTGGATTTTGCAACTATCCCGAGTCTTTTGGGCGGTTTTGCTATGGGACCAGTCGCTGGTGTGTCTATTGAGGCTATAAAGGTTTTTGTTAAATTTTTAACAGATCCAACCGAAAGTGCAGGTGTCGGTGAACTTAGTAATTTTATAGTATCAGTGGCATTAGTATTACCTGCTTCTATCATATACAAATATCACAAGTCTAAAAAAGGTGCTTTAATAGGCATGCTGGTTGGTATTTTAACTTGTGTTATTGTAGGTGCATTATCAAATTACTTTATAGTCGTACCATTCTACACCGAATTTGTTACACCTATCTTGCGAGATTATAGAGTTCAATTTGCATTTGGATATAGTGTAGCCTTTAATCTCATTAAATCGGTCGCAACTAGCATATTAACATATGCTCTGTATAAGCGCCTATCACGAATACTCCATCTATGATATTTTTTCAATCAAACAATTTAATTCAAACATACAAAATTGCAAATTTGGTTGCACAATTTCTTAAAGGTGGAGATGTCATAACTTTGCATGGCAACTTGGGTGCTGGAAAAACCGCATTTGCTAGTGGGATTATTAAAGCATTAGGCGTAAAAAAGCAAGTTGTCAGTCCTACTTATAATATAATAAAAGAATATAAAGGATTTTTTGATATTTATCACTTGGACATGTATAGGATTAATTCAAATGATGAGTTGTATGAACTAGGTATTGATGATTGTTTTTATTCTAATTCACTGGTGATTATAGAATGGAACAAGCTGAATAACTTGCGCGAAAATCTAATATCAATTGATATAAATACAATTGATTTTTGCACGCGCCAAATTAAAATAAAGGGATTGTCAAATTTATGAATGCTTTGATTGTAGATTGTACAAGTCCAAAATTATCTGTACTTGTGCTCAAAAACGAAATCTTATTTTCACACGTTGGCACTGACTCACCAAAACGACATGCGTCACAAGTTCTGCCTGTCATAGATGACCTTTTAACAAAAGCAAATATCCAGACATCAGACTTGAACGTAATATGCGCAATATCAGGGCCCGGCTCGTTCACTGGAATTAGAATAGGCGCCGCAACGTGTAATGCGTTAGCTTTTGCAGTCGGTGCAAAAAGAGTTTCACTAACTTCACTTGAACCCATTTTAGTTGACAAAGATTATGGATTAGCATTACTTAGTTGCAATAACAATAGTTATTATGCTCTATTAAAAAAAGAAAATTCCCTTGAATATTTTGCAATGGATCTGAATGAATTAGAAAAAAGAGATGAGCCCAAATATTATGTTACAGGTTTTGATATTGAAAAAACAATTATTGCTTTTGAAAAAAAATGTTTAAAAAATGATTATGTTGATTTAATAACCCCCTTTTACATTAAAAAATCCTCCGCAGAAAAACATGACTAATTTACATTTTGAAAAAATGACCGCATCAGATATAACTGAAATAGCAAAACTCGAATGCCTAATATTTGGCGATTTAGCATGGAGTTATGAACTATTTGTTAGTGAACTGTCAGATCCAATTAAGCATTATTTAGTATTAAAAGAAGACAATATTATAATTGCATACGGGGGTTTTGCACAAATTCTAAATGAAGGGCACATCATGAATATAGCAGTTGAGCATAACCATAGAAAGCAAGGAATCGGACACAAACTAGTGATGGCATTACTAAATGAGATGGATGAGCTCTGTATAGATTGTGCAACCCTAGAAGTAAGCGAAAATAATTTAGCAGCTATTAGAATGTATGAAAAAATTGGTTTTTTGAAAGCTGGCATGCGTCCAAATTATTATGGGAATGGTGATCATGCTCTAATATATTGGATATTTTTTTAGTAACTTTAATCCATTAATTTTATAATTCCCGCCTAAATGAAATCAGACCAGACATCTTTACTATCTAAGACTAGAATTATAACCAAAAAATCTACTCTAATGACATTCGTTCACACTAGAATGCATTATTTTTTGAGTGCACATTGTCCAAAAATTTCAAACAAAATCAAGGAGGCGTACTACTAGTGCCTCGAGTTTTCAAAAAATTAAAACTAATAAATTTATCCAATCACTTACACAAAAATTTGGTGAGTTTCAAATAGTACTTATAAAGATATCTAAAAATGTAATTTAATTCCAATTGTAAAATAAATGTCTTCTTTGTATTTCAGTGGTTTACTAGCTACCGTTAATTTATATTTTGTAAATTTCAGACAATTCACCAAAAGTATTCGCAATTGTGATAATCTATGCTAAAAGAAAACAATGTTATAATTGCATATGGTGATCATTCACAAATAGCAAATGAAGAGCATATCATAATACAGCAATAGGGCGTAATAATAAGAAGCTAGGATTTGGTCGCAGAACAAATAATTGAATCATTAAATAAAAGGCATGGAGAATTTAAAAGCTGCTAGAGTGCATAAAAAAAATGGGGTTTAAAAATATGCTTTGCGTTTAAATTTGAAAATTAATAATCACGCACCAAACATCGGCCATTTTTTAATAGGAGGCATCCATTAGTTTAATAAATCACACTCAAATGGGGTCTGGGTCAGACATCTTGATTATGCATGGCTGGGGTTGTGACCAGAAAAACGTGCAAAATATCGCAAAAGAACTTAGCGTTGAGTTTAGAATTTTACTTGTAGATTTTTATGGTTTTGGAAAATCTAGACATCCAGATCGCGCATTATACTTAAAAGATTTTGCAGATTCGATACTTGATATTATAGACGCATATAAAATAAAAAAATTAACACTAATAGGGCATTCATTCGGAGCTAGAGTATCAATATTTTTGAGTGCACATTATCCAGAAATTGTTGATAAACTAATATTGTTAAACCCAGCAGGCATTAAGCCAAGACGTAGTATTAAGTACTATTTCAAAATTTATCATTTTAAGTTTAAAAAGTATTTTGGTTTGTCTGTTGCAAATTTCGGATCACTCGATTATATTAATTCTAGTAGTTATCTGCGATTGTCTTTTAAAAATATAATCAAAGAACACTTAAATCCTTTGCTACCGCTAATACAAGCACCAACACTCGTAATAGCAGGTTCAAATGATAAAGATATAAAACCGCATATGATATGCAAATTATCTAAAATGATAAAGCACAATAAAACAATAATTTTAAAAAACTGTGGACATTTTTGTCATCTGGAAAAACCAGGTGAAACTATATCAATTATAAAAGAATTTATGGGGGACTCTATTGATAATAATTGAATCTGTTATTAGTGCATTATTTGTTATATCATCTATGTTTATTGGAATACGTATGCTCATTTCAATACAGTTAAATGGGTATCGCGTGAGTAAAACGGCATATTTGCAACCAAAATCCCTAAAACAGCTAATCGAATTTCTATTGCTTTTATTGTCAGCTTCAGTAGCATTAATTACTACCCGGTTAAATTATATTATAAACTCCGCAACAACTATGTTTATCTTAACAGCACATATTATTTATTATTGTAGAAGTTATTTAAATTTGCGCACCAAATTTAAATTCACAAATCGTGCCATTAGACTATATGTATTATATGTATGTATTTTAGCTATTATGCATTCCGCGACCTGTATGTTGCATTTTGAACTAATTATATCAAGATTAATATCAATCAGTTTGCTTATATTATCTAATCCTATCGTTATCTTAGTAAACCTTATTATCGCTCCATTTGAGTTTCTCAATAATACTAGATACATTAAAAGGGCAAAATTAAAATTAAACAAAATCAATGCTATTAAAATAGGGATTACAGGTAGTTATGGCAAAACTAGTTGTAAGAACATTCTAACTGCAATGCTCTCGACAAAATATAAAGTCTTAA
The DNA here is from genome assembly GCA_031259965.1 of Christensenellaceae bacterium. Lineage (GTDB taxonomy): Bacteria > Bacillota > Clostridia > Christensenellales > DTU072 > JAITLB01. Next base: position 6,755 of record JAIRKT010000060.1, on the reverse strand, counting down.
AAACTGATAAAAGCAGAAACACACCGATGGGAATTTATTTAACAACAAATGAATTAACTGGCGATGAGGAAGTTTTTATTGCGGAAATGGGTGCAAGACGATGCGGTGATATTAAAAAACTATGTGACATTGTTAATCCTCAATATGGCATTATAACTGGCATTGGAAACCAGCATTTAGGGGAGTTTGGTAGTTTGGGAAAAATAATAAAAGCCAAATGTGAATTAATAGATATGATGCCACCCAATGGTTTTATGGTTTTTAATGGCGACGATAAAAAAACCAAATCGTTAAAAACCAGATTTCATGGCGAATCTCAAACAGTGAGCATAAATTCAGAAGAAGGCATCTATGCAAAAAACATAAAACTAAGCACAAACGGACTAAGTTTTGATATCTTTGGGTTTGAAACCACTATCAGTGTTTCAACTAAACTATTAGGCAGGCATAATGTGCTAAATATTTTGATGTGTACAGTTCTAGCCCATAAACTAGGAATTGGACTTGAAGAAATAAAATCCGCGATTTCAAATTTAAATCCAACTCATCATAGATTAGAGCTTTTAAAAAATACTGGTGAAATTACAATAATTGATGATAGCTATAATGCAAACATAGATGGTTCACTATTCGCCTTAGAAGTTTTGAAGTTATTTAAAGGGCGCAAAATTGTTTTTTCACAAGGAATTATAGAACTGGGCATTATCAACAAGCGTGTTAATCAAGAATTAGGAATGATGATTGCAAAAAGTGCGGATCTTATAATATTAACAGGCCCTAATTCTAGTGCCCTATTAAAAGGAATTGATTCTGCAGGTTTTAGTGGTAAAATTTTAAAATTTGGTGACTTTAAAGAGACAACTAAGGCACTAAAAAGTATATTAAAACCTGGAGATGTTTTGCTTGTTCAAAATGACATCCCTTAAAATGGAGGCTAAATGAAAAATGTTATTGCTATTTTTGGTGGAGACTCGTGTGAACATGATATCTCAATTATTACTGGTGTAGAGGCGATTTGCGCAGCACCTATAAAAGGATATAAAATTATACCAATTTACGTAAAGCATTCAAACTGGTATACAGATAATGGATTGTTTGACCTTAAAAATCTCATTAATTTTAATCCTGCAAATTTCAGAAAAGTTGGTGTGATGCATAACTATTTATATGAGCTAAAGAGTCTGAGAAAATTAGTTAAAATATGCAAAATTGATTGTGCACTAATACTAGCACATGGTGGAGAAGGCGAGTCTGGACAATGGCAGGGTTTTTTTGAGACTAATAACATCCCTTATACCACATGTGACATGCTGTCATCCGCTATTTGCATGGACAAAATATATTGTAAGGAAATCTTGAAAAGTTATGGATTTAGTGTCATTGAAGGTTATGAAATAGATGCATGGGCTTCTAATAGTGAAATTGAAGATATAATAGCAAAACTAAAATTTCCTATAGTAGTAAAACCCACAGCACAAGGTAGCAGTATAGGTGTTAGCTATGTTAAATCAATAAATGAAATAAATATTGCAATAGAATTATCAAGAAAATTTGGAAGCAGGGTTCTTTTAGAAAAAGGACTGACTGACTATTTGGAATTGAATCAAGCGGCTTTAATAAGATCAAATTCCATTATTCTCTCAAAAATCGAATCGCCTGTGTCATCGGGTGAAATTTTGTCTTTTAATGACAAATATAATAAAGGCGCATGTTCGAAATGTGAATTAAAAAAAAGGACAACTACAAACGCGCCTTTGATAAAGCAATTAACCGAATTAGTTTCAACTACAAGCAATCTGATTTGCAAAAAACTAAATCTTTTTGGTATTGTGCGCTTTGATTATTTATATGCAGATGGAAAGTTATATTTAAACGAAATTAATACAATTCCTGGCTCCCTAGCCCATTATTTATTCGAAAACATATCTTATTCGAAATTGATAAGCATTTTAATTGAAGAGGCAATTAATCGCATACAGCCAAAACAGAATGCTTTTTCTACAAATGTTCTCCACAATTTGAAATCTGTTTCAAAATAACTACAAGTGCCCTATTAGCACGTTATTCTAACTAGCGGTGTTTTCAATTACTAATAAACATTTAATTTCAGTGCGCTGAGTTTTACTTTTTATTTACAATTAACTTTTTTTAGCAAAATTTAAAATGCCTCTCGTTTTTTCTTGACACCGATAGCATTTAATATTAAAATACTAGATATAGCAAAGGCGCTACGATTCTTTTTCGTGGCGTCTTTTTTATTTTTATTAAAGGAGAGTATATGATGAACAAAATTCCCGAGATGTTTGGTGAATTAGTTTTTGGCGAAGCGATTATGCGCGAGCGATTACCTAAAGACACCTACAAAGCCTTAAAGCGGGCTATTGCAGATGGCAAATCTTTAGAGTTAGACGTTGCAAATTCAATTGCTAACGCTATGAAAGATTGGGCAGTTTCAAAAGGTGTAACTCACTTTACACATTGGTTTCAACCCATGACAGGTTCAACTGCGGAAAAACATGATAGTTTTATATCACCTACAGCAGAAGGCAAAATCATAATGGAATTTTCTGGTAAGGAATTGATCAAAGGTGAACCCGATGCCTCGAGCTTTCCATCAGGTGGTATTCGAATGACATTTGAAGCACGCGGTTATACAGCCTGGGATCCTACTTCTTATGCATTCATTAAAGATAATGCCCTTTGCATTCCTACTGCATTCTGTTCATATGGTGGCGAGGCATTAGACAAAAAAACACCTCTGCTACGATCTATTGACGCATTGAACACCCAAGCCTTAAGAATTTTAAGGTTATTTGGTAATACATCTGCAAAAAGCGTTATATCAACAGTAGGCCCTGAGCAAGAATATTTTCTTATAAACAAGGATCTCTACGAAAAACGTCGTGATCTAATTTTAACAGGCAGAACACTGTTTGGTGCAAAACCACCACGGGGACAAGAATTAGAAGATCATTATTTTGGTGCAATTAAATCTAGAGTAGCTGAATACATGGCTGACCTTGATCTGGAATTATGGAAATTAGGCATTTTGTCAAAAACAAAACATAACGAAGTTGCACCATCACAACACGAACTCGCGCCTATTTACAGCACAACAAACACAGCCACTGATCATAACCAGTTGGTCATGGAATTAATGAAAAAAATAGCTCCTAAGCATGGATTAACCTGCTTGCTTCATGAAAAACCATTCGCTGGGATTAATGGTAGTGGAAAACACAATAACTGGTCAATTTCAACAGATACTGGCGTTAATTTGTTGGATCCAGGTTCATCACCCGAAGAAAATGCCCAATTCCTGTTGTTTTTAACGGCAATTCTAGGCGCAGTTGACGATTATCAAGATTTGCTTAGAGCATCTGTTGCAAGCGCTGGTAACGACCATCGTCTGGGTGCTGCGGAAGCACCACCTGCTATTATCTCTGTCTTTTTAGGAGATGTTCTAACAGACATAGTTAATAGTATAGTTGATAGCAAGAAATATAATAAGAAAGAAGAAAGTTATATTGAGATAGGAGTAGGTAGTCTGCCTAAAATTCCTAAGGATAACACAGACAGAAACAGAACATCTCCATTTGCGTTTACTGGAAACAAATTTGAGTTTAGAATGCCTGGCTCTGCATTTTCTATTTCAGGTCCAAATTTCGTTTTAAATACAATCGTAGCAGATGCGTTATGCACATTTGCTGATACACTGGAGAAAGCTAAAGATTTCAATGCTACATTGCAAATCCTCATAGCAGAAAATCTTGCAAAGCATAGACGAATTATATTCAACGGAAATGGTTACACTGATGAATGGGTCAAAGAAGCAACAAAACGCGGTCTATTAAATCTTACTTCTACTATAGATGCGCTGCCAGAATTCATCGCTGATAAAAATATTAAACTGTTCGAAAAATTTAAAATTTTAAGTGAACTTGAAATGCGGTCTCGTTATGAAATTCTAGTTGAAACCTATGTCAAAACCGTTAAGATTGAAGCCCTAACAATGATTGATATGGCAAGAAAAGATATAATTCCTGCTGGCGAAAAATATGTTGGGAAATTAGCACAAACAGCTAAAGCAAAACTTGACGTTGGTAAATTAATTCCTATAGAACTTGAAAAGGCTTTAATTACAAAATTAAGTGACCTGTTACTCAAAATATATAACAGAACAGAATCTCTTGAATCAAAGTTGTCTGAGGCTGAGGAAATGGGTGATTGCACTAAAGAAGCTCGATTCTTTAGATCTGCAATAGTCCCTGCTATGGCAGAACTCAGAGAAGCAGCCGACACATTAGAAGTATATACAGCTGAAATATACTGGCCATTCCCATCATATTCTGATCTTTTGTTTTCAGTATAAGAAAAAATTAATAACTTCTTGACTGAAGCAGACATTTTCAGTATAATAAGAGAGGCTACAGCCTCTTGAAAAACAATTTAATCTATATCTCACAAGGGCGTGGTAGTTATTTAATTTTAATTAACGCGCCCTTGTTGATTTATATAAATCATTCAAATTTATTTTATTAGGAGAATTTTTATGGAAACTATGTTATCATCTGCTGAAGAGATCATACCCGCTCTTTTTTCATCAGCAGATACAATTTGGGTTTTACTGGCAGCAGCCTTAGTCTTCTTCATGCAAGCTGGATTTGCAATGGTTGAAGCAGGTCTCACCAGATTCAAAAATACAGGAAATATTATAATGAAAAACCTTATGGACTTTGCCGTAGGTACTATAGTGTTCTGGCTTTTAGGATTTGGTTTGATGTTCGGAACAGACGCAGGTGGGTTTATTGGAACTCCTGATCTATTTATACAGAATAATTATGATTCCTCATTCCCATCATATGCATTTGTCATATTCCAAACTGTTTTCTGCGCAACAGCAGCTACTATCGTATCTGGAGCAATGGCTGAACGCACGAAGTTCATAAGTTACTTGATTTATAGCGCTATGATCTCAATGATTATTTATCCAATATCAGGTCACTGGATATGGGGCGGTGGTTGGTTATCACAATTAGGTTTCCACGACTTCGCTGGTTCAACTGCAGTTCATATGGTAGGTGGTGTAGCTGCATTCGTAGGCGCACTAGTCCTCGGTCCACGTATTGGAAAATATGATAAAAAAGGTAAACCAAAAGCAATTTTGGGCCACAATATGGCAATTGTCGCTTTAGGCGTATTTATATTATGGTTTTGCTGGTTTGGATTTAACGGAGGTTCCACCACTGCAGCATCAGATGACGCTTCACTCGCATCAATGGGCTTAGTTTTTGTAACCACTAACTTAGCAGCTGCAACGTCAACAATAACCGCTTTGATATTCAGTTGGGTCAAATACAAGAAGCCAGACGTTTCTATGACATTTAATGGCGCGTTAGCTGGTTTAGTCGCAATCACAGCAGGAGCTGATGCAGTAAATCCAGTCGGAGCATTTTTTATAGGCCTAATAGCTGGTCTAATAATTGTACCTGCTGTAGAATTCATTGACAAAAAACTTAAAGTTGACGATCCTGTCGGCGCCGTAGCCGTCCATGGTGTATGCGGTGCAGTAGGAACAATATTAGTCGGTTTATTCAGCACTTCGGAGGGTCTGCTCTATGGCGAAGGCTTTAGACTCTTAGGTGTGCAAATACTTGGTGTCGTTGTCGTAGCAGCATACGTCGGAGCAGCTATGCTAGGTGTGTTTGTTTTGCTCAAAAAAACCATTGGCCTCCGAGTAAGACCAGAAGAAGAAATCGCAGGACTCGATATTTCAGAACATGGATTGGCGACAAGCTTTGCTGGTTTTGCAACAGCATCCTCCTCAAGCGATGGTGTATCATATACAAGTCTGCCTGCAACTGCTGACACCTCTGTAAGCGTTGAGTATAACAATGAGGGTGGTGAAGCGGCTATCGACAGTGAACCTATTGATAAAAACAAATTCACCAAAATTGTTATTATATCAAACCCCTCAAAATTTGATGATCTTAAAATAGCACTTAATAATATTGGGATAACTGGCATGACAGTTACAAATGTAATGGGCTTTGGAATGCAAAAAGGCCATACCGAATATTACAGAGGTGCACCAGTTGATGTCAATCTGTTACCAAAATTTAAAGTTGAAATTGTTGTTTGCAAGGTCCCAGTTCGCAGTGTAATCGAGACTACCAAAAAAGTCCTCTTTACAGGCAATTACGGCGACGGAAAAATCTTCGTGTATGATGTTAACAATGTAGTTAAAATTAGAACTAACGAAGAGGGCTATGATGCTTTGCAAGATGATTAAGATGCAACCACTACCATGTTTTTAAAAATCATATATGTAGAGTGTTTTCGTCCAAACTTGTTAATATACAATAGATATGTTTCATCCATATATCTTTCCTTCTTAAAAAACCGCCCTGATAACCTCAGGGCGTTTTTTTAGTTTTTAAATATTATTATCAAAGGATTGATCTCTACTACAACTACTGAAAGTGTATATCTTGCAAACTTAATTAAATTTTCTTTTTAATTAACATAGATAACTCCGCCCTTTTGCCGAAAAAGCATGTTTTTCGGCTGTTTCTATCTCAAATAAAAGAAGAAAAATTCCTTTTTCACAAATCATTTTTTAGTCAAAAATAATTATAGGGGACAACCAGAAACCTAAATTTACATCCCAGAAAAAATTAATCAATAGAGATTAATTTTTTTTTAGCATTTTAAAATTTAAATCATATTTAATATTAGTTATTTTGCTAGTATAT